>DAOSXZ010000010.1:4391-16387 GCA_035380845.1 Bacteroidales bacterium | reverse complement strand
TTCATCTGAATTGCACTTTCAGCTGAAAAAGCATTTTGGTTTCAACTCATTCAAAGGCCAACAAGAAGAAATCATCACCCATTTAATGAACGGGGGCGATGCTTTTGTGCTTATGCCCACAGGCGGAGGGAAGTCTATGTGTTACCAGTTACCCGCCATTCTGATGGAGGGCACCGCTGTGGTTATATCCCCCCTTATAGCTTTGATGAAGAATCAGGTTGATGCCATTCGCGGATTTTCAAGTGACAATTACGGGGTGGCTCATTTTCTTAACTCGTCCCTGAGTAAAACCCAGGTGGTGGAAGTACGGGAATCCCTGCTTGCAGGAAAAACAAAATTGCTATATGTAGCTCCCGAATCTCTTACCAAAACAGAAAACATTCACCTTCTCAAACAGGTCAACATTTCTTTTTATGCTATAGATGAAGCGCACTGCATCTCTGAGTGGGGACATGATTTCCGTCCGGAATACAGAAGGATCCGTCCCATTGTAAAAGAGATAGGAAAAGCTCCCATCATTGCACTTACTGCAACGGCAACGCCAAAGGTACAGCAGGATATACAGAAAAATCTGGGCATGATGGACGCACGTGTTTTTAAAACGTCTTTTAACCGCGAAAACCTCTATTACGAAGTCAGACCCAAGGTTAATGTGAATAAAGAGCTGGTTAAGTTCATTCGTCAGAATCAGGGGAAAAGCGGTATAGTATATTGCCTGAGCCGCAAAAAGGTGGAAGAGATCGCATCGTTTTTACAGGTAAACGGGATCCGCGCACTGCCTTACCATGCAGGTATGGATGCGGCTACCCGGTCAAAAACCCAGGATCAGTTCCTGATGGAAGACATTGATGTAATTGTGGCAACTATTGCGTTCGGAATGGGTATTGACAAGCCGGATGTCAGGTTTGTCATACATTATGATATCCCTAAATCTTTGGAAGGGTATTACCAGGAAACCGGCAGGGCAGGACGCGACGGAGGAGAAGGCAAATGCATTGCTTTTTACAGTTACAAGGACATTCAGAAACTGGAAAAATTCAAACAGGGCAAACCCATAGCAGAACAGGAAGTTAGCAAACAGCTGCTTATGGAAACAGTGGCATATGCTGAAACCAATGTTTGTCGCAGAAAAATTCTATTGAATTATTTCGGGGAAGATTACCTGCAAGACAATTGTAAGAATTGTGACAATTGCATGCATCCCAAAAAGCAGTTTGACGGACAGGAAGAAATGTGCCTGGCTCTGGAAGCGGTGGAAAAATCCCTGGAACAGTTCAATGCAGAACATGTTGCCAATATTATTGCCGGTGTCTCCAATGCCATGATCAAATCCTACCAGCATCACAAACTGGATATCTTCGGTATGGGAAAGGACAGATCTGCCCATTTCTGGAATGCAGTCCTCCGGCAGGGACTGATCCACCATTTTCTGGATAAAGAAATAGAAAAATACGGGGCTTTGTCTGTAACTCCGGCAGGAAAAGCATTCCTGGAGAATCCATCTTCCCTGATGCTTTTTGAAGACAGGGAAATGGAAGAGGAAACGGATGCATCAGATACGGCAGCCAAAGCCGGGGGTGGAGGTGGTGATACTACTTTGATGGCCCTGCTCAAGGACCTTCGCCGGGATATGGCTCACAAGTTAAAACTGGCTCCTTTTGTCATTTTCCAGGACATAAGCCTGGAAGATATGTCAATCCTATATCCCGTTACGATTGAGGAATTGGTACATTGTCAGGGAGTGGGTGAAGGGAAAGCCAGAAAATTCGGGAAACCGTTTGTAGAGCTCATCAATACATATGTAGAAGAGAACGAAATTGTACGTCCTCAGGATATGGTTGTTAAATCTGTGATAAATAAATCTGTAAATAAGGTCTATATCATTCAGAGCATAGATCGTAAAATGGATTTTGAAGATATTGCCGATGCCAAAGGACTGACAATGGATGAATTGCTGGAAGAAATAGAAGTTATTGTTAATTCAGGAACCAAACTTGATATTGATTATTACCTGCAACAGGCCATTGACGATGATAAACTGGAAAACATATTCGATTATTTTCGCTACGAAGCACAATCCGAATCTTTGTCAGAAGCCGTTAAAGAACTGGGATCCGAGTATACTGAAGAAGAAGTGAGGTTGGTAAGGATAAAATTTTTAGTTGAGGTTGCCAACTGATGTTTTATCTTTGTCGTTTATGCGAAAACGTACCATCATATTTTTAAGTCTGTTGTCTCTCTTTTTAGCCGGGGCTTCCGTCATTGGCTATTTGATGCTTTTCAGGGAACCATCTAACCACACGGTCAGGAATGACACGTACCGTGCAGTTCCCCTGGATGCTGTTCTGGTACAGCATTTCAGCCAGGTAAACACCCTGACCGGTAATATTCTGGTTCCCGGGGGGAACCTGGAGCGGTTTTTTCATCCCGAAGAAGGCTTAGGCCGGTTTTTGAAAACTTTCAAAGAAACAACAACTCCGGAATTTCCCGGAAAGGACAAAGCCGAGGCATTATGCTCGCTTCATCCTTCTGCCAAAAATACGTTGAGTACGCTGTTTTGCGTTTCCGGCTCAGAGGCACGTGATCCGCAATGGTGGTCCTCTTATATAGATTCAACAGGCATTCCTTATAAAACAAGATCTTACGACGGGCAAACCATTTATACATTTTATGGAGAAAATGAAGATCAAAGTGTATATGCAGCTTATGTTACCGATGTGCTGATTGTTTCATCTTCACTGGTTGTTCTGGAATCCTCCCTGCGGCATTTGAAAAACGGGACGTCCCTGATGGACAATCCCGAATTTGCCCGTTTGGTGGAAGAAACCCCGGTTTCAAAACCCGTGAGGACTTTTTTTTCACATGCGCGGATTCCCTCGCTTTTTGCAGCCTACCTGGGCGTTCCCCTTCAAAAGTACGCGGCTTTTTTGAGTACTACTGCCGGTTGGACTGTATTGGACGGATTTATAGAGAAGAACCAGGTAAGAATGGACGGGTATTCCATGCTTCCCAATGGACAGGAGCATTACTTTGCCACGCTTGCAGGTCAGCAAACTCAATCTATAATGGCTCCGGAGGTGTTGCCTGCAGCTACTCTTGCAGGTATGTTCCTGGGATTGTCAGATTTGAAGACATACCTGGACAGTTATGCCACGTATCTTGAATTACATAAGAAAAACAGAAAAAGTCCAGGTGGCGAAACGTTGGAATGGTTCAACCTCTTGTATCCCACAGAAGTATCTCTGGCTTGCATCCCTTTCAGAAGCAATGCTCAATGGATAAGTGTGATCCATTCCCGGTATATACATCAGGCCAGGATTCAGTTTGCCCTGTTGGGTAAACAGGAAGAAGGCAAAGTGATGGAAAATCCAAAACCAGGTCTTTTGCAAGACATTTTTGGACCGGCATTCAGTTTGTGCAAGGCAGATCATTATTGTTACCTTGGATCCTGTATTTTGTTGGGACCACAAGATCTTTTGAACGATATTATGAATAAACACCGGAGCGGAAATTATCATTCACTGGCAGATGCAGTAGGCAGAACAAAGATCTCGGCAAGTTATATGAATGCCTCCAATCTGACATTGTTCCTGCAACCTTCGGTGGGCATGGATCTGTTGGAACCTGTTATGGATAAAAGGTATGCAGACAGACTCAGAGAATGGAGAATGTACAATGCACAGTTTGTTTTTCTGCAGTTTTCCGCGTTGGGGGATCGCATGTATACGCATCTATCCGTTTACGGAGATTCACTGGAAACTTCTCCTCTGATCCCCAGGCAACAGACAAGCCGGTTGCGGCGCGGATTGGTTCAGGATTCCCTGGTACGGGAAGGCCCGCCGTATACTGTATTTAATCATTTCACCCGGAAAGATAATCAGCTGTACCAGACACCATGGCCCGAATGCAGACTCATACTCAGGGATCATATAGGAAAAACGTTGTGGGAAAAGACAATGGAAGGAACCATACAGGACAGGCCTGAACAGATAGATTATTTGAAAAACAACAAATTACAAATGTTGTTTGCTATTGGCAACAGATTGTATTTATTGGACAGGCTGGGACGAAATGTGTCTCCGTATCCCCGGGCGTATACAAACAGTATTCTTTATGGTCCCTATGTTTTTGATCCGCGAGGAAATAAAGATTACCTGATTCTGTTGGTTCACCAGGATAATGTGTTGCGTTGTTACAACCGGTCCGGAGTCGGGCTCCGGGGATGGAACGATTTTTTGATCCCTGATTACCTGACGGGAAAGCCGCGCTACGTAGAAACCGGGGAAACCGGCACGTGGATAATATACACGAATAGTCAGACAATAGTATTATCGCAGGAAGGACAGATTCGAGCCATGGTCACACAGAAAGATTGCCTGGATCCGGCCGCTGAAATAGAAATTTCCGGTCCTTATGAGCTACGCGGCACAACTATTGAAGGTAAACCCCTTGTTATAATGCTCAATTAAAATGACTTTTTTTACGATTCTTTTCATAATAATACTGGGAGGATTCTTGTTAATGCGCCTGATCCCCTGGCTTTTAGCAATGAAGATCCGGCAAATGCAAAGACGCGGACAAAGCCCGCAAAACCCTCAAAATCAACAGAACCAACAAAAAAGCAACCTTAAAAACCCCCGCAAAAAACGTATAGATAAGAATACGGGAGATTACATTGATTACGAAGAAATAAAAGATTGATGAAATCCTTCCTGCGCATATTGGCATACGGGAAACCGTACGGAAGATATTGGCCCGCCTATCTGGTGTTGTCCGTTTTCAGCGTTCTCTTTGGGATTGCCAATTATGCACTTATAGCTCCATTACTGACTGTGTTGTTTGAACCTGACACATTGACAGGTGAATTGATCCGGCCCGAATACAGTTTTTCCCTTTCTTATGTGGCAGCTGTTTTCAAGTACTTTTTACTAATGATCAAGACACAGGACGGGATCATGATGGCCTTGGTCTACGTTTCAGTGTCATTGCTTGCGGCTTCTTTGTTATCCAATATTACCCATTACCTTTCCCAACGTGTATTGGTAAGCGTGCGAACCCGCCTGATGAAAAATGTCAGGGACGATCTGTTTCGCAAAATCAGCCGGTTGCACATAGGCTATTTTCACAAGCAACGGAAAGGGGACCTGCTGTCATCTATTTCAAACGATGTCAACGAGGTACAAAACTCTGTGGCCAGTTCATTTCATGTGATTTTCCGTGATCCCTTGCTTATCCTGGGATTTCTTTCCATGCTTTTTTACATGAGTCCCAAACTGACACTGGTTACATTGTTAACATTACCTATTTCTGCTTTACTCATAGGAAGAATAACCCGGGCGTTGCGTTCCGGAGCCGAAGTGTCTCAAAGCCTCCTGGGAAAATTACTGAGTCATTTTGAGGAAGCCATATCCGGCAGCCGGATTGTTAAGGCATTCAATGCGCAACAGTATGTCAGAGATCGTTTTGGAATCATTAACGATCAGCACAGACAGGCTACAAAAAGGTTGTATAACCGTCAGGAACTGGCCTCGCCGCTGAGTGAATTCCTGGGGATTGCCGTAGCGGCGGCCATTTTATTTTACGGAGGATGGCTCCAGGTTCACGGTCAACTGGGTATGAGCTGGCCCCAGTTTGTGGTTTATATCGGGTTTTACTGGCGGGTACTTGAACCTGCCAAATCCATTACAAAAGCGTATGCCATGATCCGGAAAGGAATGGTATCTGCACACCGTATTTTTGCCATAATGGATGTCCCCGTTGAAATTCAAAAAGATCCAAAAGCCCTTCCGGTGAAAAATTTCAGGGAATCGCTGGAATACCGTAACGTGAGTTTCCGCTATGAAAACACCGATCCCTATGTCCTGCGCGATATCAACCTGATTATTCCCAAGGGAAAAATCATTGCACTGGTGGGACCGTCCGGAGCCGGTAAAACCACTTTGGCAGATTTGTTACCGCGCTTTTATGATGTCCGGGAAGGAGAAATATTGCTGGACGGAATCAATATCAAAAGGTATCAACCCAAAGATTTGATAGGTTTGATGGGCATTGTGACACAGGAGGCCATCCTGTTCAACGATACTGTAGCAAATAATATTACCTTTGGTTTGGAAAATGTGCCATTTGAAGCCGTCAGACGTGCTGCCGCGATTGCCAATGCTCATGATTTTATTATGGATATGGAACAAGGCTATGATACCAACATAGGAGACAGGGGCGGCAAATTATCAGGAGGACAGCGTCAGCGCATAGCCATTGCCCGGGCCGTGTTGAAGAATCCTCCCGTTTTGATCCTGGACGAAGCTACTTCGGCCCTGGATACGGAAAGCGAAAAGATGGTACAGGAAGCCTTGACTAAGTTGATGAAGAACCGTACTACAGTGATTATTGCACACAGGCTGTCTACAA
The DNA here is from genome assembly GCA_035380845.1 of Bacteroidales bacterium. GTDB lineage: Bacteria > Bacteroidota > Bacteroidia > Bacteroidales > UBA932 > DMER64. The sequence goes on along the minus strand of DAOSXZ010000010.1, from coordinate 9,979 downwards.
TAAGAAATGCAGATGAAATTGTAGTGATGAACAAGGGTATGATTGTTGAAAGAGGAACCCATGAAACATTGCTGGCGAATGAGGGCATGTACCGTCATTTATGTGATTTACAAGTTTTTGGATAACCTTCAAATAGTATATTATGAATCAGGACATTTTTAATACCAAATCCCTGAATGAACTTTTTGAGAAAAGTTTCAAAAAATACTGGGATTTCAAAGCCCTGACGGATTTTCACGGGGAAACACTTTATTACCATGATCTGGTACGTCGTGTAAGGATGATCCATATAGGCTTTGAGAAATGCGGATTGAAGAAGGGAGATAAAGTGGCATTATGCGGCAGGAACCAGGCCAATTGGGCTGTTGCGTTCCTGGCTACCGTTACATACGGAGCCGTTGTGGTTCCCATTTTACATGAGTTCAAACCGGGAAATATCCAACACCTGGTAAATCATTCCGATGCACGGATCTTCTTTGTGGGAGAGCAGGTATGGGAAGGGCTGAGCGAAATGGAGATGCCCAATCTGGAAGCCATCGTAGGATTGAATGATTTTGACATTCTTTACACACCGGATCATGAAATTGAAAGCATCAGGAAGAACATTGAACCCATGTTCAACCAGATCTATCCCGATGGCATGAAGCCGGAAGATGTGAGATTCCATAAAGATGATCCCGAGGAGCTGGTGCTAATCAATTATACAAGTGGCACTACCGGTTTTTCAAAAGGCGTTATGCTGCCTTACCGTTCCCTGCTTTCGAATGTGCTTTTTGGCTGGGAGGTATTACCCCAGGTCAGCAACGGGGCCAAAGTGGTATCCATGTTGCCTTCTGCCCATATGTACGGTTTGATGTTTGAATTGATTTTTGAACTAAGCAGCGGGTGTCATGTGCATTTTCTGACCAGGACACCTTCTCCCAAAGTAATTGCCGAAGCATTTCAAAACGTGAAACCCAAGGTGATCATTGCCGTTCCCATGATCATTGAAAAAATATACAAACAAAAACTTCTGCCCCTGCTCAAACGTCCGTCTATAAAGGTGATGTTGAGAATGCCTTTTATTGATCAGAAAATCAAAAAGCGCATCCATGACGAGCTGGTTAGAGCTTTCGGTGGAGATTTTGTTGAGATCATCATTGGAGGCGCTCCGTTGAATCATGAAGTAGAGCCTTTCCTCAAAAGCATAAACCTGGCTTTTACGGTAGGGTACGGACTAACCGAATGCGGGCCAATAGTCTCCTATGCAGCCTGGAATAAAAGGCCGTTGTATTCTTGCGGCAAAGCAGCTCCCAGGATGACCATACGCATAGATTCCCACGATCCCCTGTCTGTCCCGGGAGAAATACAGCTAAAAGGAGACAATGTCATGTTGGGATATTATAAAAACCCGGTAGCTACAGAAGATATCTTTACAGAGGACGGATGGCTGAAAACCGGGGATATGGGAACCATGGACAAAGACGGATACCTGTTCATCAAGGGCCGTTCCAAAACCATGTTTCTGGGACCTAACGGGCAGAATATATACCCGGAAGAAATTGAAAGCTCCATCAACAACATGTCGTATGTAAGCGAATGCCTTGTGATTATGGAAGACGGCAAACTGGTTGCCCTGGTATATCCGGATTTTGAAAAAGCGGCTGCCGATGGTTTACCCGACTCTGCCATGGACAGCACCATGGAAGCCATGCGGGCCCAGATCAACCTGGAATTGCCAAAATATTGCCAGATATCCAAAGTTCGAATAGTGCCCGAAGAATTTGAAAAAACACCTAAAAGAAGTATTAAACGATTCTTATACAATGGATAAACAGACTCAGTTTGACCTTCATTACCTGGAAATGGCGCAGATATGGGCTCAGAATTCTTATTGCGAACGCAGAAAGGTGGGTGCCCTAATGGTAAAAGACCGGATGATAATATCTGACGGTTATAACGGGACACCGCGCGGATTTGAAAATGTCTGCGAAAACGAGGACGGCAGTACCAAATCTTATGTGCTGCATGCAGAAGCAAATGCCATTACCAAGGTGGCCAGGAGTAACAACAGCAGTGAAGGAGCTACCATATATATAACGGCCTCTCCATGTATTGAATGTGCCAAGCTGATCATACAGGCAGGTATTGTACGTGTAGTATACCGTGACGATTACCGGTTGCAGGAAGGCATAGATCTGTTGAAACGTGCGGGTGTCCGGGTAGATAAAATGTAAAAAATGGAAGAACAAAGAAAGACAAGAAGGACAGGAACCATTGTCCTTATCATATTGATTGCCCTGGTGATAGCGGGGATTCTCAGATGGCAGGTCTACAGAGATCAGGGCGCAACCGGCAATGGAAAATTAGGGCGGGAATGGTCCAAACTGGAATTGATACTGAACCAGATTGAAAACAATTACGTGGATTCGGTAAATGTGGAAGATTTTATTGAGAAAACACTTCCCTATATAATGGAAGAACTGGATCCGCACTCTATTTACCTGTCCCCGGACGAATTGCGATCGGCGGATGAAGAACTAAGGGGCAATATTGAAGGAATCGGCATTGTGTTCAATGTTCCACAGGATACGGCAACAGTAATCAATGTAGTTGTGGGAGGCCCGTCTGAAAAAATGGGATTGCAGCCCGGAGACAAAATCATAAAAGTTGACACCCAAACCATTGCCGGAGTGGGGTTGCCCCAGGATTCCATAGTCAGTCTGTTAAAAGGGCCCAAAGGAACCCTGGTTGACGTTTGGGTAAAACGTTACGGAGAAAAAGAACCCATCCGCTTTTCCATTATCAGGGACAAAATTCCGGTTCACAGTGTAGATGTTGCCTATATGGCCGACTCCATAACCGGATATATAAAATTATCCCGTTTTTCCATGACCAGTTACGCAGAAGTGCTTGGAGCCATTGCCGACCTTATGAAACAGGGCATGAAACAGGTCATCTTTGATTTGCGTGACAATACCGGAGGATATCTGGACCAGGCGCTGAAAATTACCGGAGAATTCCTGGATGAAAACAAACTGATTGTATATACGGAAGGTACTCACCGGGAAAGACAGGATTTTTTCACGAAAAAAAGAGGTTTTTGTTACGATATGCCATTAGCGGTTCTGGTAAACGAAGCTTCTGCTTCTTCTTCCGAAATCATGGCCGGAGCTTTGCAGGATAACGACAGGGGAACCATTTTGGGAAGACGTTCATACGGAAAAGGATTGGTACAGGAACCGGTGTATTTCTCTGACAATTCCGGGTTGCGTCTTACTGTGGCTCGTTTTTATACCCCCTTGGGAAGGTCCATTCAAAAACCATACGGAAAGAATACACAGGAATATGCCTATGATCTGATTGAACGTTACAGGAACGGAGAATTGATGCAGGAAGATTCCATTCCCAAGAACGATTCATTACGTTATGTAACTGCTGCAGGGAAAGTACTCTATGGCGGCGGAGGTATCATTCCCGATGTATTTGTTCCCCTGGATACGGTAGGTGTGAACGATCTTTACCTGCGAATCTCCCGGCAAAATTTGCCAATTCGTTTCAGTATGGATTACGCCGACCGTCACCGGAAAGAGTTGTCCTCTATCACCAACCTGGAAGAACTGGAAGCATTTTTCGAGCAAAACACCCTTATGGAGGACTTTATTGTTTACCTGCGTAAACAAGGAATTAATCCGGTCTCACCCCAATGGAATGAATGCGGTACTATCCTTTTAACTCAGATCAAAGCTTATATTGGGAGAAATACGCGTCTGGAAGATAAAGGCTTTTACCCATACCTGGGAAAGATAGACAACGTGTTGCAAAAAGCTATCGAAGTTTTATATGTTCCGTTAGTAACCGAACTGCCTCAATCTGGTCTTGTTCTCGCGCCAATCGGGAACGACTTTGACAAATAATTCCAGGAATACTTTTTTCTCGAAGAATGCTTCCATATCAAGGCGTGCCTGTGTGCCTACACGCTTAAGGGCACTGCCTTGTTTTCCAATGATGATCCCTTTCTGTGAATCACGCATTACATTGATAACTGCACGTATGTCATACCGTTGGTTGTTCTCAATAAACGCTTCAATAGTGACTTCCACACTGTAGGGAATCTCCTGTGAATAATTGAGAAAAATCTTTTCCCTGATAATCTCGGAAGCAAAGAATCGCAAACTCTTATCCGTAAACCGGTCTTTTTCAAACCAGGGAGGAGACTCGGGCAACAATTCCAGGATACGGGAAAAAAGAGCTTCCAGGTTAAAGCGTTCCAGCGCACTGACGGGAAACAACTCGGCTTTGGGGACCAATGAATGCCATTGTTCCATTAAAGCCTTGACTTCTTCCTGGGAGCTTTTATCGATTTTATTCAGGACTATTAATACAGGAATGGCAATACGATTGAGCTTTTGGATGTACTCCGGATTTTTGGTAACCGTTTCCACCACATCTGTTACGTAAAGAATAATATCGGCATCTCCCAGGGCAGTATCTACAAATTGCATCATATTTTCCTGAAGCCTGTAGTTGGGCTTGAGAATGCCGGGAGTGTCCGAATAAATGATCTGGTAATCCGGTTCGTTCACTATCCCCATAATACGATGACGTGTGGTTTGTGCCTTGGAGGTAATGATGGATAATTTTTCACCAACCAGGGCATTCATCAAAGTAGACTTGCCTACATTGGGATTGCCTATTATATTTACAAAACCTGCTTTATGTGTCATGAATACGTTATTCGTAGAATCCCGTTTTCAGCATGTTTATTTCTTCCTGGGAAAGAAAACGCCATTGTCCGCGTTTGAGATTCTTTTTGGTAAGGCCTGCAAAATATACACGGTCCAGTTTTTTTACCTTATAACCCAGTGCTTCAAACAAACGACGGACTACACGGTTTTTACCGGAGTGGATTTCAAGGCCAATCTCTTTTTCATCATTGTCAATGTACGAGATCATGTCTACGTGCATTGGGCCGTCTTCCAGTTCTACGCCTTGAACCAGTTGTTCCATATCTGATTTTTTCAGATTTTTATCCAGCCGGGCCTGGTATATTTTCTTACGGTTGTATGACGGATGTGTCAGTTTTTCTGTAAGCTCCCCGTCGTTGGTGAACAGAAGAACACCCATGGTGGATTTATCCAGTCTTCCCACAGGGTATACGCGTTGTTCACATTGCCCTGCGATCAGGTCCATGACCGATTTTTCAGCATGGTCATCATGCATGGTGGTCACAAATCCCCTGGGCTTGTTCATTATAATGTATGTTTTGGGTTCGCCTTTGATGCGTTCTCCGTTTACCCTTATATCATCTTCGGGTTTAATCTTAATGCCGAGTTGATCTGCCACTTCTCCATTTACCGTTACCAAACCTGTGGTGATGAATGTATCTGCTTCCCGGCGGGAGCACAGCCCGGAGTTGGCAATGAATTTGTTGAGTCTGACTTCTCCGGGAACTTTCGGTTGCTTGGGCTCCGGAGCTGAAGGCTCTTTTTTGAAAGGCTTTTTGAAAGCCGTTTTGCGCGGTCTGTCGGATTGATACCCGCCTTCACGGCGTGGTCTGTCGGATTGATACCCGCCTTCACGGCGTGGTCTGTCGGATTGATACCCGC
>DAOSXZ010000010.1:0-4291 GCA_035380845.1 Bacteroidales bacterium | reverse complement strand
CTTCACGGCGTGGTCTGTCAGAGCGGTACCCGCCTTCGCGGCGCGGTCTGTCAGATTGATACCCGCCTTCGCGGCGCGGTCTGTCAGAACGGTATCCGCCTTCACGGCGCGGTCTGTCAGACTGATACCCGCCTTCACGGCGCGGTCTGTCAGATTGATACCCGCCTTCGCGGCGCGGTCTTTCAGACTGATACCCGCCTTCACGGCGCGGTCTGTCAGATTGATACCCGCCTTCACGGCGCGGTCTGTCATGGCCGTAACCGCCCTCACGGCGGGACCTCTCGGGGGATCTTTCCCCTTCAGAACGGCTGCTGATACGCTCCCTTTTGGAACGTTGATTCTCTCCCTGATCGGGAGAACTGTCTTTAGTTTGCATTATTTTTATGATTTGAGCCGCAAATGTACGTGAAAATTCTTAATATTGCATCATGAAGTATCCGGCCTTTCTGCGTTTCTCCCCATTACTCCGGGAAAATTTAAGTGTTTCTCTGACAGCGGTTAAGACAAACAAACTCCGCTCAATATTGACCATTATGATGATAGCTGTGGGCATTATGGCCCTGGTGGGTATTCTTACAGCCATAGATGCTATCAAGGGATCGGTTACGGACAGTTTCAACCGGATGGGAGCCAGTACCATTACTATTCGCTCACAATCTTTGAGAGGCCAGTCTTCCGAAGTTCGTCGCAGGATCAGAAACAAACCTGCCATAACCTATCAACAGGCAATGGCCTTTTCCGATTCTTACAAGGTGCCTTCACGTATAGCCGTATACGCTACTGCGGCTGCCATGTTGGAAGCAAGTTACGGTTCCGAAAAAACAAATCCGGACATTACCATAATCGGGGCCAATCCGGACTACTTTCCGGTTAATGCCCTGGAATTGTCCGATGGAAGGCTTTTTTCATCTTTTGAAATGAACTCTTCCGGTTTTGTCACAGTCATAGGATACGGCCTGATGTCTCTGTTCGGGGACCAGGATCCCATAGGAGAATTTCTTAATGTGGACGGAAGGCGTTATCAGGTTATTGGTGTTTTGAAGTCAAAGGGTGCTGCCTTTGGCGGAGGCGCAGACAAACAGCTGTTTATTCCTTTGGGCAATGCCAGAAGCGTATACGGAGGTGACGACATGAATTTCCAGATAAAAATTCAGCCCCGGGAAGGTCAGAATAGTCAAAATGCTTATGAAGAAGCGGAGATCCTTTTTCGTACGGTCAGACGTCTTTCTCCTACTGATGAAACAGATTTTCGTATAGACAGAAGCGAAGATATGCTGGAACGATCTATGGAAACCATGCGGATCGTAACTATTGTGGCTGTTATTATTGGTCTGATAACATTGTTGGGTGCAGCAGTAGGGCTGATGAATATCATGTTGGTTTCCGTGAATGAACGTACCCGGGAAATCGGAACCCGCAAAGCCATGGGTGCTACTTCAAAGGTTATAAAACAACAATTCCTGTTTGAAGCCATCGTTATAGGGCAACTGGGAGGAGCCGGGGGCATAGTTCTGGGGATTCTGGCTGGTAATCTGACCTCTCTGGGAATGAAAATGCCTTTTGTCATTCCGTGGGTCTGGATGCTTCTTGGAGTGGCAGTCTGTTTGGTAGTCAGTATATTGTCGGGATATATTCCTGCTGTTCGTGCCAGCCGGTTAGATCCTATAGAAGCTCTTCGTTACGAATAAATCTTATTTCAAAGTGAATATGTAAGTAATCTTTCCTTCCTGGATGGCAGGAGCAGACCCGCTTACATTAAAACGTGCTTCCAGGGCGGCTTTACGGGCTGCTTCCCAAAGAGTTTTGTTTTGCACTGTTGTGCCTTCAATACCCGGGATAGCCGAGGTTACTTTACCGTAAGTATCTACCCGTATTCTAACGACTACTTTTCCGGAGAGGTTTTCTGCATATTCAGGTAAGGGCAGTTTGCCTATGACTGTTCGTCCGGCAAGTTGGGCTGTTGGCTGACCGGCGGGATTCCCGGTTTGCGTATTCCCTGCCGCATGTCCCGCCTGGCGGTCGGTATCTGTCCGTATTCCGGTTTGTTCACCGGCAAGGGTGTCTTTGTCCCGGCTTCTGTAAAGGGCTCTTTCATTGATAACGGGTGGTTCCGGATCTGCAACTTCCACATCGCCTGTTTCTCCCATAGTACTTTCCTGTGTTCGCTGTATTCCTTCCACTTCTTCAGGTACGACAGCTTGTTGTACCAGTTCGGGTTCTTTTTCGGGGACAGGTTCGGGAGAACGGGGTTGTGATCCCTGTTCGGCAATGATCCGTACAGGTTCAGGAGGGCGCTCTTCTTCCAGCTCAATTTCTATGCTGAGCTGGTTGTCTTTTTCCGGAGGATCATACCGGAGTCCGGCCAACAGCAATATGGCTCCCAGCAACAAATGGAAACCCGCTGTCAGTAGAAACCCCGTTCTATTTCCCCGGTATTCTTTCATGGACTATGATCTTGATTTTATTCAGGAGAGGTGGCCAGTATCACTTTATACTGATTTCGTTTGGCAATGTTCATCACCTGTACTACCTGTTCCATGGGTACGGATTTGTCTACATAGAGAGAAACAGTGGGATCATCACTATTCTGGAGGAATTCCTGCAATTGTGGTTCGATCTCGCTGAAAGAAACAGCCTGTTGGCTGCCGTTTATATGGTAAGAGAAAGTCCCGGCCTGTGAATAGTGTTTTATGGAAACACTTACCTGGGCTTTATCCGATATCTGGTTGGAACTTTTAGGCAGTAACAATTTTAGAGCATTGGGATTAATAAGGGTCGAAGTTACCAGGAAAAAGATCAACAACAGGAATACAATGTCTGTCATGGAAGACATTGTAAAGGTAGGTTCAACTTTAGTGTTTCGTCTAATAGCCATACATTGATCTTATTTAAGCGGTTCCTGCAGCAGGTCAAGAAAATCAAGGGTGTGTTTTTCCATATTGTTTACAATGGACCCTATGCGTGAAGACAAATAATTGTATGCAAAATAGGCGGGGATACCTATTATCAGTCCGGCTACGGTGGTAACCATGGCAATATAGATCCCCTCTGAAAGCAACGTGATATCAATATTATTGCCTGCCATTGACATGTTATAGAAAGCCTTGATCATCCCTATCACAGTACCCAGAAATCCGACCATGGGTGCTCCTCCGGCGACGGAAGCCAGAACGGGCAATCCTTTTTCCAGCCTGGCCACCTCAATGCTTCCCACGTTTTCAATGGCCGATTTTATATCTGTCAGGGGACGTCCTATATTTTGCAGACCTTTGGCAATAAGACGGGCTGTAATAGTATTCTGACTTTCACATAAATGTACAGCGGACTGTACCTTTCCGTCGTATATGTATTCCTTGATATTGTTCATGAAATTCTGATCTACCCGTGAGGCTTTGCGTAAAACCACAAGACGTTCTCCGAAAATGTAAACGGCAACTACGGACAAGGCCAGCAAAACTATCATAAGCCACCCGCCTTTGGCAGCCATGGACAATAAGGAAATAGAGGACGAGGCTTCTGCAACGGCCTCTGTTTGAAGTACGATTTGCAACATATTAATTTACTATTTTAAGTTTGTCATAATTCACTTTCCAAAGGAACAATCCTTCAGGCGGAACAGAGTGGCCTGCGAGAGACCTGTTTTTTTCTTCCAGTAATTGCAAAATCCATTCCACGGGCTTTTTACCTTTCCCCACATCCAGTAATGATCCTACAATACAGCGAACCATGTTTCTTAAAAAACGGTCTGCCGTAATCTCAAATACCCAAACGGGAGACAGCCCCATTTCCAGATCCTTGCTGAACCAATATGCCCGGGTAACGGTGCATATGTTGGTACGTGTCTGGGAGTGTAATTTGGAAAAACTGGTAAAATCATGAGTTCCCAACAACAATTCGGCAGCTTTGTTCATCAGATCAATATCCGGCAGGAGGGGAGAATAGGTTCCCGGAGCTGCTGTCAGGGAATCCATGAATGGTTCCTTGTTCCTGCGGACAAAATAACGGTAGGTCCTGCTTGTGGCATGAAAGCGTGCGTGAAGGTTCTCCGGCACAGGTAAAATGTCATATATGTAAATATCTGCGGGCAATATGGCATTAACTTTGTAAGCTAAGTCCTGGCATTTGGCAGGATTTGCGGTGTAATTAAAATGAGCCCAAAAATCCCTGGCATGAACACCTGTATCTGTGCGGCCACATCCGGTAACCGTAACGGGTTCCCCTAAAAGGCGGCCCAAAGCATCTTCCAGAGAGGCTTGCACTGAAGGTGCGTTTTTTTGAATTTGCCAGCCGT
>DAOSXZ010000009.1:0-26504 GCA_035380845.1 Bacteroidales bacterium | reverse complement strand
CCTTTCCTGCAGCAAGGCTATTTCTTCCTGCAGTTTGCGGTTCTTTGCCTGCATACCTTGAACGTCCTGTGAACGGAGTGTTCCGGTTACAAGAAACAACAGCGTTATGATGAGCAAAAAACGTTTCATGATCTATTGACCCGTTTTCCGGTTTGTCTCAATTTTTTTCATGGTTTCTTCACGGGGATCTATCTGGTAGGACTGTTGCCAGTACACAATGGCCATAAGCGGTTCGTTCAATGCATTGAGTATGTCCCCGTAATGATCCAGTATTTCTGCACTTTCTTTTCCGCCGTATGCCAAAGCCTGTCTGAAAACATCTTTGGCCTGCGAGGTTTGGCCCAGCAAATGCAAAATCCATCCGTAAGTATCCAGGTAGGTAGAATTATTGGGTTCCCGGTCTATGGTTATTTTGCTCATTTCCAGGGCTCGTTCCAGTTTTTCGTTTCTCAGGCTCAGGTAATATGCATAATTGTTCAGAACCGGCAAATTGAACGGATCCAGTTTCAGGACCTTGTCGTACATGGAAAAAGACTGTTCCCAATTTCCGGCTTCATGGTACAAGTCACCCAGCAGGGCCATGGTCTGGATCCTGTTTGGAGTGTCGTCTTCATTAAGCTTGGCAAGGATCCGCTCAAAGCGGGCTATGGCCCGGTCCAACTGTCCTGTCTGCCACAAAGCCATTCCGTAAAGGCTGCTGAAATCCGTGTTGTCCGGAAATTTTTCCAATGCCAGTGAACCGTACTCGCACAACGTTTCCCAGTCTTTCAAATAATAGATTATTCCCAATGTCTGATACCAGGCCTGGTAATCATCCCGGTAATGATCCAGGTTTTCTTTCATTACCTCCAGACCTTCAGCGGATCTTTCCGTTTGTATCAGGTATCCCGCATATATGTAAGCCAGAGTGCTGTCTTTTGGATGGGCACCGCGTGTACTCAGAAACAACGTGTCTACCTGCGGATGAAACGTGCTAACAAATCCACGTGCGTCCAAAATCTGTTTCAGGTAATCGGTTTTCATTTGCACATCAACATCGGGGTATGCCAGGAAAACGTTTATATTTTCAAAATAGAGGTCAAATTGACGTTTTAAACGGTATGTTTCTGCCAGACCGAAAACGGCCGGCATAAAAGTAGGGTCCGCCTGCAAGGCACTCTGGTAATATTCAGAGGCCTTGTCAATCTCTCCGTCACCCGCCAGAACGTCCCCCATAATGCTCAGTACCCTGGTGGTAGGATTGTTCTGTACGTAATCGCTTAACAATGCCACGGCAGCTTCCTTGTCATTTTCCATTAATATATTGAACCGCAACAACAATCCGGATTCTGTAACACCCTCCCTGTTTTCCAGGGTATCAAGCAATTCCAGTGCTTTTACCGTATTCTTGCTGTCCATGTAAAGCCCTATCCTGTCGTAGAGCAATTCCGTTTTTTGCGGGTAATCCCCGGACAATGCACTGTAATACTTTTCTGCTTCCGGGATATTGCCGCAAGCCACGGCCATTTTTGCCTGTTGCAGGCGGTACCAGTAATTATCAGGCTGCAGATTCAGGGCTTTTTGTAAATTGCTTTGGGCATTTTCCCATTGTCCTGCATACCCGGCAATCTGTGCCAGGTAGTAATAAGCGGCATCGTTGTTTTTATTCCGGGATACAACGTTTTTGAAGCTTTCCCTGGCACCGGCCATGTCTCCCTTGTAAAACAAGTTCAATCCCTGATGAAACTGCCCCTGTGATTCTTCGGCCGTTACCAGAGGACGGTAACCGCAGGAGGCCAGAAAAACCAGAGACAACAATATTACAGGATACTTCCACATGGCTTTGAAATATTGCGGGAATTGCAAAGTTATCATAATTCGTTCAATTCAATTATTTATTTTACTTTTGTTTACGCCTGTACAATTTTCCTATATCCATGCAACATTCCGGCCGTAATTATCATCTTAATAAAGACATTCCGGAAGGGGATTTGATTGCCGCGTGCCTAAAAAAAGATGCTGCGGCACAACGTGTTATATATGAACGTCTCTATTCCAGAATGTTGGCGGTTTGTCAGCGATATACCGGCAACCGTGAAACAGCACGGGATATTGTACAGGACGGATTTGTAGTATTGTTTGACAAGATCGGGACATATGCCGGAACAGGTTCTTTTGAAGGTTGGGCACGCAAAATTTTTGTGAATATTTCGCTTTCCTATTTACGCAAAAATGATGCCTTGCGTTACAGCGAACAAATAGAAGCCACTGCCGGCAGTTCTGTTACCACGGGGCATATCCTGGAAAACATTTCCGCCGGGGACATACACCGCTGTATTGAGCAGATGCCCACGGGATTCCGCACCATTTTTAATATGTACGCCATTGAGGGATATACGCATAATGAAATAGCCGAAATTTTGAACATTAGTGAAAGCACATCACGTTCACAGTATTCCAGGGCAAGAAACTGGCTGCAAAACAAACTCGGTGATTTAAAATGAGACGGTTGTATTTCATAGGAATAGTACTTTTGGCGGGGGTTACGGCTTCGTGCGAAGATTCCATACCTTTCCGTTACGATCCCGAACAACCGGATTCCCTGGCTGCACGCCAGTACCCGCATGCTTTTTTTATAGTTCAGGGAACCGTTACAGACTCCGTGACACTGGAGCCGGTCCCGGAAATTTCGGTAACCCTGCGCACGGAAGATCCCGTATTTACAGAAGAAGACGGGGCTTATTCCGTACAGACAACGGCGTTTCCCATATCGCAGGAATTCCGCTTGATCATAAACGGGTATGGAACGTTTTACAACCCGCTGTATCCTGCAGAAACGTTATACGTACATTTCATGCTGCCCACCTTCCAGCTTACGCAGGAAGATATCCGGGAATACGGTCCCCGGTTTTTTGGCCGCGCATTTTTAAGAATTAACGATACTTTATGCCCTTTGGTAAATGAGTGAACAATCTTTCGATAAACAAATAAAGGAAAAACTCCGTAATTTTTCTTTCCCGGAAGAACACGGTGATTGGGAAGATTTGGCCATGCGGATGTCCCGCAGGACCATTCTCCTTCGTCGCAGAAGGGTTTTTCTCTGGAGTACGGCAGCAGCTGCCTGCCTGTTTTTGCTGATGTTCCTGCTTATGCCTGTGCTTAACCGGGATACATATGCCCCTGAAACCATATGCCGGATTGTTCCCCGGCCGGCTAACATTCATGTTACGGATTTACCGCAACAAATACGCGGACTATATGCCCATGCACAACTGGACAAGCTCCGGGAAGCTTCTGTTGTACCGGCAACCTCGGAAATTTTTGTCACACCTTCAAAAACACCAATACCAGAACAGGAGCAGCAAAGTCCCCGGCCTGCTGCAAAGCAGGAACCTGCCGCGCAAAAAGAACTGGCTGTTGACCAACCGGCTAAAGAAAAACCACAAACACCAACCCCTTTCTTTCCGGTAGATCTTCCTGACCCAAGCCGCATGAACAGGAAATGGATTACAGCCGCTAATTTTTCATACCAGGGAGCCATTAACGGCAACTATATCTTCACACCCTCTACATACACCACCAAATGGGAAACTCCCCTGAGCCTGGCCGGCAGTGATCTTTCCAATCTGGGAATCCCGGACTACATGGCCCCGAATTTTGATGAAGATGATGTAAATCAGATTTCAGCACATTTTTCCACGCCCATCTCCGCCGGTTTTAATGTGCAAAAAGAATTCAACAAATGGCTTTCTGTAGGAGCCTCGCTTACGTACACGTTGCTCAGAGGTGAATACCAGGTACATACGGCAGACAAATCTTACGTTGTAAACCAGAACACCCATTATATCGGCATCCCGGTAAGCGTTTATTTCCGTGCCGTCAACACACCGCATCTGACGGTGTACGCCGTAGGCGGAGGGGCACTGGATAAAGCTGTGGCAGATGAGTATATATGCCAGTTGAACGATGTGGCTACACGGCAGTATGTTCCCGTACAGGGATTTCAATTGTCTGTATACGGGGGTTTGGGCATTGAGTACAAATGGTCAGAATGGATGGGAATATATATAGAACCGACCATTTCTCATTACTTTGAAAACAACCAGCCCAAAAGCATCCGCACCATTCAACCCACCCAGTTTAAAATGGAGTTGGGAATTCGTTTCAGGATTTAGCTTTTTTGACCAACCGGGCCATTTCAGAAGCAAACACAAAGTCATTCAGGGTTTTGTTGTCTGAAAGAAGTATGTTTTCCCGGGTGCCTTCCCATTCTTTTTTCCCTTCGTACAGAAAAACCACTTTTTCCCCTATGGCCATGACCGAATTCATATCGTGGGTATTGATAATGGTGGTCATATTGTACTCGTGGGTAATTTCGCTTATCAACCGGTCTATGACTATGGCCGTCTGCGGATCCAGACCGGAATTGGGCTCATCGCAAAAAAGATAACGGGGATTCATTACTATAGCCCTGGCTATACCTACCCGTTTTTGCATCCCGCCGCTTAGTTCGGAAGGGTATTTATTCCCGATATCTTCCAGGTTCACGCGTTCCAGGCAACAGTCAACCCGTTCATTTTTTTGGGCCATGGACCAGTCCGTGAAAAAATCAAGGGGAAAACGCACATTTTCCCGGGCCGTAGCAAAATCAAAAAGGGCCGATCCCTGGAATAACATCCCCATTTTTTTATGGATTTCTTTGCGTTCTTTTTCTTCCAATTGGTTGAAAACCATTTCGTCATACAGGATCCGGCCGGCATCTATTTTATGAAGCCCCGCGATCGCTTTTAGCAACACGGTTTTCCCGGACCCGCTGGCGCCAATAATCAGATTGGTCTTTCCTTCTTCAAAATTTACGGATATGTCTGAAAGCACCTGCTGCTCTCCAAAACCTTTACTAATATTATGAACGTATATCATTAATTCAGCATCAATTGGGTTAACATAAGATCTGTAATCAGAATCAACAGGCAAATGGCTACTATAGAGCGGGTGCTTGCCCTTCCCACTTCCATGGAATTGGCTTTCGGACTGTACCCGTACAAGGCAGAGACTGTAACTATAATAAAACTGAATACGATCATTTTTGTGACGGCATAAACAATGTAATACCCGTTAAAAGCAAACCGCAAGCCTTCCGTGTATTGGCTTAATGTGATCATTCCGGTAGCCGCTACAATCAGCCATCCTCCCAGGATCCCCACCAAAAAACTGAAAAGCATGAGTATGGGATTGAATACGCAAACTGCAGCTAACTTGGGGAGTATCAAATAATTGGCAGAATTGATACCCATCATTTCCATGGCATCAATCTGTTCGGTCAGACGCATGGTCCCAATATCTGAAGAGATGTTAGATCCTACTTTACCGGCAAGGATCAGCGCAACCATAGTACAAGAAAATTCCAGGATCAGGCTTTCCCGGACCATATAACCCACATACATTTTTGGAATGAATGGATTCTCAATATTGTAGGCGGTCTGAATAACCAGCACGGCACCAATGGCAATGGAAATAATCCCTATCAAAGCCACAGAAGAAAGTCCCAGGCTTTCTGTTTCCACAAAATATTGTTTCCAGAAAATACTCCATTTTTCGGGCTTGGTAAAGACCCGTTTCATCAGGAGTATATACTCTCCTATAAGTTCCAGTGTTTTCTTAATCATTTGTCAAATATACGAAATAACCACCGCTTTCGGGAAGCGGGCATAAGCGGTTTCATGTTTTTATCCATGGTTCTCATTGCAGGATTCAGGTATATATGAGAACTGTCGGGAAGTGCTATTTTTACACGCACGTAGGTGTCCTCCGGCTGTAAACGGTAAGAAGCCTCTTGAAGCCCGTTTACGGAATCTGCCACCTGTTTCAGGATTTTTCCGTCCTGTCCCCTGAAACAGAACTCACGGGCCTTTCCCGTCAATATCACCGTCAGGCTGTCACCCCTGATCCGGCAGGATCGTAACAGGGGCATACTGTCCAGATTCCTGCGTTTGTCAACAACACTTGCCCGGCTCAGTCGCCTGGTGACTTCCACCCCGTAAGCAGCCCCCCGGATCAAAGCCCGGTAAATACCTTCCGGATTCAGGGTGTCGGAAACTGTGTAGATCAGGGTTAAATCACGCGCCAGGTCCGTTTGTTTGAATACGTTGTGGGCATCATCGCCACCCACAATCATGGCGGGTTTGCCGGAAGAAAGTGCCACGTCCCACAGATCCTCGGAATTCCAGAAATCATTCAACACTTCAAAGCAGTCGTATCCCGTAAGAAACCGCATGTCCCGTGCGGAATAACCTCCCATCCAGTCCGGATGGTTCAACACCAGCACCTGTGTCCTTTCCCGCAGTTTGTTCAAAATATGTTGTTTTTGGGAACGGGTTTGCGGTAAAATATAATCCCCGTGATACACCCGGCCGGCGCCAATGGATCCCTGGTGGGTTTTCAGAATGTTGAATCCGTGTTCGTAGACCGGAATGTAAGGCGTTGCAGGCGTTTGTGTTATATGTTGGTAATCGGAAACACCAATGATGTCGTACCCGAGTGAATCGTATTTGGATAAAATGTCATCTACCGTGTTCTTCCTGCCATTTGTAAAAACCCCCCAGGCATTGGAATGGGCATGAAAATTAGCCCTTGCCCATTGTCCCTCCGGGGTTATTTCCTGATAGGGATTGTACCAGTAAGGTCCGGAAAAAGGAGCGGAAGGTGCCGGTTCATACAGGGGCATCATCCTGAAAAGCACTATCACGGCCCAAATAATTGCCGCCGCAATCCACCGTTTTTTCTTCTTATGTCTTCCTGGCATTCTGCAAAGGTAACGCAAAATCCATACCTTTGCATCATGAGCAGGATAGCACATTTCTTATCTGCCAGGAAAGGGCAATGGAAGCATATGCGACACGTTTTTGAAAACCGGGGACCAAAAGACCCGCTCTTATGGATCCATTGCGCTTCACTGGGAGAATTTGAACAGGGCAGGCCCGTTATGGAAGCGTTTCGCAAACAATACCCTGGGATACGGATCCTCCTCACTTTTTTTTCTCCCTCGGGATATGAGATACGTAAAAACACTCCCCTGGCGGACCATGTATTTTACATACCTTTGGATTCACCCCGCAACGCACGCCGTTTCCTGGATCTGGTTAATCCATCCCTGGCTGTTTTCGTGAAATACGAATTCTGGTATTTTTATTTAAAAAACCTGAAAAAAAGAAATATCCCCACGTACCTGATCTCGGCGCGTTTTCGTCCCGACCAGCCTTTCTTCAAAAGATACGGAATCCCTTTCCGTTTTATGCTAACCTGTTTTACGCACCTTTTTGTACAGGACGAACCTTCGCGTGAACTCCTGGAAAAACTCCCCGGACTATCGCTCCCTGTAACAGTGGCCGGAGATACGCGTTTTGACAGGGTAACGGAAATTGCCACCCGTGACAACACCCCTGAACGGTTCAGGCAACTAATACAGGAACCCGTCCTGGTTGCCGGAAGCACCTGGCCACAAGACGAAGAAATACTGGCCCGTTTGCTGGAAGATCACCCCGCCCTGCAACTGGTACTGGCCCCGCACCAGATCCATGCGGAACACCTGGCTTCCATAACGCAAACATTCCGCAAATGGGATCCTGTCTTCTTTTCAAAGACACAAAATGCAAAAGCAATTCCCCGGGTTTTGGTCATAGACAGCATAGGGTTGCTTTCCTCGCTATACCGTTATGCTACCTGTTGCTATATTGGAGGCGGGTTTAACAAATCCGGGATACACAACACCCTGGAAGCCGCCGTTTACGGCAAACCGTTGTTGTTCGGTCCCAATTATCAGAAATTTAAAGAAGCGTGCGACCTTATTGATACCGGTGCGGCTGTGGGTTTTGAAGATTATTCCACCTGTTCGGGGGCTCTAAAGAAATGGATAGATGATCCCGGCCGGTGCCTGGATGCCGGAAATGCCGCCAAAACTTATGTGGCAGCAAATACAGGTGCTACATCATTAATGCTTCAAAAGATGGTTGTCCCGGAGCGGTAATGTTTTCTGGATCGGAAGCCGCATAGACAAAAGGATAACCCCTGCCGAGTGCCTCTTTGCGTGTTCTGAGTGCATCAGCGCCCATTATCATCACAGTGATCCTGTAATTTATATCTTCACGGGCATTTTGCCGGTCACACCATTCCAGCAATTCGTCTGATTGCTGCCGGTTGTAAGTGTAAACGGCAATTTTCAGGTAATCGGCACCCGTGGAAAACGCCTCCCGTACCAATGTGTCCAGGGTGTCTTCTCCGGGAATTTCATGAGCCGGATTCTCCCAAAAATGTACGGATTGAATAATCCCGGCCTGGTAGTCGCGGGCCAGGCGGGACAAGGATTCTTTATAAACGGCAGCTGCTTTTACGGGAATGTCCACCCACCCGGCCCCCCAGGAAATCATTTCCTGCAATGTTTCCGGAATTTCAGTAAAATCTAGCTCAACAGGCAAAGTGAGCAGAATCTTTTTTTCTTTTCCCAAGCATTGCATACGCAAAGCCACCATACCAACGGGCGATATATCCCCCATCAGATCCAGCCTGAACTCCACCCAGGGAGCTTTTTCCATCCACCGGGTCAAGCCTTCTTTCCATTGTGCTCCCAGGCTGATCCCGGGATTGCGCAGGATGTTTTTGCATTTCTGTACCGGCTCGTTCACCAAAACATATTCGCCGATATCGCGCAGCAAGACCAATCCCAGTGTGTTTCCCTGTTTTTTCTTGTCGTGTAACATATAGGATACCAGGTCGCTTTGTGAACAAGGAAGTTCCGGATCCATTCCCGCAGATGTAATTACACGTAACAACCGTTGTTCGTTTTCCCGCGACAACAGTCCTTTTTGTGCCGAGTAGCGGGCCGCGGCGGCCATTCCTTTGGCCACGGCTTCTCCGTGGGACATTTCCGGGTACCGTGCCGCCAGGGCATGGCCGAAAGTGTGTCCGAAATTCAAAGCTTTGCGCACCCCTTTTTCGTACAGGTCCTGGTCCACGATTCTTGTTTTGATTTCCTGCGAACCCGCAATCAGCTTTTGCAACAACCCGGGCGAAGAATCTTTGCATTCCTTCAGCTGAACCACCTCTTCTTCCAGTAAACGGAAATAGGATTCGGAAGCTATGGCTCCGTGTTTGATGCATTCGGCCAATCCACAGCGAAACTCACGCGCGGGAAGCGTACTCAATACGCCCGGATGGCAAAAAACCCAGCGGGGAAGGACCGTACACCCAATCATGTTCTTGTAAGGCCCGGCATGTATCCCGTTTTTTCCGCCCAGCGCCGCGTCCACCTGGGCAAGCAGTGTGGTGGGAACGAATCCGAATTCCATGCCGCGCATATAAACGGACCCTGTAAATCCGGCAAAATCGCATACCGTGCCTCCTCCCATACCTATAAGGAACCAGGACCTGTCCACCTGCAGTTCAATAAAGCGATCTATAACCTGCTGAACAAATTTCCATTGTTTCAGGCCTTCACCTCCATCCAGGGGAATGGTGATCCAGGAAGGATCCACGGCCTGTTCCATCCAAACAGTTACATTCCTGTCGTACAATAGCACCACGCGAGTCCCTGCGGGAACCATTTGGCGCAATTGCCCGAAATCCGTGGATAGAATGATGTTATTCATCCCTGATAATCTTTTCCTGGCGTTTTATAGACTGCTGATGGATAGCACGGTATACTTCGTTAATGAACGTATCGTCCAAACCTTTTTCCGTTGCCTGCTTTTTGGTCCGTGAGGACACGGTATTCCACCGTTCAATCTGGATAATTCCTATTCCGCCGCGTTTTTTTACTTCCCCAATCTGGTCAACCAAAGACATTCGTTGAGCCAGCAGATCCACAAGATCGTCGTCCAATACATCTATCCGTGTTCTGATGGCATCAATCAGGGTCTTTTCTTCTGAAAGCACATCGTCAGAAGGGGTAGACTTTCTCCACATAAGGGAATGCATCAACTCGGCAAATGAAACCGGAGTCAATTGTTGCCCCGCATCGCACAGTGCCTGGGAAGGACTGGGATGCACTTCCAGCATCAGTCCGTCAAAATTCAAATCCAGGGCACGCTGGGCCAACTCGGGAATAAACACAGTGTTGCCGGACAAGTGTGAAGGATCGCACAACAAGGGAATTTCCGGCATTTGCACCTTGAAATCTATTGGCACCCGCCATAAGGGAGCATTGCGCAATTGCCCTATGTGGTAATCACTGAATCCGCGGTGAATGGCATACACGTGCTCCGGACAGTGCCTCAATACCCGCTGAACAGCCCCAATCCACAATCCCAGGTCCGGATTTATGGGATTTTTTACAAAGACATGCAGTTTTGTTCCCTGTAACGCTTTGGCGATATCCTCCACTAAAAACGGATTGGCTGTAGTCCGGGTTCCTATCCAGACGGCTTTCAGCCCGGCTTTCAGAACCAGTTCCACGTGCCTTGCAGAAGCCACTTCTGTACATACGGACAAGCCAAAATCTTCCTGAACACGGCTCAGCCAGGGAAGTCCCGTTTCTCCCACACCCTCAAAGGTCCCTGGTCTTGTACGGGGTTTCCAGATTCCGGAACGGAAAAAAGAAATGCCTCCTCCACCAACCTGGTCCGGGAGCCGGAAATCGTTCAGATCGCGGGCCGCTGATCTTACCTGTTCTTCTGTTTCGGCACTGCAAGGGCCTGCTATAATAATGGGATGTTTCATCATTCGGGGTCCTGGATACGTTGACGTATTTCCTGTTTAACGGCTTTCCACCGCGGGATATCGATCTTGGGACCAACCACTTCCACCACCTTGGCGGCGATCATGGAGCCAATGTCTCCGCATTTCTGAAGCGACAGTCCCAGGGAATGGGCATAGAGAAAACCGGCTGCATACAGGTCTCCCGCCCCGGTGGCATCAATGGAGATCCCGGGCCATGCCTTAACCTGGTATACGCTGTTCCCGCTTTTTACCACAGATCCCTGTTTGCCCAATTTGACCACGGCAATGTCACAGATCCGGGAGATCTCATCCAAAGCATCTTCGGGCTCCTTGCCCGTAAAAGAATACGCCTCCGTTTCGTTGGCAAATACTATGTTTACATAATTTTCTACGATATCGTGCAAAAAGGAATTGTTGCTTTCCACCACATTATAACTGGCCATATCTATGGAAATGATCATTCCCGCCTCCCTGGCCAGCCTGACCGCTTTTCTTACCAGGTGCTGGTTTTGAACCAGGTACCCTTCTATGTGAAAATAATCGTATCCTTCAAACATTTCCGGTTTCAGGTCTTCCGGAACCAATTCCAGGGCAGCACCCAGGTATACGGCAAATGTTCTGTCCGCATCGGGTTCGGTTACAAAAACCATGGCCCTTCCGGAAGAATGCACCCCTTTGAGCAGACAGGAACGAATTCCGTTGCGATGCTGGTCCGCATAAAACAGCGAACCCAATTCATCATCTCCCACTTTGCCAATAAAACCTGAAGGCATCCCCAGAACAGCCGTTCCTGTAATGGTATTTGCGGCAGATCCGCCGGCCACATATTGTACTCCCAACGGTTTCAGGTTTTGCCAGATCCTTTCGGCCGTAAGAGCGTCTACATGTTGCATACTGCCCGCAGGAAGGTGAAAACGTTCCAACAACGAATCATCGGGGAGCAAAGCAAGAATGTCCGTCAGGGCATTCCCGATTCCAAGAATGGATTTCATAAAAAGCCTTAATTTACGGCAAATTTAATCTAATTTTCCGAATGTCCTTTTTTTGTAACTTTGCGGGGTTATGAACTGGAAAAAACTCCTGAAGGTGGTACTTTTCGCCACATTGGCCCTGGTGTTGCTGTACTTTTCTTTCAGGGGCATCCACTGGAACGATTTTTTGGATGGACTTCGCTCGGCAGATTATTTCTGGATCCTGATGTCTGTTTTTGTAGGTGCTTTTTCTTTCTATATAAGAGCCGCACGCTGGAGGATCATTTTACTGAGCCAGGGAAAACCCGTAAAACGGATAGATACGTTCAACGGCGTAGGCATGGCCTACCTGACCAACTTTGCCCTGCCCAGGGCCGGGGAAGTGGCCCGCTGCGGCGTAGTGGCCCAACGTTCCGGACTGGGATTTGACCGGGTCCTGGGAACCGTTATCCTGGAACGTACATTCGACATGATATGCCTGCTTATCATAACCATCGCGGTAGCCCTGTTGCGAATGGACGTTTTCGGACATTTTATGATCACCCGCATCTGGGAACCCTTCATAGACCGTTTGGGAGGGTCTACCTTACTGGCCGTTATCCTGGCCGTGGGAATCCCCGCCTTGCTTGTATTGGCCGTTTACCTGTTTCGCAAACCGTTGGGAAAGCTCAGGATCGCACGTAAGATCTTTGATTTTTTTCGCGGGATACGGGACGGGCTGGTGCAAAGTTTCAAAATGCCCCGGAAAGGATATTTTCTCATTTTAACCGTTCTTATGTGGGCTGCATACGTAGGAACCAGCTATTGCACCATTCTGGCTACCCCCCTGCGTGGCCAGCTGAATCTCACAGATGCATTGTTCCTTATGGTCGTGGGCAGTTTTGGCTGGGTGGTTCCGGTCCAGGGAGGTATAGGTGCCTTTCATTTCATAGTCACCCTGGCCCTGGTTTCCGTGTACGGTCTTACACAAACAAGCGGTATGGTATTTGCCACCATAAGTCATGAATCACAGGCTTTTACCATGCTGCTGACGGGATTGTTTGCCGTAATATATATGAGCGTAACCAGCAAAAACAAAAATAAATCCAAACAAATACAAACATGAAACGCCTGTCATTTCTCATTATCCTGTCAGTTGCCGCCTCATTGACTGCGACAGCGCAAACCCGTTCCCAGGCCTATGACCCGTACGACTATATAACCTATACACACCACGAAATTTTTATTCAATACGGAGCCCCCACTTTCATGGAGCTCAGCAACCAGATTCGTAAAGAGGCTTTTGCAGCTAAAGACGGGAACCTGTATGTACCTTCGGGTTTTGTATATACCGGCGTAGCCGCCCTGGGTTACAAGTATTACACTACTCCCTACATGAGCATTGGAGGGTACCTGGGGATCAGTGCCGCCATGATGGAAATGTCCAAACAAAACACAACCAACCCTGTTTTTAAAAGCAGCGTGATGAGTGTTACCGGTTTGGTCACAATCAACTGGCTTTATTACCGGTCAGGTCTGTGGGAGATATCTGCTCATGCCGGGGCAGGCCTTACCCGCTGGGTGGACCAACAGGAAATGATTTCAAAAAATCTTCCCGACATTTCAAAGGATACGGCACGCTGGAAATTTGCTTACCACCTGAGTCCTTTCCACGTAAGGTGGGGAGGCACCCTGGGTGTTTTTGCGGATCTTGGATGGGGCTACAAAGGAATAGCCAACGCCGGTCTGTCTGTCAAGTTTTGAAAATCCGGCGGCTGAGCGTTCCCATTCCGGTCACTTTTTCCACCTCAATGCGTATTCCTTTTGGAATGTGCGCCGGAGCATTGTATCCGGAAATAAAGACCTTCTGGAATCCCAGCCTGTCTGCCTCGGCAATTCTCCGTTCCAGGTGCGGCACGGGACGTATTTCCCCGCTCAACCCCACCTCCGCTGCAAAACACCAGCGTGAAGGAATGACTATGTCAAAAGCCGAGGAGAGGATGGCAGCGGCAATGGCCAGATCCACTGCCGGATCCGAAACCCGCAGTCCCCCGGCCATGTTCAGGAAAACATCCTTTGCCGAGAGGCGGAAACCCGCCCTTTTCTCCAAAACGGCCAGCAGCATGTTCATGCGACGGGTGTCAAACCCGGTGGCCGATCGCTGAGGAGTACCGTAAGCGGCCGTACTTACCAGCGCCTGCGTTTCAATCAGGAACGGCCGGGTGCCGTCCAGCATGGCGGCAACAGCAATTCCGCTCAGGTTTTCATCGTGCATGGGAATAAGCATTTCAGAAGGGTTCTCCACTTCCCGCAACCCTTTCTGCGTCATTTCAAACAATGCCAGTTCGGCCGTAGAACCGTACCTGTTTTTTATGCTCCTGAGAATGCGGTAAGCATGAGTGGTATCGCCTTCAAATTGCAAAACCACATCCACTATATGCTCCAGAACCTTTGGCCCGGCTATGCTTCCTTCTTTGGTTATATGTCCCACCAGGATAACCGGAACATGGTTTTCCTTGGCGTATTTAAGCAACAAGGCGGCACATTCCCGCACCTGTGTCACACTGCCTGGAGAAGGATCCAGATTCTGAGAATATACGGTCTGTATTGAGTCCACAATGATCAGGGACGGCTCGGTTTTCCGGGCTTCTTCCAGGATATTTTCCAGCATGGTTTCGCAAAAGACCAGGCAATTGCCGTGGCTTTCCTCACTGCCGGAAGAAGGTTTCAGCCTTTCGGCACGCATGCGTATCTGGCGCGCAGACTCCTCCCCGGACACGTATAAGGTTTTCAGGTTTGGGGAATGCAACGGGATCTGCAGACTGAGCGTGGATTTCCCAATTCCGGGCTCCCCGCCAAGAAGCACCAGGGACCCGGGCACCAGCCCGCCTCCCAGGATGCGGTCCAGTTCGTTATTATTGAGCTGTATCCGCTCCTGGCTGGCCATGGATATTTCCCCTATGGGGACGGCTCCTGCTACGGACGACAGGCTTCCTGTTTTTGTGGGAGTAGTGGATATGATTTCTTCCACATACGTGTTCCAGGCACCGCAAGAGGGGCACCTGCCAAGCCATTTGGAAGACTCGGCTCCGCAATTCTGGCAAAACCAGGCCTTTTTAACTTTACTCATAATACAAAGTTAAATTTTTCTACCTTTACTTTATGAAAAAACACCTTTTACTTTTTATCCTCCTGTTCCCCCTGTTTGCCGTGGGACAGGATTTTTCTTCTTATGCCCTTAAAGTTGCCAAAGACTGGAACATTACCGGGTCCGCTCTGGCTGTGATCAAAAACGACTCTGTGGTATTTGCCCGGGGTTTTGGGGAACAACGCAATGATAGCGGAATCCCGGTTACTGAAAACACCGTTTTTCAAATAGGATCGGTAAGCAAGTCTTTTACCGCCACCCTTATGGCCATGCTTGCAGATGAGGGCCTGGTGGGCTGGGAGGATCCCGTAAAATGGTACCTTCCGGATTTTGCCCTGTACGATCCCTGGGTAACGGAAAACATGCAGGTACGCGACCTTTTTTTACACCGTTCCGGTCTTCCCGCACAGGCAGCCACTTATATTCCCTGCCTGGGATACGACAGAAACGATGTATACCGCTTGCTGAAATACATACCTCCTGCCAACAGTTTCAGGACCACATACGGATACAACAACGCCATGTTCATAGTGGCCGAAAAGATCATAGAAGCCGTTACCGGAAAAACCTGGGAAGACAATCTGAAAGAACGCATATTCCAACCCCTGGGCATGCATAATACATCTGTCAACGAAACAGGGTTTCTGGCCAACGCGGGGGAAAACACCCCTCACGAAACGGTCCTGAAGGACGGGAAAATACACACAAAACCCATGGCAGGGGAAGAACAGGCTTTGTTCTGGCTTACAGTCATAGGACCTGCCGGAGGCATTAATTCCACCGTTACCGATATGATGCAATGGTGCCGCCTGCATTTATCCGACGGAATGGTAGACGGGGACACGCTGCTTTCCTCCTCTGCCCTGGATTACCTTCACAAAGGACAATTAATCACTTCCCAGACAGGCAATAAAACCAACATTTACGCCCCCTGCTGGTTTGTGGAGCAAAACGACAGCTACCGGGTCTGGTTCCATACCGGAACTACCTGGGGATTCACTGCCATTTGTGCGTTTGTACCGGAACTGGACCTGGGCCTTATGTGGCTGAGCAATTGCGAACCCCCTTCGGCTCCCCGTTATGCCATCATGCGTCACATCATAGATTATTACATGGACCAGCCTTTTACGGATTACAGCGCCGAATACCTGGCAGAATACCTGGCCGATGCCCAGCAAGAACCTGCGCCTCCCCCCGTACAGGAACCCGCTGCCCCGTATGCACAGTATGTGGGAACGTACGTGCATGAATCAATGGGCGAAGCACAAATCACCCTGGAAAACGGAGATCTGTACATTGCCCTGGGCCCGGAAACATTTCCTTACCGCAAACACCTGATGACACATGTGAACGGTCAAACATTCCGTTTCCGTTCCGGAGGGGCTGCTTTCACCATGAAATTCATAATGGAGGATTACCGGCTTACTTTTGATCTGGACCTGAAACAAAACGAAAATATGGGACTTTGGAGGGCCAAACTATGAAAAAAACTCTTTTTATCGGGCTTTTAGCCGTACTTTTTATTCCTTTTACCCTTTATACACAGGAAAAAGCCCCTGTTATAGGACTGTCTGCCACTTACGAGACCGGGCAGAACAACGTTCCCAACACGTACATCATTTCCGTAAGAAAAGCCGGGGGTATTCCCGTAATCCTGCCTGTAACGGACGACCCGGAAATCATAGCCGGGATGGTAGCATCCATTGACGGATTGATTCTTACCGGGGGAGAAGACGTGGACCCTTTGCGCTGGTACGGTGAAGAACCTTTGCCGGCCATGGGAGGCATTGTCCCGGTCCGGGATTTTTTTGACATCCATCTGGCCCGCAAGGCCGTGGAAGCAGGTATCCCTGTTTTGGGGATCTGCCGCGGGGAACAAATTTTAAACGTGGCCTTTGGCGGCACATTGTACCAGGACATCCCGTCTCAGGTTGATAGCAAAACGCCCGTCAAGCACCGCCAGAACGCACCCCGGGAATACGGCACACACACCATAACGGTAAATACAGGAACCACACTTTACGGCATATTGAAGGACATCCTGGAAGAAGGAAACACATACCGGGTGAATTCATACCATCATCAGGCCGTCAAAGATGTAGCTCCCGGTTTTGTTGTTTCAGCCTTTGCCCGGGACGGTGTCGTAGAGGCCATCGAAATGAAAGACAATCCCCATGTACTGGGGGTGCAGTTTCACCCCGAAGGCCCCGTTTCACAAGGGGACGATACCTTGTTGCCCCTTTTCCGTTACCTGGTCAGATCTTGCCGTTAAGAAACGCATCGTAAGCACTCAAATCCAACAGGCCGTGTCCGGAAAGATTGAACAGGATCACTTTCTCGCGGCCTTCTTCTTTGGCCTTGAGCGCCTCCCTGATGGTAGCAGCAATGGCATGCGTTGATTCCGGTGCGGGAATGATGCCTTCTGCCTGGGCAAACAATTTTCCAACTTCAAAACATTCGTGTTGATCTATGGCTACGGCACGTATTATTTTATCTTTCAGCAACTGGCTCATGATAGCCCCGGCTCCGTGGTAACGCAATCCCCCGGCATGTATGGCGGCCGGTTCGTAATCGCAACCCAATGTGTACATGGGGATCAGGGGGGTCAGCCCTGCGGAATCACCATGGTCATAGCGGAATGTCCCTTTGGTCAGCTTGGCACAACCGGAGCTTTCCGCAGCAATCAGGTCAAATTTTGCTTTGCCGGCCAGCTGGTGGCGAACAAACGGCAGGCTTATGCCTCCGAAATTGGACCCGCCGCCAAAGCAACCAATAATGGTGTCCGGGTAATCTCCGGCCATTTCAAACTGACGTTCCGCTTCCAGGCCAATGATCGTCTGGTGAAGCATGACCATGTTCAACACACTTCCCAGGGTGTAACGGGTAACGGGATCTTGCGCGGCCCTTTCACAAGCTTCGGAAATGGCCATTCCCAGGGATCCCGTAGTGTCTGGCTTTTCTGCCAGGAACTTCCGTCCGGCTTCAGTCATGTTGCTGGGAGAAGGATAGACTTTTCCGCCGTAAGTCTGCATTACAATTTTTCGGTAAGGCTTCTGATCATAACTCAGGCGGACCATAAAGACTTCCATATCCAGGCCAAAATGCCGCGCGGCAATACTTATAGCCGAGCCCCACTGCCCCGCCCCGGTTTCTGTGGTTAAGCGGCGAACACCTTCAACTTTGTTGTAATATGCCTGCGCCAATGCCGAGTTGAGCTTGTGAGAACCTACCGGTGAAACGCTTTCGTTCTTAAAATAGATGCGGGCCGGCGTGTCCAGTGCCTTTTCAAGACCGCTGGCACGAACCAGCGGAGTAGGCCGGTATATTTTATACAACGTACGTACTTCTTCCGGAATCTCTATCCATCGCTCTTTGGAAAATTCCTGTTCAATAAGACCTTTGGCAAACAAGGGTTCCAGGTCTGAAGGTTTTACGGGTTGACGCGTTCCGGGATGCAACATAGGTTGCAGTTCAGGCAAATCTGCCTGAATGTTATACCATGCTTTAGGAATTTCCTGATCCGGCAAAAGAAACTTTTTGGTTGTTTTCATTGTAGTGGTTAGGTTAAAAAAATAAATAAAAAAAGCCCCCTTGCGTTGCAAGAGGGCCATAACGGTTAATAAATCGGGTTATTTAAACTAGGCAACAGATGCGACGCGGAAAAGTTTATCTCCGTGCCACCACCATCTGTTAACCATAGCATTTTGTCTCATAGTAATGCAAATATATGTAAAAAAATATTTCATTGTATCCATTTTGCCTCAACAAATCTGTTTTTTTCGAACAAGTCCTTGTGAATCCTGACGTCAGTATAACCCGTTTCCCGCATCAGTAAAGAAATTTCTTGGCCGTACATTTCATTGATCTCGGCAAACAAAACGCCTCCCTTTTTTAAGTACATCCTGCCCGCTGAAGCCAGAGGCTTGTAAAACAGCAAAGGATCCCGGTCGGGGACAAAAAGTGCCTGATGCGGCTCAAAAGACAAAACCCCGTCCGACATGCCTGATTTTTCCTTTTCCGTAACATACGGCGGATTGGCCGTGATCAGTCCCAGTGAATTTTTTCCCAGACCGGCTCCTAAGGCCGCCTTTTCAAACCCTTTCAAATCGGTCAGGTCTGCCTGAAAAAAACAGACATCCGTTTGATTGTCCGCTGCGTTCTTTTGAGCCAGATCCAAAGCTCCCCGACTGATATCAAAAGCATAAACAGAATTGCCCGGAGCTGCTTTTTTTAAAGCAACAGCCAGGCACCCGCTCCCGGTACAGGCATCCAGGATACTGCCGCCCAAATGTTTGACACGGTTCCACAATTCTTCCGTCTCGGGCCTGGGTATCAATACATTTTCGTCAACGGCAATGCGGCATTCCCCGAATTTCACATACCCCAGAACGTATTGAAGGGGTTTCCCGAACGCGACTTGTTCAATAGCTTCCAGCAATGTGTCTTTGGCATCTGCCGAAAGCACATGATCCTCCTGTGTATGATACCAGTAATGAGGTATCCCGGCGAATTCCGCCAGGAGGGAACTTGTAATGACACGGATTTCGGGAGCTTCCCGGCTATTTTCCAACCGGGCTTTTGCAAAGGCCTTAAACTCCTTGATATTCATCTATGGCAGCACGTAACAATTCGTCCAGGAACTCAGACAACGTAAATCCCGCAGCTTCTATTTCCTGCGGCACCAGGCTCCGGGTTGTCATTCCGGGAACGGTGTTTACTTCCAGAAAATACACTTCATTTTCCCGGATGATGTAATCAACCCGCACAATTCCCCTGCAGACAAGGGTGTCGTATATTAAAGAGGTAGTCTGTTGAACCCGCTCTGTCAATTCGGGGGATATGCGCGCCGGGGTGATTTCCGCCGAAGCCCCTTTGTATTTGGCGTTGTAATCGAAAAACTCACATTCTTTGTGAGGCACGATTTCCGTTACCGGCAGCACGTAAGCTTTTTCACGGGTTTTCATAATCCCGTTGGTAACTTCTGTCCCTTCTATATACTCTTCTATCAGCACCTGGGTATCTTCTTTCAGGGCTTCTTCCACGGCAGAAAGCAAATCCTCCTGTTCACGCACTTTGGAAATACCGAAACTGGATCCTCCTGAAACCGGTTTAACAAACCAAGGCGGAGGACCAAGTACCCGGGGAACTTCCCCTTGCCACTCCCGGGTTAATGTTTTTTCCGTTATACGGCAGGCACGCGGCATTTTGATACCGGTCGGGCGCAAGAAGGTTTTGCATGCATATTTATCAAATGCCATCAGGGCCACCCGTGCGGGACATCCTGTATGAGGTATGCCCATCATTTCCAGGTAGGATATGAACAAACCGTCTTCTCCCGGAGTGCCGTGAATCATCAGAAGGGCCACATCAAAGCTGATCTGAGTGTCATCCCATACCACCGTAAACCCGTTTTTGTCCACTTGCACGGGTTGAATTTCCATGCCGTTGACCGCAACCAGTTTCCAGTTGTTGTAATAAACATCTATTTCAAATACATTCCGGCCTTCCCTGCATAAATTGGCGGCAATGTTTTTGCCGCTTAATACGGAAATTTCGCGTTCGGAGGAATTACCCCCGTAAATCAAGGCTATATTCATGATCAATTGAAAAAGCTGTCTGTCCGCCGTTGCTGTCGTTCAATATCCTGATCAGAGCCGTCACAGTTCAACGAGATGTTGAATCCGGGGGGAGCGGCAAACTGATCTTCAACCGTAAAGCCCAATGTGGGATCTTCCATGACCTTTTTCATAAAAATACCCCATATGGGAAGTGCCATATTGGATCCGCCTCCCAGGGCAAGGGATTCAAAGTGAACCTGCCGGTCTTCGGCTCCAACCCAGACGCCGGCCGTTAATTTGGGGGTGACGCCCATAAACCAGCCGTCAGACTGGTCATTGGTTGTTCCGGTTTTCCCGGCCACGGCGCCCTGCGGCAGGTATAGCGCACGTATACGGACTGCCGTACCTTCATTAACAACTCCCTGCAACAAGTTTATCATCAGGTAAGCGGTATGTTCCCCTATGGCTTCACGTTTGCGGGGGCTGAAAGAAGTCAGCAGGTTTCCGGTGTTGTCTTCAATACGCGTTACCAGGAAGGGATCTACGTAAACCCCTTTGTTGGAAAATGTGTTGTAAGCACTTACCATTTCATAAAGGCGCAAATCGGCCGGTCCCAGGCACAGTGAAACCACGGGGTCCAGATGGCTTTTTATTCCCAGTTTATGGCACATGGCCACCATCGCTTCCGGACCGAATTGTTTCATCAGGTAGGCCGAGATGTTATTGCTACTCTTTGTAAGTCCCCATTTCAAGGTCACCTGTCTGCCTATCCATTCCGGTTTGTCTACACTTTCCGGGGTCCAGGTAGTATCTCCCACAATAAAAGTCTGGGGTACATTGACCACCCTGTCGCAAGGTGTATATCCTTCCTGCATGGCCAGTGAATAAAGAAAAGGCTTGATGGTGGATCCGACCTGGCGTCTTCCCTGGCGGGCATTGTCGTATTTAAAATACCGGTAATTGGGGCCTCCTACGTATGCTTTTACGTGGCCCGTCTGGGGTTCCATGGCCATCATGGCTCCCCGCAAAAAGGACTTGTAATGCAAAATGGAATCCCTGGGAGTCAGGAGAGTGTCTACGGCATATGTCCCGTCTTGTGCGGTCCATGCAAAAACACGCATGGATGTTTTTGTCCGGAATGCCTTGTCAATTTCTTCTTCACCGGCCCCGTCTGCTTTCATGTTTCTGTAACGATCGCTCCAGCGGACGGCCTGTTTCATAACCATATCAATCACTTCCGGGGGTACTTCATCTGAAAAAGGCCGGTTCTTTTTGTACCGCATATCCCGGTAAAAAACGGGCTGCAGGGTACTCAGATGTTCTTCAACTGCCTGGTTGGCATACAATTGCATACGGGCGTTGATGGTTGTATAGATCTTCAATCCGTCACGGTCCAGATCATAAGCCGTCCCGTCCGGTTTTGTGTTTTTGTTCAGCCATCCGTATAAGGGATCGTTCTCCCACATATCCAGAGCTTCAGCGTAATGTTCCGGGTAATCAAAATCCTTTTTATGCGGTTCCCCGGCACTCATGACCCTTCTGAGCATATCCCTGAAATACGGAGCCAGTCCTGCATTGTGATCGCGGGTGGAATAATTCAGTTCTATGGGCAGGGACATTATGGAATCTGCCTGGTGATGAGAAATGAATTTGTATTTGCCCATCTGCGAAATGACGCGGTTTCTCCTGCGCAGGGAAGATTCATAATTCAGAACCGGATTGTAACGGGTGGGTTTGTTGACCATCCCCACCAGAGTGGCTGCTTCTTCTATCGTGAGTTGAGAAGGGTGTTTGTCAAAGAAAGTAGAAGCAGCTGCCCTGATCCCGTACGCATTGCTTCCGAAAAAAACGGAATTCAGGTACATGGTAAGCAATTCTTCTTTGGTATAATTGCGTTCCAGCTTCACTGCCGTGATCCATTCCTTCATCTTGATTACTATCATTTTGAAGGCGGCTCCCCCGGGGAAATTGTAAACTGTTGTGTCCCTGGGATACAAAGTCTTGGCCACTTGTTGAGTAAGTGTACTTCCCCCGCCGGAACTGCTTTGTCCCAATAATATGGATTTGACGGCCACCCTTGCCAGGGCATAAAAATCTATCCCGGAGTGACGGTTAAAACGGACATCTTCGGTAGCTATTACGGCATTTATTAAATTTTCGGACAAGTCTTCATAGTTTACATAGGTACGGTTTTCCACATGAAACGTGGCAATGACCACTCCGTCTTCAGAGATCAGTTCTGTTGCCAGATTGTTGGTGGGATTCTCCAATGCCCGGAAAGAGGGAATATTGGTAAAGACTCCCACCAGGAATAACATGAGCATTCCCAGCGCAACAGGAATAAGAACTATGATCCACAGCCATTTACAAATTTTTTTCTTTGTCTTTTCCTTCATAAGATATGCGTGTAGTTCTGCAAAATTACGTATAAATATTTGGAATATACCTTACTTTATGTCACCGGCAAAGGCCAAAACCATTGCCAAAGCGTTGGGAGAAACATTTACGGTCACATCAAGCTTCGGTCATATCAGGGACCTTTCCAAAAAAAAGCTTGGGATTGATCCGGAAAAAGGCTTTTCTCCCGAGTATGTCATTCCCCCCGACAAGAAAGATCTTATCAAAAACCTTACCAAAGCGGCCGGGGAAGCTTCCCTGGTATGGCTAGCCTCGGATGAAGACCGTGAAGGAGAGGCCATTGCCTGGCATTTAAAGGAAACGTTGCAGATCCCGGATGAAAAGACACGCCGGATAGCTTTTCACGAAATCACTAAAGATGCCATTCTGCAGGCCATTGAAAATCCCAGGGATATTGATATGAACCTGGTGATGGCACAGCAGGCACGCCGGGTTTTGGACCGGCTGGTTGGCTATAAAGTATCCCCTATTCTCTGGAAAAAAGTAAAACCGCGTTTGTCTGCCGGCCGGGTACAATCTGTTGCAGTCCGGCTTGTGGTGGAACGCGAAAGGGAGATACTTCAATTCCAATCTGCTTCTTCTTTCCGGGTGGAAGGACTTTTTAGCTGCCCGGTAAAAAACACAGATCTTTTCAAAGCAGAGCTTAACCGTCGTCTTAAAACAGACCGGGAAGCGGAACAATTCCTGAACACATGCACAGGGACAACCTTCCGGGTAACCCGGGTAGAGAAAAAACAGGGCCGCAAAACCCCGGCCGCTCCGTTTACAACATCTACCCTACAACAGGAAGCTTCCCGTAAACTCGGCTTTTCCGTAGGCCAGACCATGAGCGTGGCACAACGTCTCTACGAATCGGGACGCATTACATACATGCGTACAGATTCCACGCAGCTTTCAAAAATTGCATTGGCCTCGGCAAAAAAGATCATTACCGATTCCTACGGCGCGGCATTCAGTAAAACAAGGCAGTACACCGCTCGATCCAAGGGAGCACAAGAGGCACATGAAGCCATTCGTCCCACGTCCATGGAACAGACAAAAATTGAAGGAAACGCCGCTGAAAAGAAATTGTACGATCTCATTTGGAAAAGGACGCTGGCCTCCCAAATGGCAGACGCCCTGGTAGATAAAACACAAATATCTTTGGACAACGGATCTTCTTCCCATGTATTCGTGGCAACGGGAGAAGTTGTCGTTTTTGAGGGATTTCTCAAGGTATACAGGGAATCTTCGGACGATGAACCGGAAAAACAGGGAACCAAACAGGTTGAAACACTGCCTCCCCTGGAAGCCGGGGACATACTTGAAACCGGACAAATAAAAGCCGTGGAGCGGTTTACACAATCGCCTCCCCGGTATACGGAAGCCAGCCTGGTCAAAAAAATGGAAGAATTGGGAATCGGCCGTCCTTCCACGTACGCTCCTACCATTTCTACCATCCTGCAAAGACAATACGTATTAAAAGGAGACCGTCCGGCCAAAACCCGGAAATATATGGAACTCGTTCTTGAAAACGACCGGGTGACCAAACGGGAAAACACGGAAAAATACGGCGAAGAAAGGGGGAAACTTTTCCCGGAAGATATAGGGATCCTGGTAAACGACTACCTGATGGAATATTTCAGTTCCATTGTGGATTATAATTTTACGGCCAAAGTAGAAGAAGACTTTGACCGGATCGCTTCCGGAAAACTGGTATGGAACAAAATGTTGGAAGACTTCTACGGTACATTCAGCAAAACACTTGACCAGGCGTTGGAAACTTCACGTCCGGGGAACGGAGAACGGTTTTTGGGAAATGATCCCGTGAGCGGGAAACCCGTGAGTGTAAGACTGGGACGTTTTGGAGCCATGGCCCAGCTGGGAGACAGCGAAGATCCGGAAAAACGCTATGCCGGGCTGTCTAAGGGCCAGTTGCTGGAATCCATCACCCTGGAAGAAGCCCTGCAATTGTTTAAACTGCCAAGGGAAATGGGTCTTTACAGGGATTTACCGGTACTTGTTTCCAAAGGTCGTTTTGGACCCTATGTTAAATGGCAGGGGAAATATGTATCTTTGGGCAAAAGTGACAACCCGTATTCTGTCACACTGGACAGATGTATAGAGTTGATTGAACAAGCGCAGGAGCAGGAAGCCAAAAAACACATCCTGGAATTCCCTCAAGAGGATATCCGCGTACTGAAAGGCCGCTACGGACCTTATATAAGCCACGCCAAAAAGAATTACAGGATCCCAAAAGGAACGGACCCTGAAACCCTGACCCTGGAAGAGTGCCTGAAGATCATTCAAAAGAAAGACAATGATTGAAAAACATTTTCCCCTGGAACCGCTGCATGCCGACGCTCTTTGCGCAGACATGCCCGGTTGTATGGCCCTGTTGGTTTTTGCCGGAAGGGGCGGAGAAGTTTTGAATCAGTTGAAACGGTTGTATACCCAAAGTCATTCACGTATCTATTATATAGAAGACACCCTTCAGACGCAAATGCCTAAAGTTT
Organism: Bacteroidales bacterium; assembly: GCA_035380845.1. Taxonomy (GTDB): domain Bacteria; phylum Bacteroidota; class Bacteroidia; order Bacteroidales; family UBA932; genus DMER64. The sequence goes on along the minus strand of DAOSXZ010000009.1, from coordinate 1,246 downwards.
TGACGGTTGCGGAAAAATTGCATATACCCTGCATTGTGCTCAACGGGGAGGAACTACCCAATCCGGGGGTTTTCATTCAAACACCCGACCCACGTGTGAGCCTGGTATCGCGCGGCACAGAAGATCCGGACCAGGTCAGGGCATTTTTGGATAAAATGACCCCGGCTTATTTTACCTGGATAGGATTTCAGCGATACCTTACCAATCCGGCCGTTTTGGAATCACTTGCAGACGGTTACATGGAAACACTTCGCCTTGGTGAATTCAGAAACAATCCCGTAACAGCGGAACCGTTGCTCAGGGAAGCTTCCTATCATTTTGCGGACTTACGTTCTATACGTCATTCAGATGCCCCGGACGGAATCAACACCACTCCTAACGGGCTGTATGCAGAAGAAATATGCACCCTGGCCCGGTATGCCGGCATGTCAACAGATTTCCGGCTGGCCGTTCTTTACGGATATCCTGCAAAAACCCGTCCTGAATCACAATCGGCACATTTGACGGCCCAGATTATTTGGCACCTGACAGAAGGGCTGGCGGTAGCCGTAAATGAGCACCCTGAAAAAGAAAGTGATTCTTTCCACAGAAAAGTGGTTCAAATGGGAGAAGACGGGCAGGAACTTGTTTTTTTACTATCAAAAAAAAGCGGAAGATGGTGGTTGGAGGTTCCAAATAGTAAGGAACCCGGCTCGCCTGTCTACATTGCTTGCTCCACAGAAGATTACGTTCTTGCGTGTAAAGGAGAAATCCCTATAAAATGGCTGTTTTACTTCCAGAAGTCTAATAATTTTTCATAACTTTACATCTTTAACGAAAAATTATTATGCCCAAGTATCAGATTGATGCCACAGACCAGAAAATTTTGGCGTTTCTGGTCAAGAATGCGCGTATGCCTTTCCTTGAAATTGCTCGTGAATGCGGGGTTTCTGGAGCGGCTATTCATCAGCGCGTGAAAAAAATGGAGGCCCTGGGAATCATCACCGGTTCCCGGCTGTTAGTAAAACCCCAAACACTTGGCTTGAATGTATGTGCTTTCGTAGGGATCCAACTGGCGCAGGCAAACCAGTATCCCACCGTGATAGAAGCACTGAAAAGCATTTCTGAAGTAGTTGAATGCCATTTTGTTACAGGAAAATATGCCTTGTGGCTGAAATTGTATTGCCGGGATCACGACCACCTGATGGAAGTCCTCATAGATATCATCCGTAACATTCCTTCAGTAATACAAACCGAAACGCTGATC
>DAOSXZ010000008.1:24093-28516 GCA_035380845.1 Bacteroidales bacterium | reverse complement strand
GTACCATAGCCCTGACTCTGGCCCGGAAATTTAAAAACACCCGCATTACCGGGATTGAAGGAAATCCCTACTCTGTAAGGGATGCCGTAAGGAATGCCTCTGTGAACAATCTGAACCGGGTTCATTTTCTTGAAGGAGATATCCTCCTGACTTTTACCCCTTCCTATATAGCCCGAAACGGAAACCCTTCATTGATTCTTCTGGATCCTCCCAGAAGCGGGACACTTACCGAGATAAAAAAAACGATCCTGGCAGCCCAACCCGCCGGGATCATTTATCTGAGTTGCAATCCCGTGTCACTTGCATGGGACCTGAAGCAATTGACTGAAAACGGATACCGCCTGACCGCTGTCCGGCCATTTGATATGTTCCCGCATACACATCACGTGGAAACACTGGCTGTCTGCTGGAAAGAGTCCTGAACTTTACAACGGGCGATTCAAGTATTCGTCAAACGACTGTGGAGCAGGTATATACGAACTTTCAAACAAAGGAGATGAAATCACAAAATCCGCCGTTGACCTGTTGCAGGCAGTGGGAATGTTGTAAAGACTGGAAATCCGTAATAATGCTTTAACGTCTACATCATGCGGCTGTGGCTGCATGGGATCCCAAAAAAAGATGAGAATGTCAATTTTCCCTTCGGCGATCAAAGCACCCATTTGCTGATCACCTCCCAAGGGACCCGATTTGAGTGTGGTAACATCAATTCCGGTTGCCTTTTCAACCATACGTCCTGTGGTTCCGGTACATACGAGTTTGTGTTTGATCAGACGGTCCTTGTTGAATTCCACCCATTCTATCAAATCGTTTTTCCTGTTGTCGTGGGCTACCAAAGCCAGATTTTTCCTGTACATAATCGTTTACATATTGGCACACTGATCGCATGAAAGAGCTGCGGCTTCCATTATCCCTTCACTCATAGTGGGATGGGGAAAAATGGAATGGATCAGATCGTGACTCGTAATCTTTATACCGCGGGACGCTGTCAGTCCGCCTATCATTTCGGTGGCATGTGCCCCAATGATGTGGGCACCTAATAATTCATCCGTTTCTGCATCAAAAACAAGCTTAACAAAACCGTCCCTTTCTCCTGCGGCAGCCGCTTTACCCGATGCTGTAAAAGGATACTTCCCGATCTTCACTTTTATGCCTTTCTTTTCGGCATCTTTTTCACGCAATCCAACCGATGCGATCTCGGGCGTTGTGTAAATACATCCCGGTACATTGTCATAATCTACGTCGGGAATATCCAGTCCGGCCATTCTTTCCACACAACAAAGGGCCTCGGCAGAAGCCAGGTGGGCCAGTGCCGGGGTGTTTAATACATCTCCCACTGCATAAATACCGGGAACCGTTGTCATAAAATTCTTATCTACATTGATCCGGCCGCGGGTCATTTCCACACCCAGTTCTTCCAGTCCCATGTTTGAAGTAACCGGCACAACACCAACCGCAGACAAAACAATGTCTGCCTCTACATATTCAATGCCTTTTTTGGTCTGAACCTCCAGGCGACAACCCTCACAGGTCTTATCAGCAGACTGCACCCCGGACGAGGTCATGATCTTTATGCCCGCTTTACGGAATGAACGGCTCAACTGGGCAGCCACATCCGAATCTTCGGTAGGCACTATCTGGTCCATGTATTCAATCAGTGTTATTTTTGTGCCGAGTGAATTGTAGAAAAAAGCCAGCTCGGAACCTATGGCCCCTGATCCTATCACAGCCATGGTTTTGGGTATGGATTCCGGAACCATCGCCTGACGGTATCCAATGATCTTTTTCCCGTCTATGGATGCCCCGGGAAGTGAATTGGGTTTTGATCCTGTGGCTATCAGGATATTTTTCCCTTCCAGCACCTGATCTCCCACGGCAACTTTCCCGGGAGCCTGAACACTGCCGCGCCCGTGTATGACATCAATTTTATACTTATTCAATAAGAATTCTATACCTTTTGTCATCTGTGCCGCTACCTGGCGGCTTCTTTCAACGATGACTTTAATATCAGGTTCCACACTTCCTGTAATTTTCACACCATAGGAATCTGCATGCCTGGCCGTATTCAATGCTTCTGCACTTTTCAACAACGCTTTTGTGGGAATGCATCCCCAATTAAGGCAAACCCCTCCCAAAAGGGCTTTTTCAATAATTGCAGTTTTAAAGCCCAACTGGGCACTCCTGACGGCTGCTACATATCCTGCCGGACCGGATCCGATAATGATTAGATCGTAAATCATATACTATTAAAAATTGTGATTATGAATCTTTCCCGTGACAATGCTTGTATTTTTTCCCGCTTCCACACGGACAGGGATCATTCCTTCCCACCTGCTTTTCTACATGAACAGGGGCATTGGACCGGGGTTCGGCCGATTGTGTAAGCAAATCGGGACGAGATGTTTGCGTGTTGCTTAGATCGGTACGGCGCCTTTCATTGCCCGCTTTGTCCAGTTTATCCTGATCCTGACGAAGTGGTATATGTGCTTTAAGCAGAAAAGCCAATACTTCCCGGGCGATTTTTTCCAGCATTTCACTGAAAAGTTTGAAACTTTCGAATTTATAGATCAGCAACGGGTCTTTTTGTTCATACGTGGCATTTTGTACCGATTGCTTGAGATCGTCCATATCACGCAAATGTTCTTTCCAGTACTCGTCTATCATCACAAGGTTTATGGTCTTGTTGATAGCCCGGATCAGCTCTTTTCCTTTGCTTTCGTAAGCTTTTTTAATATTCACGATGACCTGGTAGATCCGTTTTCCGTCTCCTACCGGAACTACTACATTTTCATAAGTGGCGCGCTGTGTCTCATAAATATTTTTCATGATGGGCCAGGCCTGGGCAACCAGTGCTTCTGCCCTTCGACCATACACTTTCTGGATCTGTTCAGCAAGAGCCTGTGATAATTCGGCAATATTTTGTCTGCGGTACATTCCTTCCTCAATACCGGAGTCGATGGATATCTGGCGGATCAATTCGTGAGTAAAGTCTTCATAATCAAATCCTTCCATTTGCTGCACAAACGATTCCGCAAAATCGGACATCATGTTGGCTACGTCCACATCCACACGTTCACCATACAAAGCATTCCGGCGACGGGTATAGATTACTTCCCGTTGTGAGTTCATCACATCGTCATATTCGAGCAGCCGCTTCCGGATCCCGAAATTGTTTTCTTCTACCTTTTTTTGTGCCCTTTCTATGGAACTGGACAACATGGAATGTTGCAACACTTCGCCTTCTTTCATACCCATCCTGTCCACTATTGAGGCAATACGACCACTTCCGAACAACCGCATCAGGTCATCCTCCAGAGATACGAAGAAGGTGGAGGACCCCGGGTCTCCCTGGCGTCCTGCACGTCCCCGCAACTGCCTGTCCACACGACGGCTGTCATGACGTTCCGTTCCCACAATAGCAAGACCTCCGGCTTCCCGGACCCCTTCCCTCAATTTAATGTCGGTTCCCCTACCGGCCATGTTCGTGGCAATGGTCACCGCACCGGCATGACCCGCCTCGGCAACTATCTCGGCCTCCCGGGCATGCTGTTTGGCATTGAGGACATTATGTTTAATGCCGCGCATTTTTAACATGCGGCTTAGCAATTCGGATACTTCTACAGAGGTGGTTCCTACAAGTACCGGCCTACCTTGTTGTGTCAGATCAATGATCTTGTCAATTACGGCATTGAATTTTTCCCGTTTGGTTTTATAGATCATATCGTCCCCGTCCAAACGGATCACTGGCCTGTTGGTGGGGATCACAACCACATCCAGCTTGTATATGGACCAAAACTCACCGGCCTCCGTTTCAGCGGTACCTGTCATCCCGGCCAGTTTGTGATACATTCGGAAATAATTCTGAAGCGTAATAGTTGCAAATGTCTGTGTAGCTGCTTCTACCTTAACTTTTTCCTTGGCTTCTATAGCCTGATGCAAACCGTCGGAATAACGTCTTCCTTCCAGAACACGTCCTGTTTGTTCGTCTACGATCTTGATCTTATTGTCCACTACGATGTATTCCACATCTTTTTCAAACATCGCATATGCTTTAAGCAACTGGTTGACCGTATGGACCCTTTCGGATTTCACAGCATAATCGCTTAACAGGGCGTCTTTGGCTGCTGCTTTTTCCTGATCTGAAAGATTCTTCTTTTCCAATTCCGATATCTCATTCCCCATATCGGGTAAGATAAAGAATTTGGCATCGCTCATCTTTTTGGCGATCAGATCGTGTCCTTTCTCTGTCAGGTCAACGGATTTTTGCTGTTCTTCAATAACAAAATACAGATCATCGGTGATCAGGTGCATCTGTTTGTTGTTATCCTGCATATAGAAATTTTCCGTTTTCTGCAGCAGTTGTTTGATCCCCTGTTCACTCAGGTATTTGATCAGAGGGTTGTATTTGGGAAGTCCCTTGAAA
>DAOSXZ010000008.1:6063-24083 GCA_035380845.1 Bacteroidales bacterium | reverse complement strand
TTCCTCGTCCCCCTCGGAAATCAGTTTCCGTGCCTCGGCAAGGTATTGCTGAACGAGCGATCTCTGTGCCTGGTACAATTGTTCCACTATAGGCCGGAATTCGTTAAACTGCTGGTCTTCTCCGCGGGGAACGGGACCCGAGATGATCAACGGCGTCCGTGCATCGTCAATCAATACCGAGTCAACCTCGTCCACGATGGCATAGTGGTGTTTTCTCTGCACAAGGTCCTGGGAATTTATGGCCATATTATCCCGCAGGTAATCAAACCCGAATTCGTTGTTCGTCCCAAAAGTAATGTCGGCCCGGTAAGCTTTTTTGCGTTCTTCTGAATTGGGCTGGTGTTTGTCAATGCAATCGACTTTCAGCCCGTGGAATTCGTAGAGCGGTCCCATCCATTCCGAGTCACGTTTGGACAGGTAATCGTTTACAGTGACGATATGCACACCTTTACCAGCCAGTGCATTGAGGAATACAGGCAATGTGGCCACAAGCGTTTTTCCTTCCCCGGTTGCCATCTCCGCGATCTTTCCCTGGTGAAGCACTACGCCACCTATTAACTGGACATCATAATGCACCATATCCCAGGTGATCATATTCCCTCCTGCCATCCAGGTATTGCGCCAGACAGCATTGTCTCCGTGAATTTCAACATGATCTTTATTGGTGGAAAGCTGCCTGTCAAAATCAGTAGCCGTTACGGTTATGGTTTTATTTTCCTTGAACCGTCTGGCCGTGGATTTCATTATAGCAAAAGCGGCAGGGAGCACATCGTTCAGAATTTCTTCAATTTTTTCGTCTATCTTTTTGGTGAGTTTATCGACTTCTGTGGCCAATGATTCTTTTTTCTCCACCTCAATTTCAACATCTTCCAATTGTTCCCTCAGTGCAGCCTTGGCCTTTTCATCTTCTTCTATGTGGTCCCGTATGATCTGCCTGATCTTTTCCGTTTCCAGGCGTAATTCATCGTGATCCAGTTTGTCTATCCTTTCATACTCCCGTAAGATCTTATCTACATAAGGAGTCAATTGTTTCAGGTCCCTGTCTGCTTTGGACCCGAAAATCTTACCTATAACATTTATAACTGAAGCCATGTGCTGGTATTTTCATTTTTTTGACAATTTACAAAGTTACACTTTTCTTGTCAATAAACATTATATCAGACATGGCTCCTGAAGGATTCCCTATTTACACCAACCTGCTGTCCAATCGTTTCCTGATGGGACAGCTCCCTTATAATTTGTTTTGGTAAAGAATGAATTTACAAGGCTCATGTCTTTCCCGCCTTCAACGGTACCAATATAATCTGAAGTGAAAAGAATTTCTTTGTCAATACCATTATTTCCGTTGGCCGTGAACATACTCTCTGAATAATGGCCTTCAGCTGCAGATAGTTTCCCTGCCAGGTAAATAAAATCAAGTTCCGAGGTCCCGTTTACCAGGGAAGATTCCGTTTCTATGGTTTCTGTAGTCAGACAATTGGGTTTTCCGGTTACCAGTGCGTTGTAGAGTTTTACGTTTGTTCCCGCACGCAAACGAATCCCACGTTTATTCAATGCAGATCCGTTGCCGCATAAGGTCAGATTGGCCAGAATGGGAGCAGATACTGGTTGAGCTGCAAAATCTTTACTGTTATTATCTGCTTCAATAAGGCAATCACATTCATACCCGATGGCACTTTCCGAACCCTGGACAGCTACCAGGAACTGGCCTTTTCCTTGCCAGCCTTCGGTCCAATCAAACGAATCATCGCTGTTATCAGTGGCTACCAGGTATTTTACATTGACCGTACCTCCAAACCATTCAAATCCGTCATCCGATCCTTTGTAAGATTGAAGGTGATCTACAACCGTTCCGTTCCCCACTCCGTAAAATGTAAATCCGTTGGCTTCTTTTTCCTCACTGAAGGCATAACCGGTATATTCCACACGGATATAACTCAGCGTACCTGAATTATCGAAAGCATCATTCCCCCCGTACGAAGCGTCCCCTATCTCCGATTTTGATTGGGTCCCCGTTACATTGATAGGAGCACGGCCGCAGATATGAACACCACCCCAGGCTCCGGCCTCTTTCTTTTCAGAAGTCATCACTATTGGGTTTTGTGCAGTACCCTGTGCCAGGATTTTTCCACCCTGTTCAACAAGTATGTAATCTACAATATCATCGTCCTTTGCTACAATGATAACACCTGGTTCTATGGTTAGCACTCCGCCGGCTTTTACGTGAAATCCCCCTGATAAAGTATAGGTCGTTCCGGTTTTAAGTGTTTTTGCCTGGGTTAATTCACCTGCCAGATCGGCTGATTCAGTTTCGGGATCTATCCCTTGTTCACAGGAAACTGTCAGTAACAGGATCCCAAATGCCATAACGGCCATTTTCCAATTCATGTGTTTCATTTTTTTATTGCTTTTTGAATGTATATGAGAACCCTATCTGAAAAGAGATCCCGGGTTTATATGATTCTACCGTTATCAAGTCTTTGGTAGTCTTAACTTCCTGGATTAAGAGGATCCGGCTGTCCAGGATATTTCCGGCCGAAACCTTAATATTCCATCTGCTGCCGGCATTGTAAATGCCCACAAAATCCAATGTGTGCAGAGGTTGTTGCATCACATTGCCCATTCCGTAAATGCCCACGGCATGGATCCGGGGTCCCTGCAAATTGTATAGCATAGTCAGTGTGATCTGATCGTTTTTTCTTACTTTCCACCCGTAAGCCAGGTCTGCATTGAGCAAATACGGAGAGGCTCCCTGTAATGCCCTGTGTGAATCTGTATAAATACCACCTCCTTCGGGCAAAATAACATTGGTGTACATATAGGAAGCATTGAATCCAATCCTGAAGCCGGGCAACAGGTTGATCCGTGTTTCCACCTCCACTCCTGCTGCCATACCTTCACTGGCATTGCGAAACGAATGTACGGCAGAACCACCCGATGATTCCTGAACCCGCTCTATGGGAGTTTTCAGGTTCTTGTAATATAGCGTTGCAGAAAAAAGATTGTTTTTTTCTCCATAAACCTCATAACGCAGATCTGCATTCAGATTGTACCCGTTAACCAGCAATTCGTTACCTCTGATTTCTGCACTACCATAAGATTCTTTATACAGAAAGGGAGCCATCTCTATGAACAACGGGCGGGTAACTGTACGGGAAAGGGCCAGTCTTAAGAAATGATTTGCAGCAATCCCGTATTTAATATTTATAGCCGGAAAAAAATCATGTCCCTTTAACCGGGAAATCTTTTCTATGGAAGCATCTGTCCAGTAGCGTACCCATTGAAGGGAAGGCTCATAGCGTAATCCAAGGTTGACATTCAGATTTGTAATCGGGAGTATATCTGCTTCCACGTAAACACCCCCGATATCCTGTCCGGCATAATAATAGGATTTTGGCTGGGCATCCTTGGTAATAACTATGGTCCCGTCTGCGATGTTCTCATTATTCAGATAGGGATCCGTATAAAAGATATCCGAAATTTCCGGATTGAGGTTGTTCAGGTTGTAATAAAAACGAACGGATGAGTAATCCCTATCCTTGTTTTTGTAAGAGGCGCCAAACTTAAGAGTACCCTTTTCACCCATATTGTATACAGCATAAACATCTGCAGCGGCTTCTTGTTCTTCCAATTCTCCAAAATAGCGCATTGTTTCCTGTTTATTGAGTTTAAAAAGGGACAATGTGCCGTTGTCCTGCCGGAACATAACCTGCCTGCGGTCAGGTTCATAGCTGCCTGTTAACCCGTAAGAGAAAGCCGCATTGATTGACCATTTTTTTGAAGCAGTCCAGGAATAAAAAAGCTGGTTATTCAATAAATTGTATACATGAAAAACGCTGTTGCTTCCTATGAGCCGGATCCCTTCCGAATCGTATCCTTCCCTTTCTTTGTAATTATCTTCCGCATTGCGCGCGTACAAAAGAGAATAACTGAGGTAATGAACTGATCCCAATTCATAACTCAGGTGCATCAGGGCAGCAATATCCAGGTTCTTTGTATAACTGTCGTAGTTAAATTCATTCAGAACAGTACCCTGTGCGTTAATGGTGGAAACATAAGAATCCGGCTCTATATTACCCGAATAATTAGCATTCAAGGAAACTAGCAAACCTGTTTTATGACGTCCTGATATCCATGTTTTTCCCAATCCCAATCCCGCATTCATCCCGGGAATGAGTGTTCTCTGAAAAACAGAAAAAGAGGTTCCGAAAGGGTCATTATTTCTTACATAAGAAGAAAATTCATTGGCTGTCATATTTTTAACCTCAGGAACAAGGTTCCCGGCCAACAACATTCCTCCTTTTTTCTCACGCCCGGAAAAACTTTTGAGAAAGGACCCGGAATTTCCCCCGGCACCTGCATTAACAGTAAAAAAATCGGTACCCGTATGTTCCTTGATACTAATATCTATATGTGCTCCTGAATAATCGGCATAGGAGGCTGCGCTATATACTTTGCTTACCGTAACATTCCTGATAATTCCTGAAGGAAACAATTCCAGCGGAATAAGTTTGTTGTCGGGATTCGGAGAAGCTATGGGCAATCCGTTGAGTGTGGTAGTACTGTACCTGTCTCCCAGGCCCCGGACATATACCTGCCCGGTTTCAGCCAGGGATATACCGGTGATTTTTTTCACGCTTTCGGCAACAGTAGATATTCCTTTCTCACTCATTTCGCGGGCACCCATATTCTCCAGGGCTTTTGAAGACATTCGTCTCTCAGATAAAAGACTTGTTTCGGTTTCCAGGTTTTTATGGGCAGTAACAAACACTTCTTCCAGTGACATTTCCCCGGGTATCATCTGAATGTTCATGGTTATTTTTCCGGGTTCTCCGTTAATGAAAACGGGGTCTGTTACAGTTGTTTCATAGGAAATATATCTGAATTCCAAAATATAGGTACCTTCCTGAAGGGGCAAATTATATACGCCTTCATTGTCTGTGACACACCCTTTTTCAGTTCCTGAAACCAGGACATACACTCCGGGAAGTGGTTCATTCATTTTATCATCGGTTACTTGTCCGGTTATAACCGTTTGCGCCTGCATGATTCCCGGCTGTAATACCAGGACAAAAAAGGCGGCTTTGATTGCTTGTGTAACTTTTTTATTCATAATCCGTGACAAAAGTCGTGGCTTCGTGTTACAATACGGATACAACTGTTTTACAATTACATAAAAAAATGCTTACGGATTTTGTAACACCTTTTATTTTAACGGAATCATATATCTTTGTAAAACTTTAATCCTTTCGTTTTGGAAAAAAATAAAATACGGATATTGGTCGTTGACGATGAAGAATCCTTGTGTGAAATATTGCAGTTCAATCTGGAAATTGAAGGCTACCTGGTAGATGTAGCTTATAGTGCCGAACAAGTCCTCAAAATGAATCCGGAAAAATATTCCCTGATCCTCCTGGATGTCATGATGGGGCCGTTAAGCGGATTCAAATTGGCACGGATCTTAAAAGAAAATGAAAAAACAGCATTGGTACCCATAATATTCTGCACGGCCAAGGATACGGAAGACGATACGGTAGCAGGATTAAACCTGGGAGCAGACGATTACATCCTCAAACCTTTTTCAATCCGGGAAGTGATAGCCAGGGTAAAAAGCGTTTTAAGAAGAACTGAACCTTTATTGCATCCGGAACCCCTTCAGACAATCGTTTTTGAAGGTATGACGATAGATCTTTCAAAAAAGATATGTTTGGTTGACGGACAGGATATTCCATTGACAAAAAAGGAATTTGAGATCCTGATATTACTGCTTCGTCATAAAAACAAAATCCTTTCCCGTGAAGAGATACTGAACCAGGTGTGGAGTGATGACGTAATTGTACTTGGCAGAACCATAGATGTCAATATTACACGCCTGCGGAAAAAAATAGGGAATTACGGAAAACACATTGTAACCAGATTGGGATATGGGTACGGATTTGAGATATAGAATCTCTTTTCACATCAGGCTCTTCCTGACATTGTTGTTGCTCTTCGGGCTTTTCCTGCTTAGTTTCCTTCTCTTTCAGTTCCGCAGGGAACGGTTGTATAAAGCAGAGCGGGTAAATACAGAATTACAGATCATCAATACCCGCCTGAGCCATTACCTTGCAGACCATACTGCCATGGATTCAATAGTAATGGAAAACAGGCGGGCTGTTACTGAAAACTTACGGGTAACCGTCTTGGATAAAACGGGAACCGTTCTTTACGATACGGATAAATCCCTTCCCCTGGATTCATTTGCCAACCACGCTGACAGGCCTGAAATCATTCGTGCCATGAAAAATGGATCCGGGTATACGATCCGTCGCTTGTCCGAAACCACCAATAAAGAATATTTCTATGCCGCCACCTTAACGGGAGATTACGTGGTCCGTTCAGCCATACCTTATTCAGTATCCTTGAAGGAAGTTTTGAAAACGGACAAATTATTTTTTCCTTTCATGATAGGCATATCAATCATTATAAGCTGTTTAGCTTTAATTTTTACACGTCGTTTGGGAAATAATATCAAAAGATTAAAAAAATTTGCCAGGTTAGCCGACAACGGAGAACCGCTTCATGACATTGGGCCATTCCCAAAAGATGAGCTGGGGGATATTTCCAATCATATTATCCAGCTGTACTCCCGGCTTAAACAGACAAAAGAAGCACTGGAAAGTGAACACAAAGTGGTGGAGCAACAAAAGCAGGAACAGACACGAATTAAGAAACAGCTTACACAAAACATTAATCACGAATTAAAAACCCCTGTAAGTATCATCCAGGGATACCTTGAAACGTTGATGAACAACCCCGCCCTGCCTCCCTCAAAAAAACAGGCGTTTATTGAGAGTTGTTACAAACAATCCGATAGACTGGCTCAATTGTTAAATGACATTTCCACCATTACACGTATGGATGAAGCCAGCGATATCATAGAAAAAACAGAGTTAAACCTTAGTGACATCATTAAAGATGTGTTTTTAGATCTGGATACTCACCTGCAGGAAAAGAATATAAAGACGGTTCTAGATTTTCCGGATAAAATCATTGTCCAGGGGAATCACGGATTATTACAATCTATTTTTCGAAACCTGACAGATAATGCCATAACCTATTCAGGATGTGATACCATCACGGTAAGGCTTACGGAGTCTGGCCCGGATCATTATGCATTTATATACGCAGATAACGGCATTGGCATTGACAGGGAACACCTGTCCCGGATTTTTGAACGATTCTACAGGGTTGACAAAGGCAGAAGCCGTCGTATGGGAGGAACAGGTTTGGGACTGTCCATTGTGAAAAACGCACTTCTACTTCACGGAGGCTCTATACATGCCCGTAAACGGGAAGAAGGGGGAGTGGAATTTATATTTACTATCAAAAAGACATAAAAAAAGCATACCCGGAAGTATGCTTTTCAGGATTTGTAAGGATCCAATAAATTATTCGGCAACAATGGCGCCGACCGGACAAACTGCAGCGCATGCTCCGCAATCAATACATTCATCGGGATCAATGACGTAAATATCACCGGGAGAAATGGCTTCTACGGGACATTCATCAATACAGGTTCCGCATGCAGTGCAAGTTTCAGTAATTCTGTGTGCCATGATAATTTGACTGTTAAAATAGTAAATAATTACTGCAAATATATGAATTAAATTCTTACTACCTTTGTAAATGAACAACATTTGATAAGATGAAACTGCTCTTTATTCTTTTTGCTTCAATCTTATTTGCAGGACCCGCTATTCCACAAGAAGATGAACAGGTGACCTTTGATAAAACCGTCCATGATTTCGGTGATTTCAGAATTGATGACGGACCCAGATCCCATACATTTATTATGACTAATAGCAGCGACAAGCCGGTAGTCATACAAACCGTAATTTCTTCGTGTGGATGCACGGTTCCCGAATGGACAAAAGAACCGATACTCCCGGGCGGTAAAGGCTCTGTCACCGTAACGTATTCCAACGACCAGGGGCCGTACCCGTTCGATAAAATGTTGTCTGTCTACGTAACCGGATCTTCAAAACCTTATGTGTTACGCATCAGAGGTGTCGTTCACCAGAAAAAATTCTCCATTGAAGACACACACCCGGTTGTTATGGGAACCCTTCGCCTTCGTGACAGGGACCTGGAATTGGGACAGGTACGCCAGGGAACAGCCAAAACAGATTCCGTAGAAATCATAAATACAGGGAAATACCCGGTATTTCTGACGTTTAGCTGTTCTCATCCCAACCTGAGTGTAAGCGCCAATCCTTCCCGCCTTAACGGCGGTCAGAAAGGTGTTTTGGTTTATACCATTGACACAAGGAAAAAAGAAGACTGGGGGAATGTTTTGTATACGGCCCATATGATGATCAACGACAAAGAAGATCCTTTGCATGTTCTGACTGTCAAAGGATCTGTCAAAATGAACACATCCGGCATGAGCCGTGCAGAAAAAGCCAATGCTCCCGTTCCTCAAATGGACCGGAGTGCTTACGAATTTGAAGATATAAAACCAGGATCAGGGATCGGAGCGTCTTTCCGCTTGTCCAACAAAGGAAAAACACCTCTGATCATATACAAGACAGATACCAGTCACCCGGGCATCCGTGTTGAAATGCCACGTGAAATTGCTCCCGGTGCAGAAGTGGCGGTTGACATTACCGTTCCGGCTTCTGAAACAACATCCCCCGGAGAAATGATCTACACGGTAAGTCTCACCACCAATGCGCCTTCAAGACCTACTGTAAATATACTTGTATACGGTACTATTAATCCCTGACGGGCATGGATTCTGCTTTAAAAGTCAACAAAGGAATACCGCAGCCGCCTGACATCAACCCCCGGGTCAGGGATATTATTAAAAAACGGCCCGGCAGGAATTATGATCTTGCCACATATCTGAACGGCATAAAAAAAAGGGATATTTCCATCCTCGCTCAATCCATCACACTGATAGAGAGTACCCGGGCGGAAGACCGGGAAAAAGCGCGGGAACTGGTAGGGGCCTGTCTACCGTTATCTGGAAATTCCATAAGAATTGGTATCACCGGAGTTCCGGGTGTTGGAAAAAGCACTTTCATTGAGACTTTTGGAAAACACATAACCGAATCCGGTCACAGGCTGGCTGTACTGGCTATTGATCCAAGCAGCGAACGCAGCAAAGGCAGTATCCTGGGAGACAAAACCAGGATGGAGACCCTGGCCAATGACCCGCGGGTTTTTATCCGTCCTTCACCAAGCAGCGGCTCCCTGGGAGGTGTGGCACGAAAGACAAGGGAAGCGGTGCTATTGTGCGAAGCCGCCGGATTTGACACCATATTTATTGAAACGGTTGGAGTAGGCCAGTCAGAAACAGCCGTTCATTCGATGACTGATTTTTTCCTGTTACTCATGTTGGCCGGTGCTGGAGACGGACTTCAGGGGATCAAGAGGGGAATCATGGAAATGTCGGACCTGCTGGTGATAAACAAAGCCGACGGGAATAATCTGAATAAGGCACTCCAGGCAAAAACCCTTTACCAGGGAGCCCTGCACCTATTCCCGCCTTCACCCTCCGGATGGACGCCGACAGCTATGACAGCCTCCTCTACAGAAGGCACAGGCATGGAAACGATACTGGAATCTATTCACGAGTATATGAGTTTGACCCGTGAAAACGGATATTTCAGGAAAAAGCGGGCCGAACAGGCCGTTTTTTGGATGAGAGAAAGCATTGACAATTACCTGGTTTCCCGCTTTTATGACAATCCCAGTATCAAAGAAGCATTGCCTATGATGGAGGAGAAGGTAAAAAAGGGACAAACAGACTCTTTTCGCGCTGCTGCTGAGTTATTGAAATTATTGCAAGTCGGCGGACCGGCTACTTATTCATGGTAATCAGGAATTCGTCATTATCCTGGGTACGCAACAATCGGTCTTTCATAAATTCCATAGCTTCTACAGAATTCATATCGGCCAGGTAATTACGCAGTATCCAGATTCGGTTGAGTTTGTCCTTATCCATTAACAGATCGTCGCGACGTGTTGAACTGAGCGTAACATCGACGGCAGGGAATATTCTCTTGTTGGAAAGCTTCCTGTCCAGCTGCAGTTCCAGGTTGCCGGTTCCCTTGAATTCTTCAAAGATCACCTCGTCCATTTTGGATCCTGTATCTGTCAGTGCTGTAGAAAGGATTGTAAGGGATCCCCCGTTTTCAATATTCCTGGCCGCCCCAAAGAATCTCTTGGGTTTTTGCAGGGCATTGGCATCCACCCCTCCGCTCAATACTTTTCCACTTGCCGGCTGTACCGTATTGAAAGCACGTGCCAGACGGGTTATACTATCCAACAGGATAACCACATCGTGACCGCATTCTACCAGTCGTTTTGCTTTTTCCAGCACGATCCCTGCCACTTTCACGTGACGTTCAGCAGATTCGTCAAATGTTGAAGCAATCACTTCTGCTTTTACATTACGGGCCATATCCGTCACTTCTTCCGGCCTTTCATCAATTAACAGGACAATCATGTAGACTTCCGGGTGATTGTCGGCAATGGCGTTGGCGATGGATTGCAACAGCACCGTTTTTCCGGTCTTCGGCTGTGCCACAATAAGTCCTCTTTGTCCTTTCCCTATGGGTGTAAACAGATCCACAATACGGTTGGACAAAGTGTTGTGTCCGTTCGAGGTGATGTCAAATTTGGAATCGGGAAACAGAGGGGTCAAAAAATCAAAGGGGATCCTGTCCCTGATGAACTCGGGTTGCCGTCCGTTAATCTCATGAATTTTAACAAGAGGAAAGAATTTTTCATTTTCCTTGGGAGGCCGTATTTCCCCGCTTACCGTATCTCCGGTTTTCAACCCGTACATCTTTATCTGTTGCTGGGATAAGTAAATATCATCCGGGGAATTCAGGTAGTTGTAATCAGACGAACGTAAAAAGCCGTACCCGTCGGGCATCATTTCAAGGACACCGATAGCCCTGACCACCCCCTCGTATTCTGGTTTCTTTTCCTGAACAGGTTTCCCGCCATGTTGTTCGGTTTTTTGGTGCTCGGTTTTTTGATGAACCGGTTTCTGCTGTCCGGATTTTTGCCGGTCTGTCTTCTGTTGATCAGGTTGTTGCGGTTCCGGAGTTTTTCCGGTTGCTTCGGCTTTATTTTCTGCCTGTTTGACTTCCGTTTCCGGTTTTTTCCTGGGCCTTCCTTTCCGGGGTTTTGGCTGAACATTTTCTTCTGTTTTGACCTCAACCTTTTTTTCGGGAGCAGGTTTTGATTCCTGCGCAGGTTTTGCTTCCGGGACAGGCTTTGTGTCCTGCACGGGTTTTGATTCCGGGACAGGTTTTGATTCCTGCACAGGTTTTACTCCTCGTGAGGGTGTGCTTTCAGAAGCTTTAACTTCTTTATCAGCCGGTTTTTCTTTCCCTTCCGGTGTAGAAGTTTTTGTCCGAGGGTTCCGTGTGCGGCGTGTGGTTGGTTTATTTGTATTTGGTTTGTCCACGGAAGAAGCCTGGGCAGAAGCACCCGATTCGGCCTGTACATCCAGGATCTGGTAAATCAATTCATTTTTTGCATAGGATTCAACTTTTTTGATTTCCAATGCATTGGCAATTCTATGGAGTTCTTCCATTGACTTGCTGCTAAGCTCAATAATGTCGTACATTTAAGATATGTTAAATATTGGGTTAAAGCTTGAAGAATAAAGCTAAGACGGTACAAATATACAAAAATTTTTAATTATCCCAGAAACTTGAGTTCTTCTTGTACTGCAGCACATCAGCCAGTGCAGATGCTTTGGCAGCAATGCGAAAACTCCAGCTTTCCCACTTACCGTTGGGAACCCAGGAGAAAGATATTTGAAAACAATGCAGGTCATAAGTAGCACTCAGCTGTGTGGTCGTGAGTTTAAATTTCATCATATCCAGCCCGCTCCGGACGTTGATGCTGAAATCCTTTGTCAGTTTCACTTGTGCCGAGAAACCGAGTGTCTGGTTAAAATTATGATTGGTGTTTAATTGTTCGTTGGCATAAGTATATGACCGGTTGTAAGAAAAACTGTAATTCAAATTCACGGACCAGGGAATTTCGGGATCCATGTAATACACCCACCCGCCCGGAATATATTCACCGGTTAACGGATCTTCATATACCAACCGGTAGGAATCATTTTTGCTTTTCTGATCTCCTCCCTTGAAGGAATAAGAAGTCGAGAAACTGGCGTTGGTCAGCCTGGCCAGATTTCCCGTTCTCATCACATTCAGAGTGTTTATCCGCTGTCCTCTTTCATTTACGGCATAAGGATCAAACATGGCATTCGCATTTATGCCGAGTTTTTCAAAGATTGAAGTAGACAAACTTACGCTTATGTTGGAAAGTTTCATGGAATCTGCCAGAAAATTGTATGAGCCGTTCAACGACAGGTTGTCAATGATCTTGATCTTCTTGACACCGCCGTTTTCTGTGGTATCCTTTTTATTAAACACCTTAGCCTCTACGTTGTTGCCCAACGAGAAACTTATGGAAGCATTTCTTCCTTTGGAAGGAGGTCCGTATACTGATTTGCTGTATTTATTGTATTCCACCGAATATTCCCGTCCCAATGAATCGGTATAATTCAGAGTCGTATAACCGTTAGCTTTTGTCCCCAATTCAGGTCTGTAACTAAAACTGACCGAAGGTGTCAACATATGACGGATTGCCCTGAGACGTCCTGTGGGTTTGAAATTGAACATCCCGTATATACGTGTAGACATGGATATTCCGCCAGAGTATGACTGCGTGAGTCCGAATTCGCTGAACGGTTGGGAAGTTGTGGATACCACCTTTTGTTCCGTCTGATCAAACGTACGGGTCTCGCTCATAAAATGCCAGTTCATACCATAGCTTACCGTAGGTGTGAAATTTAAATATTTAAGCAATGTGAAACTGGGAAGTCCAATGGCAAAATTATGCTGCATTCCCGTTTTGTAATTTTTCCAGAAATCGGGAGTCCCGAATTGAGAAGATTTGAAATTCAGTTTATTCTGAAAAGCAGTATTGTAACTGAGTGTAATATCTTCATAAAAACGCTTCTTCCCCACCTTTTCTTTCCTTTGGAAAGGATTGATCCGGCTCATGGTAAAGGTCAGATTGGGTAAAGTCAGCGCATATGAAGAATCCCTGTTATTCTGACTATGTAAAAAGTTAATAGAAAGATTGAAAGGCGTTCCTGCAAAAGTCTTGGCATAGGAAATACTGGAAGATGTCTGTGATTGCAACGCTTCATCAATGGATTGACTGTTAAAGCGGTTGTTTGTGGGACTTGAAAAATTGACCGAGGCGCTGAAAGACGTTCCGGGTCGTTTTTTGGGATCCTGCGTATGGCTCCAGCGAATGGAAAAATCTCCCGATTCCTGGTAATCGGACGAGCCTCTTTCCCCGGTAATATTCTTGGAGTAGCTCACGTTCAGGTTCCCGTTGTATTTATAACGATTTTTATACCGTGCTGTTCCACGGACAGCCCAGGATCCCATGGAGTATATGTCTCCTGTGACAGAAAAATCCAGGTAATCCCCAAAAACGAAATAGTACCCCAGATCCTTCAAAAAGAAACCACGGGCTACTTCTTCCCCGTAAGACGGGATCAACAAGCCGCCCGAACGTTCGGGACGTTTGGGCACAAAACCAAAAGGCACAATAATTGGCGTTGGAACATCTTCAATCACAACATACGACGGCCCAAAAATAGTTTGTCCCACATTTCCGTCTTCATCCGCTGTAATCTTTGCATTGGTCATGTGAAGGTAGAAGTGAGGATGCTCGGCATCGCAGGTAGTATATTTGCCTCCATGAATATTAATGGAATTGTCCGGCATCTTTTTCAGGTGCGATCCGTACAGAAATCCCTGATCATCCTGGGTAACCATATTGTTAATCCTGGCTTTTCTTGATCCAAAATTGTAATAGACCGATTCCATCACATAGCTGTTGTTCCCTTCTTTCATTTCCGGTTTTCCCTGCATCACCCCGGTAGAATCCACAACCCCGGTCGCGAAAACTGTTTTTGTATCGGCATCGTATTCCATGTATTCTGAAGTAATTTCCATATTGTCATAAGTAACTTTCACGTCCCCGTAATAATACAACATGGTCTTCCCGTCCCTGAAATCTTCCACTACAGAATCCCTGGCCATTGAAAAGGCAGGTGCTTCCAACTGGGTGTGCGCCCGGATACTGTCTAAACGTGCCAGGCTGTCCAGATCCACAGGAGAAAGTCCTACGGTAGTTTCTTCCAGTCCGGTATAACGGTTCAGCTGTTTCCACATTTCAGACAATAGGGATTTGTCCGGTCTTGATACCACCGGTGAATACAGGTATTGTCTGTATATTTGGCTTACAGGAGCTATGGAATTTTCAACGATCCTTTTCTGCTGGCCATGGACGGGAAAAACTCCCAGAACAAGGAATAACAGACAACATACGGTATGCAAAATACTTTTTTTATCTTTGTCTTCCGCAGACATAAGCTGCAAATATATATGAAAAAACTGATTCCCGTACTGGTTGTAATTCTCTCTGTTTGCAATTCGTATGCCATCATGGCTCAAGGTTTTTCCGGTCCTGCGGTTCGTAAAGTGGTTATTGATCCGGGGCACGGCGGCCACGATCCGGGCGCATTGAGTCCAGACAGGAAACTGAGGGAAAAAGATATAAACCTGTCTGTTGCCAAACACCTTGGAACAGAGATCAACAAAAAATTTCCGGACATTCAGGTCATTTATACCCGCACAAAAGATATTGCCGTAGACCTGGACAAACGCGGTACGCTGGCAACCGAAGCAGATGCAGATCTTTTTATATCCATTCACGTCAATTCTGCCAGAAAAGCCACTTCTACACCGGTAGGGCCGGAAACCTGGGTATTCGGAGGTGATCGCAGCCGTAGAAAAGACGATAGCTACGATGTGGTTTTAAAAGAAAATGAAGTCATAAAATTTGAAGAAAATTATAAAGCCAAATACGAAGGTTTTGACCCTGACAATCCCCAGTCCATGATTGTTTTTAATTTTCAGAAAGACGCTATCATGAGACAATCCAGAATATTGGGATCTTGCATCCAGCAATCGTTACGCAAAGGTCCTCTGCCTGGGAGTCATAAAGACCGCGGGATGAAAGAAGGCGGATTTGTAGTTCTGGCTTATTGTTCCATGCCCGCTGTACTGGTAGAAATGGGATTTCTAAACAGCAGTGCAGACCGAAAAATACTGAGTACCGAAAACGGACGCAGAAATATTGCCCGGCAATTGATGACCGGTTTTGAAGAATACCTGGATAGTTACGAACAAAACGGATTTTCTGCTGTTCAGTCAAAAGTGCCTGAAATACAATACAGGGTGCAAATTATGTCTTCAAAGGAAGCCCTTCCTGCCTCTCACCAGGCACTGAAAGATTTCCCGGGGACACAACTTGTTGTATGTAACGACCAAATATATAAATATAAGTATACATTGGGTAATTTCCCAAACAGAGAGGAAGCTCAAAAATATTGTAACAACCTCAGGAAGAATGATTTTCCGGATGCCTTTGTGATAGCCGTAAAGGATGGCAAATTGGTTCCTGCTAATTAAAACATAATGAAAACCAAAAAAATGTCCCGCGAACTGAAAATTGGACTGTTTGCCCTGGTAGTGATAGTTGTTTTATACTTTGTAGTTCAATTTTTAAAAGGGAATGACCTTTTCAGGGGAACCAACACCTTTTACGCCATTTATCCCAACGTAGAAGGCCTGGCCCCAACAAGTCCCGTATCTGTGCTGGGACTAACAGCAGGTACCGTAGACCGGATAGATTTTGATCAGAAAAATCAACAGATGATCATCAAGATCAGACTGAAAAAAAAGTTCAAACTTCCTGAAGGGACAACAGCAGAAATTTACAGTGCCGATATACTGGGTGGAAAAGCCGTTCAACTGGTCCTAGGCAATTCTTCTGCCTGGCATTCGCCGGGAGATACACTCACCTCCTCTATCCAACCGGATCTGATTTCACTCCTTACTAAAGAACTTGTATCACTGAAAGACGACATTTCCGGACTGACATCCAATCTGAACCTGACGGTAACCCGCATTAATGACATATTGGACGAAGAAAACCGCAACAATATCAAAAACGGCCTGACACGTTTGAACGCTTCTTTAGGCCATATAAACCGTTTAACGGAAACCCTGGGAAATAACGCCTCCCGTATTGATGGTATCCTGGCCGGGGCAGATACCCTGGCCGGAGAACTGAACCTGGCTGTAAAAAATCTTTCCGGAACCCTGGCAAATTTTGATGATGTATCTGAGGAGTTGAAAGAGGCCGATCTTGGCGGAACAGTAGAAGAATTGCATAAATTACTTGAAAACCTGAGCGATCCCGAAGGAACTCTGGGGCAAATCGGATCTAATCCGGCTTTGTATCATTCCCTGACCGATATCCTTTCAAGGGCAGATTCCCTGATAAGGCTTATTAGCGAAAATCCAAAAAAATACCTTCGTATCACAGTTTTTTAAATTATTCATATTTGTCCCAAATGCCCATCAATCAATAGAAAGCATGTTTTTGGGTATAATATTTTATTCATAATCAGAGATTTGCGCATAATAATTTTTTCACTCTGATAATGAGGGCATTATTGTTTTTTTGAAAAATACAAGTGTTTTTCCTTTTTTTTTTACCATTTTTTTTAACCATTTTTGTATACATAAACCCCAATTCAAAATATGTCTCCGTCGCCTCACAAAATTGTCTGGAATAACTGTCTGAGTATCATTAGGGATAACATTCAAGCTTCCGGTTTCAGCACTTGGTTTGAACCTATTGTCCCGGTCAAACTGAAAGACAATGTTCTGACTATTGAGGTTCCTTCGCATTTTTTCAGAGAATATATTGAAGAACATTACATAGATCTTCTGGGCCATTGCTTAAGAAAAGAATTGGGCAGTGCAGCTAAACTGGAATATTGCGTAAAGGTGGATTCATGCAGTAAAGGGGTCCCCGTGCCGCACCAGGGACAGGGTCAGTTCCAGAATAAAACCATTCCCTTTTCGCGTGCTAACCGGGAAGAAGTGGCCAGTCCGTATGTCATTCCCGGCATCAGACAAGTGAAGATAGATCCCCAGCTGAATGCGGCTTATTCTTTCGACAATTTTGTGGAAGGTTCCTGCAACCGCCTGGCACGCACTGCCGGACTGAGTATTGCCGAAAAACCCGGAGGACCGTTCAATCCATTGTTCATATACGGCGGTTCAGGACTCGGAAAAACGCATCTTGCCCAGGCAATCGGGATTGAAATAAAAAAGCGGTTGCCTGAAAAAGTGGTTTTGTACGTTTCGGCTAATTTGTTCCAGATCCAATTCATGGATGCCGTAAACATCAAGAACAAACTTACGGACTTCATGCATTTCTATCAAATGATTGATGTGCTGATAATTGACGATGTACAGGAATTCGCCGGCAAGCCCGGAACACAGAATGCTTACTTCAACATATTCAATCACCTGCACCAGTCAGGAAAGCAATTGATCCTGACAAGCGACAGACCGCCCGTCGAGCTTAAAGATTTGGATGACAGACTTTTATCGCGTTTTAAATGGGGACTTTCCGCTGAACTCCTGGCTCCCGACTATGCAACAAGGCTTGCTATACTGGAAAAGAAATGCTACAACGAAGGAGTGGAAGTTGCCCGGGAAGTGCTTGAATTCATAGCAGAACAAGTCACGACCAATGTCAGGGAAATCGAAGGCACTTTTTGTTCCCTGCTGGCACAGTCAACATTTAACAAACAGCCTGTCACTTTAGAATTGGCTCGAGTTATCACTGACCGGCTGGTAAGTTCGGTGACCAGGGAAGTTTCTGTACAGGACATTCAAAAGACTGTATGTAATTATTTTGGAATAACCCCCGATAACCTGCTGTCAAAAACACGCAAACGGGAAATATGCCAGGCAAGGCAAATTGCCATGTATCTGAGCCGAAACCTCACAAAGAATTCACTTTCTTCCATCGGATCAATGATTGGAGGCAAAGATCAT
>DAOSXZ010000008.1:0-6053 GCA_035380845.1 Bacteroidales bacterium | reverse complement strand
AATCTGATGGACACCGACCGTATGTTCCGCCAATATGTGACGGACATTGAGAAAAGGCTCAAAAACGGTTAACAATCCATCATTATGAAGAATCCGGAACCCTCATCTGTTTTTAATTTCTTTTTTGAAATCTGTAAAATTCCACGGGAAAGCGGCAATGAAGCGGGAATGACCCGTTTTCTTGAAGACTTTGCCAAAGCCCGTAACCTGGAACACCAAACAGATAAAACGGGAAACGTGGTAATCCGGAAACCGGCTTCTGCAGGCAGGGAAAACCGCCCCGGTGTAATCCTGCAAAGCCATACAGATATGGTTTGTGAAAAAAATGAAGACACCGTTTTTGATTTTTCAAAAGATGCCATTCAGACTTATGTGGAAGACGGCTGGTTAAAAGCAAAGGGTACCACACTGGGTGCCGATGACGGGATAGGTATTGCCGCTTCCCTGGCAGTATTGGATGATGATTCCCTGGAACACGGTCCTTTGGAATGTTTGTTTACCGTATCTGAAGAAACAGGTCTGGACGGAGCACGTGCCGTGGCTCCCGGATTTATTAAAGGATCTGTTCTATTAAACCTGGATTCGGAAGACGAAGGAGAAGTGTTCATAGGATGCGCCGGAGGTATTGATACTACTGCCCGTTTCACCTATGAAGAAAAACCGGCTCTCAAATATGGGGTCACTGCCTTGAAAGTCAGTATTACAGGAGCTACGGGCGGACACAGCGGGGACGAGATTCACAAGGATCTGTGCAACGCGGTTCAGGTGCTTGCCCGTTTTCTATGGAACGCACAGCAAAAATTCAGTTTTGACGTCGGGTTCATATCCGGAGGAAACAAAAGAAACGCCATAGCAAGAGAGGCCGTTGCCGTCTGTGTTGTAAAAGATACTGACCGGGATGCTTTCACTGAATTGTTCCAAACCATGGCTTCTGAATGGAACGCCGAATACAAACATACCGATCCGGAACTGGAAAGTGCTATTAGCGCATGTGAACTGCCCCTAACAGTTATGGACAGCAAAACGGCCGCCAACCTGGCAGCTTCCCTGTATTCCTGTCCGCACGGAGTTTTGGCTATGAGCAAGGATATACCCGGATTGGTGGAAACATCCACCAACCTGGCTTCAGTCCGCATGGAGCAGGAAAACAAGTTTATCCGCATTGGCAGCAGCCAGCGCAGCGCCGTCAACTCGGCAAGAAAAAACGCAGCTCAGCGCATTGAAAGTCTCTTTCTCCTGGCAGGTGCCTCGGTTTCTCATGAAGGAGAATACCCCGGATGGGCCCCCAATCCGGAATCGCCCGTTTTGAAGGTTTGTGAGGAAGCTTACTTGAAACTGTTCAACACACCGGTAAAGGTGAAAGCCATACACGCCGGCCTGGAATGCGGTATATTTCTGGATGCGTTTCCAAACCTGGACATGATATCTATAGGACCTACGCTCAAAGGGGTGCATGCTCCTACGGAAAGACTGGAAATATCTACCGTCGGAAAATTCTGGGATCTTTTGCTGGAAATAATCAGGAATGTGTAGTTATGGGAAAGGTGTCTGTTTCAATATTGTCTTCTGATCTTGCACATCTGGCCGATGCCTGCAACATGATCAATACAAGCAAAGCATGGAGCATTCATCTGGATATTATGGATGGCGTCTTCGTTCCCAATATTTCATACGGATTTCCTGTAATTGAAGCAGTTGCCCGTTACTCAAAAAAACCGATGGATGCGCATTTGATGACTGTAGACCCCTGGCGGTATTACCAAAAATACAGGGATCTGGGCATTAACTGGTTGACCGTCCATTGGGAAACCTGCCCCCATTTGAACAGGGATTTACAGGAAATAAGACGGCTGGGGATGAGATCTGGCGTTTCCATTAATCCTTCCACTCCTGTTTGTCAACTGGAACAAGCCGTTCACTATGCAGATCTTGTTCTGGTCATGTCTGTGAATCCGGGCTTTGGAGGCCAGGTTTTTATTCCGGAAAGCCTTGACAAAATCCGGGAACTGAAAGAGATGAGAACACGTAAGAATCTGGATTTTCTGATCCAGGTGGACGGCGGAATCAACGATAAAAATGCTTCTGAATTGTACCAATCCGGAGCAGATATCCTGGTGGCCGGGAATTACGTTTTCACGGCGGACGATCCGTATGCGGCCATAGACGCTATTCTTTAAGATCGGCTATCAGCGTCTCACAACCCCACACTCGTTGCCCTTTTCTTACCAGAATTTTGGCATCTAGCGGCAGCAGGAGATCTACCCGGGAGCCAAATTTGATGATGCCAAGTTCGCTGCATTGTAAAACCTGTTTGCCGGTGCGGGCTTTACAAATTACCCGTCGCGCTATCAGTCCGGCGATTTGTTTCACTCCTATGATATTTTTCCCATGTTCTAAAAAAACGGTGGCATGCTCATTTTTTTCGGATGATTTGGGATGCCAGGCAACCATTTTGTCTCCCGGATGGTATTTATAATAAACGATATCACCTGCACAGGGATACCAGTTTACATGCACGTTGAACATATTCATAAAAATGGATACCTGCAGTCTTTTTTCCTTCAGGTATTCATTGACCTCAACTTCCTCTATCATAACTATCCTGCCGTCTGCAGGAGAAACGATCCCTTCTTCTCTTATAAGTATATCTCGTTGGGGTATCCTGAAAAACATAAGTGTTTGTAGTAATACAACCACAGATGCGGCGCCAAAAAGAGCAAGCACCCAGAAATTATACAGGGAAAAGCCAAGGATCACAGCCAGTATAACGGCTATAATCACAATCACTATCAATATAGTAGTTCTTCCTTCTTTATGGATCCTCATTTCAGTTTAAATATAACACAAATAAAATGTATGTAATTGCTATGGGGAAAGAAATAAGCGCCCCGTCAAAACGGTCCAGCAATCCGCCGTGTCCCGGCATTATGGTTCCCGTATCTTTCACTCCGAAATAACGTTTCATCCCGGATTCCGTCAAATCCCCCAAGACGCCAAAGACACAAATAATCAAGGCTAACAAAGCACAATGATACCATTCAAAGGGTATCATGTTCAGTTTGAAAAGAGCAAAAGCAACACCCTGTGAAAAAACCAGACTTCCAAAAAATCCTTCCCAGGATTTTTTGGGAGAAATACTCGGAAAAAGTTTATGCCCGTTTTTTTGTCCAAAAGCCATCCCAATAAGGTATCCGCCAATATCGGACGCCCACAATATTACAAATAGTGCCAGCAAGTATATCCCCTGAAACATTCCAAGGGGATTGAAAGCCAAAAAATTAAAAATTGAGAACGGAACTGCAATATATAACAGGGGCAAAAACAACAAGGCCGCATTCCGGAATGAATCCTTACCCCGGTTATACAAAACAGAGATCCATATGGCTGTAACCGGAATCAGCAAAGACATCAACCAAAACCGGGCCGTGGTAAATCCGTAACGTGCAAGGATATATGTGGCAACAAACAGGAGAATGCCGGACAAAAAACCAAACACCTGCCCGGTTTTATGCAGATTCCCCAATGTCATTCTGTAAAATTCTATGAACATGATCCCTACACAGGATGCCATCAAAACGGCATATCCCAGGGGATGAACCAAAAGTCCCGCTATCATCAGGATTATGAATACAAGACCGCTTAAGGTTCTTTTAATCAGTGTGCTCACTGTTTGCTTTTTCTTCGTTTTCAGGCTTGGACTGGTTGTCCGGAATCTGACGTTTTCCGAATATCGCCTCCAAATCGTCGGCAAATATGACTTCTTTTTCCAATAGTATCGTAGCCAGTTTCAGAAATCCTTCTTTGTATTCCTTAAGGACTTTGCGTGCCATATCATAGGCCTGGTCAATTATTCGTTTAACCTCTTTGTCTATAAGTTGTGCTGTCGTTTCACTATAAGGTTTACCAATATTGAAGCCTGCATTTTCTGAAGAATCGTAAAAAGACACATTCCCCACCTTGTCGCTCATTCCAAGGTATGCCACCATGGCATAAGCCTGCCTGGTGACTTTTTCCAGATCGTTCATCGCCCCGGAAGATATCTGTCCTATCATCAATTCTTCTGCAGCCCGTCCACCAAGGGCCGAGGCCATTTCGTCCATCATTTGTTCCACCGTGGTGATTTGTCTTTCTTCGGGGAGGTACCAGGCAGCCCCGAGTGCCCTTCCGCGGGGAATGATGGTCACTTTCAACAACGGGTTGGCATGTTTGAGCATCCAACTCACTGTGGCATGACCGCTTTCATGAAATGCAATCGTTTTTTTCTCCTGGGGACTTATGATCTTGCTCCTGCGTTCCAACCCTCCCACAATTCGGTCGATGGCATCCAGAAAATCTTGTTTTTGAATGGCTTTTTTATTTTTACGGGCGGCAATCAGGGCCGCTTCGTTACAAACATTGGCTATATCGGCTCCGGAAAATCCGGGAGTCTGTTTTGCCAGGATCTCCAGGTCAAAACCCTCTTCCAGTTTTAAATTGCGTGAATGCACCTTAAAGATTTCAAGCCGTTCTTTCAATTCCGGAAGATCCACATGAATCTGTCTGTCAAAACGGCCGGCACGCATAAGTGCTTTATCCAGGATATCGGCCCGGTTGGTGGCGGCCAATATGATCACACCACTGTTGGAGCCAAAGCCATCCATTTCTGTAAGAAGCTGATTAAGAGTGTTTTCCCGCTCGTCATTGGATGTGAAACCTGCGTTTTTGCTCCTGGCCCTTCCCACAGCATCAATTTCATCAATAAACACGATACACGGAGCCTTTTCCTTTGCCTGGCGGAACAGATCCCTTACGCGCGACGCACCTACGCCCACAAACATTTCAACAAAATCAGAGCCCGAGATGGAGAAGAACGGAACGTTGGCTTCACCGGCAACCGCTTTAGCCAATAACGTTTTTCCGGTTCCCGGAGGACCTACCAGCAAAGCTCCCTTGGGGATCTTGCCCCCCAGATTGGTATATTTTTCCGGACTCTTCAGAAAATCCACGATCTCCATGACTTCAACCTTGGCTTCTTCCAGCCCGGCCACATCCTTAAATGAGATATTTGCAGCTGTTTTGTCTTTTTCAAAAAGCTTCGCCTGGGAACGTCCTACATTGAATATGCCTCCGCCGCCTCCGGATCCTTCCGGACCGCGGGACATCCTTCTGAACATGAACACCCACATAAGTATCAGCAATACCGGGAACAAAAGCCAGTCAATGATCCGGCCCCAGTAACTGGAGCGTTGTTCAATTTCCAGTTTGAACCGTTGCTCTTCGGGCAAAGTATTGCGCAATTCCTCAAACTGTGTTTCTGCATCGAAATTATCCGTTACGATGAAGTAAAACTGAGGTGCGAACTTGGGAACCTTATCTCCGAATTTGGCTTTGTACTGCTCCAGGGCATCGGGCCTGATATACAACTCGGCACGTTGCATATTGCTGATGTACACCAGTTTTTCAATTTCTCCCTGCGGGCCCATTTGCTCTTTGACAGTTATCCATTCTGTCTTTACCGGATCTCCGGAGCGGTTGGCAAACATGAAATAGACAATAACCGCTATCAATATGATATATACCCAGAAGAAAGGATTCAGTCTTCTTTTTACCGGGATAAGAGGGGGCTTGTTGGGTTTGTTTCTGTTAGGGACGTTTCCGTTCATAGTGCAAATAATTAGTCATTGTAATGTTGCGTTTTCGCATCCGCCCACAAATCTTCAAGTCTGTAAAACATACGGTACTCGGTCTGGAAAATATGAACCACAATATCTGAGTAATCCAGAATTACCCAAAAACGATTTTCTTTTCCCTGGCTTCTTCGCACATGCCGGCCGGCCTGCACGATCATCTGTTCTTCCACCTGGTCTGCGATGGCTGCCACCTGGACGCCCGAATCTGCATGACATATGACAAAATGATCACATATGGTCGTATCCAGTTTTCGCAAATCCATACTGCAGACACCTTGTCCTTTTTTTTCGAGCATTGCCCCGGCTATTATTTCAACTTCATTCATATTCTATTTTCAAACCCTTACAAAGGTAAGGATAAATTAGTACTTTTGCGACCATGTT
>DAOSXZ010000007.1:13280-28897 GCA_035380845.1 Bacteroidales bacterium | reverse complement strand
AATACCTTATTATGCGTCAATCGGACGTTTTAGCCATTATCTAAAAAATTAACCTCCTAAAAACAAATTATCATGGCAAAAGAAATCAAATACAATATTGAAGCCCGCTCCCTCATGAAAGAAGGGGTTGATGCTTTAGCCGATGCGGTAAAAGTAACACTGGGTCCCAAAGGACGCAATGTAGTTATTGACAAAAAATACGGAGCCCCTCATATTACCAAGGACGGTGTAACGGTTGCAAAAGAAATTGAGCTGGATGAACCGTTTGCCAATATGGGCGCACAGATAGTAAAGGAAGTTGCCTCTAAAACCAACGATCAGGCCGGTGACGGAACAACAACAGCTACCGTGCTGGCTCAGTCCATTATCAACGTGGGGCTTAAGAACGTCACAGCCGGAGCCAATCCCATGAATCTGAAACATGGTATTGACAAAGCGGTTCAAAGCGTTGTGGCCAGTCTCAAAAAACAAAGCCAGCAGGTAGGCGACGATCTTTCAAAGATCGAACAAGTTGCCTCCGTCTCGGCAAATAACAACCATACCATTGGCAAACTGATTGCCGAGGCCATGGGCAAAGTCAAGAAAGAAGGCGTGGTAACCGTAGAAGAAGCCAAAGGCACGGAAACGGAAGTGAAGGTTGTCGAAGGGATGCAGTTTGACCGCGGATATATCTCGGCATATTTCGTCACCAATTCAGAGAAAATGGAAGCCGTGCTGGAAAATCCGCAAGTGCTGATCACAGACAAGAAGATCTCGACCATGAAAGATCTGATGCCCCTTTTGGAACCGGTGGCACAGAACGGCCGTTCCCTGTTGATCATTGCCGAGGATGTGGACGGCGAAGCTTTGGCCACTTTGGTGGTTAACCGCCTGCGCGGCACCCTGAAGATCGCTGCCGTAAAAGCTCCCGGATTCGGAGACCGCAGAAAAGAAATGTTGGAGGACATCGCTATTCTGACCGGCGGTACCGTGATTACGGAAGATAAAGGCATCCGCCTTGAATCCGCAACATTGGATATGCTGGGATCCGCAGAAAAAGTGGTTATTGACAAAGAAAACACGACCATCGTAAACGGCAGTGGTGACAAGAAAGCCATTGACCAGCGTATCGCCCAGATCCGCAAACAAATGGATATTACCACAAGCGATTACGACAAGGAAAAACTCCAGGAGCGTCTGGCCAAACTTGCCGGTGGTGTGGCCGTTCTTTATGTGGGTGCTGCTTCAGAGGTTGAAATGAAATCCAAGAAAGACCTGGTGGAAGATGCCCTGAATGCTACCCGTGCAGCTATAGAGGAAGGTTTTGTGCCCGGTGGAGGCGTTGCCTACATACGTGCCATTGAAGACCTGAAAAAGCTCAAAACCAAAAACGAAGACGAAGCTACCGGGATTGCGATTGTAGCACGCGCCATTGAAGAACCTTTGCGTATGATCGTTGAAAATGCAGGACAAGAAGGCAGTATTGTAGTACAAAAAGTCCGCGAAGGAAAAGACGACTACGGATACAATGCCTGGACCAATTCCTATGAAAGCCTGTTTGCTTCGGGCGTAATTGATCCTACAAAAGTAGCTCGCGTAGCTTTGGAAAATGCCGGTTCTGTAGCCGGTATGTTCCTGACGACCGAATGCGTTTTGGCAGAAAAGAAAGAAGAGAATCCCCCAATGCCGGCACCCAACCCCGGAATGGGCGGAATGATGTAATATACAACACATTACAGATTTTTTGAACACGGGGAGCCTTGCTTCCCGTGTTCTTTTTTTTCGTATATTCGCTTTATGAAGAATATACGCCTGCTGCCCTGGCTTACTCTTCTTCTGGCGGGTTGTCAGACTCAAATTGCGGAAACGCCCCGGGTCATGGCTTTTGTCTTTGACCAGCCCGCAAGTTTATGGGAAGAACGTCTTCCGTTGGGTAACGGAAGACTGGGAGCTATGCCGGACGGGGGCATCACATCTGAAAATATAATTCTTAATGAGATCTCTCTGTGGTCGGGATCCCCTTCTAACGATCTGCGACAGGGTACGCACCGGGTTCTGCCGTTGATCCGGGAATTGCTGTACAAAGAACAAGTTCCCCGTGCCCAGGAGCTCATGTATCGTTTTTTCACTTCCCGGACCAGGGGTTCCGAAGGAAGTAACGGAGCCCGGAACACTTTCGGTAGTTACCAGGTGCTGGGTTCGTTGGCTCTGGATTTTATTTACGATGCACCGGCCGCTTCTGTTTCCGGTTACAACAGAATGCTGGATATCTCCACGGCAACGTCTTTTACCTCTTTCAACCTGGAAGGAATTACTTATACCCGTGAATGTTTCACTTCCCTGGCAGACGATGTAATCATTTTGCATCTGGCATCTTCGCAACCCGGAGCCCTGAATTTCAAAGCCACCCTCAACCGGCCGGAACGAGCGAAGGTGCGGGTAGAGGACAGCTGCCTGATTATGGAAGGACAGTTGTTTTCCGGGCAGGACACGGTCCCGGGCATGCGGTATTATACCCGTATGGACATTATTCCCGAAGGTCCGGGCAATATGAGTTTTACCAAAGATTCCATAACCCTGCATAATGCCACGCAGGCCAGAATTGTCATTTCCGCTACCACGGATTTCCGGGTTGATTCCATGTGTCTGGACCGGGATTCTTCGTATATTATTCGTGCCGATTCTCTGGCACGCAAGGCAACTTTAAAAGCATATCCTTTACTGAAAAAAGATCATATTGATGCATACCAGCAATTTTATCACCGGGTGAACCTGCAACTTCCTGATTCTTCAGATCTGTATTTTCAAATGGGAAGGTACCTGCTGATTGCTTCCACGCGTCCGGGATCACTCCCCCCCAATTTGCAGGGATTGTGGACGCCGGACATACAGACGCCCTGGAACGGGGCCTACGATCTGAACATGCATTTGCAAATGAATTTCTGGCCGGCATTGAATACCAATTTAGCCGAGTTTCACCAACCGCTTGCAGATTTTATTGCCTGGCTGTCTGAAAAAGGAAAACAAACAGCCGCTGAATACTATAACGCTCCTGGCTGGACGGTTCATGCCCGCACCAACCTCTGGGGTTATGCCGCTCCCGGGCATAATGCCGCCTGGAGTGCCTACAATACTGGAGGAGGGTGGTTGTGTGGTCTTCTATGGGATTATTACCTCTATACCCTGGAAACGAACCATTTGAAGGCGGTGTATCCGGTACTGAAAGAGGCAGCCCGTTTCTACCTGTCCTCCCTGGTGGAAGATCCCGTATACGGATGGATGGTTCCGGTACCTTCCATGTCTTACGGGAACACATATTACATCAGAGAACCGGGCTTTACAGGTGAATTGTCAGTTCCCCTGTTTCTTTGTATGGGGTCTACCGCAGACGTTCAAATGATCAGGGGATTGTTCA
Source organism: Bacteroidales bacterium (assembly GCA_035380845.1). Classification (GTDB taxonomy): domain Bacteria; phylum Bacteroidota; class Bacteroidia; order Bacteroidales; family UBA932; genus DMER64. The sequence continues at coordinate 25,503 of DAOSXZ010000007.1, read as the reverse complement.
ACAATGTCATAGCAGCCAGTAGAATTTTGATGAATACGGAAGATTTTCCGTTTATATACAAACTGCAAGAAGCCCTGGACCGACTGCCGCCCTATACAATTAGTGAAACAGGCTGTCTGCAGCGCTGGTTATACGATTATACCGAGGAAGACCTTCGGATGCGAAATGTCACGCACCTGTATGCGCTGTACCCGGATTGCCAGATCACAAAAAATGATCCTGATCTTTTGAACGCTTGTGCCAATACCCTGGAGAGAAGAGGGTACGGCGGATCTGGATGGCAAATGGCATGGAATCTGAACCTGCGTGCCCGGCTGGAAGACGGGGAAGGTGCCCGTAAAGTCCTGGGTGAAATGATGTCTCCGGCTTTGGAAGAAAGTGTTTCTCCTTATCTGACCGACGATGTTTCTTCCATTACTCTTTTAGGCTCGGGGATGTATCCTAACGGTTTTTCATCCAATCCTCCTTTCCAGATAGACGGGAACCTGGGAGGTTGTGCCGGAATTGCCGAGATGTTGTTGCAAAGTCACCAGGGATATATCCATGTGCTGCCTGCCTTGCCCGATGCCTGGGCCAAAAAGGGTTCATTTAGCGGTCTTTGTGCCCGGGGAGGTGCGGAAATTTCCTGTAAGTGGGAAGACGGTGAAATTTTTGAAATCAAGATTCGCGCAAATATTGATAATACGTTTCTCTTGAAGGTTCCTGAAAATTTTCACAGGATCAAAAAGGCATTTATGGAGATCCCCCTTAAAAAGGGTGAGGAAGTAACTTTGCATACCAAAAGCAAAATTAACCGTAAATTTGTATTATGAGATCAGATAAACAAGCAAAGGATTTTCGCATAGGCTGTCATCTTTCAGCCTCTGCGGGTTACCTGGCCATGGCCAAAACAGCCGTTGAAATAGGAGCCAATACGTTTCAGTTTTTTACCCGGAATCCGCGTGGTGGAGCGGCCAAACCCATTGATCCAAAAGACATTGAAGCCTTCTTGAAATTTTCGGAAGAAAACGACATAGGCCCCATTCTGGCACATGCTTCCTATACCATGAACTTAAGCGCTGCAGACAGCCGCATCCGGGAATTTGCACTCAACACCATGATGGATGATCTGTTCAGAATGGAATACACTCCCGGAAACCTGTATAATCTCCATCCCGGAAGCCATGTACAACAAGGTGTTGAAAAAGGGATCTCGTGGATTGCCAAAGCCCTTAATACTGCCATCACAAAAGAGCAGACAACCTGGGTGCTCCTGGAAACTATGGCGGGAAAAGGAACGGAAATAGGCCGGAACTTTGAGGAGATCCGGGAAATTATGGATCGTATTGAAATCCCGGACCGTCTGGGAGTATGCCTGGACACCTGTCATATTTTTGACGCCGGATATGATATAAAGAATAACCTTGAGGGTGTTTTGGAAACCTTTGACAAAGTGATTGGTCTGGAGCGGCTAAAAGCTATTCATATAAATGATACCAAGAATCCATTTGAAAGTCATAAAGACAGGCACGAAACCATCGGAAACGGATTCCTGGGTCTGGAAACATTCCGTAAAGTCATAAACCATCCTGCTTTACGTCACATCCCGTTTTATCTGGAAACACCTAATGAACTGCCGGGATATGCCAGCGAGATTGCTTTGTTGAAAACAGAACGAACAGGAGCATAAGCGGCCAGAAATCCTATACCCAGGACAACAACAGAAACCAGGATCATGTCCGGCCATTGAACATCTACCGGGTAAGCTGTCACTATAAAGCTTCCCGGTAGGGATATCAGGCCAAAGTGTGACTGTACAAAACACAGGAGCAAACCGGTGATCATACCGGCAGCCCATCCGAGTATGGATATCAGCCATCCTTCAGTAATAAATATCTGACGGACCAGTCGCGGGCGTGCCCCCATGCTTCCCAGGACCGCAATATCTTCTTTTTTCTCCAGAATAAGCATGCTCAGCGAACTTAGAACATTGCAGGATATGATCAACAATATGAATCCCAGGAGCACAAAAATGATGACCTTTTCCGTAGTCATCATTTTGTACAGGGTTTCATTTTGCTGATAACGAGTAAGTACCGTGTAGTCATCACCCAATTTTTCTTTCAGGAATTTGCTCAGGGATTTTACACTTCCCGGTTCTTTCACCCGTATTTCCACGTGAGACAAACGATCCCCGTAATCCAGAAGTTTCCGGGCTGTTTCCAGAGAGACAAGCAAATGGTCCGAGTCGTAACGTTGTTCTACCGCAAATATCCCGGCCGGAAACAGCTTTTCCTGTCTTAGCGAGGCCATGGGATTGAGCGGAGAAAAAATCGCGTCTTTTCTTGGATAATATATCCATAACGGATCAATAAAGGCTACATTTAATCCCAGTTTCCCTGCCAGACCCTTCCCCACCACGGCTTCTTCCAATTCTCCAAAACGAACATTGAAACGCCCGTGAGTCACGTAATTTTGTAAAGGAGATTGCTTCATAAAGACACTGTCAACTCCCTTCATCCTGGCGACTGCCTGTTGGTTTCTGTACTGAAGAAATACGGTTTCTTCAATGACCGGACAAAATGATTCAATACGGGTGTCGCTCAAAATATCCCTGAAATCCTGTGTCCCGGGCATTGTTTTTCCTTCCACGCTTTTAACTATCAGATCCGGATCAAAGGCGTTGTACATACTCTTTACCAGGTTGTCAAATCCGTTGTACACAGACAAAACAACCACCAGTGCCATGGTCCCCAGGGCAATACCTATGGCACTGATGGCTGAAATGACATTAATGATTTGCCTGGATTTTTTGGCAACCAGGTACCTGCGTGCTATGAAAAAAGCCGTTTTCAACGCTTTTCCGTTTTGTTACTTCAACAACTCCTCAATGTGTTGCACATAATCCAGTGAATCGTCCAGGAAAAAAACCAGTTCCGGAACAATACGCAATTGCCTGGCGACTCTTCGTCCCAACTCGCCACGGATGGCTTTGTTCTGATCTTTTACCTGATCCAGGACGGCACTTGCCTTTTCTGAAGGAAAAACGCTTATCCAGGTATGCGCAACGGAAAGATCGGAACTGATCCGGACCCGTACTACGGATATCATGGCTCCCTGGTAAGAAGCCATACCTTTTTCCCTAAAAATTTCAGACAGATCTTTTTGGATCTGACGCGCAACTTTAAGTTGTCTTGTACTGGTTTCTGCTTCGGGTACTTTCATGATCAAACAATCTTTATAATGAAATAATTCTTCTTTCCCTTCTGTACCAACAGGTATTTTCCCTGTATAAGCATGCTTGCTTCCACCACCATTTCAGGAGACGTTATCTTTTCCTTGTTCAGGCTCAATCCGCCTCCCTGGATTAATTTACGGCATTCCCCCTTTGAAGGCAATACAGATGTTTCCACAGCCAGCAGATCAGTAATCACGGCCGGCAGTTTGTCAATAAAAAGGTCAAATTGCGGTACACCTTGAAAAACAGATAAAAAAGTGCTTTCTTCCATAGCCATCAATTGTTCTTTTACCCCGTTTCCAAACAAAACCTGGGATGCGGCAACAGCTTTGTTATATTCATCGGCCCCATGTACCATTGTTGTTACATATTCCGCTATAGCACTCTGTAGTTGTCTTTTATGTGGCTCCTCCCTGTGTTTTACAATGATTTTTTCTATTTCTTCACGGGATAAAAGGGTAAAGATTTTGATGTATTTTTCGGCATCCTGATCACTGACATTCATCCAGAATTGGTAAAAAGCATACGGAGTTGTACGTTCCGGATCCAGCCAGACATTCCCCGATTCCGTTTTTCCAAATTTCCCGCCGTCGGATTTGGTGATCAACGGACAGGTTAGAGCGTAGCTTTCTCCGCTCTCTTTTCTGCGAATCAATTCAGATCCGGTAGTAATGTTGCCCCACTGGTCAGAACCGCCCATCTGCAATTTGCAATTGTAATTCTTGTACAAATACAAATAATCGTAACCCTGCAATAGCTGGTAAGTGAATTCGGTAAAAGACATCCCTTCCAAATCATCTCCGGAAAGTCTTTTGCGTACGGAATCCTTACTCATCATATAATTGACGGTAATGTGCTTTCCTATATCCCGCGCAAAATTGAGGAACGTGTAATCTTTTGTCCAGTCATAATTGTTTAACAAAAGGGCTCCGTTGGATCTGGCCGGATCAAAATCAAGAAAGCGCATGAGTTGTTTTTTTATGCATTCCTGGTTATGCCGCAATGTTTCTTCGTTTAAAAGATTTCTTTCAGAAGATTTCCCGGAAGGATCACCTATCATGCCCGTAGCACCCCCCACCAACGCTATAGGCCTGTGTCCGCATTCCTGGAAATGCCTGAGCATCATAACGCCTACCAGATGCCCTATATGCAGGGAATCTGCCGTGGGATCTATCCCCACGTATGCGGTTGTCATTTCTTTGTTCAATAATTCTTCTGTCCCGGGCATAATGTCGTGGATCATGCCTCTCCATGTAAGTTCTGCCACAAAATTATTCTGCTTCATCCTCTTTATTGGTATGTTTTGTGCAAAGGTAAAGAATAAAAATTTGTACTTTAGCCAGATAATTTATTTTTGTAATGAAGCGACTTTTAATCCTGGTTTCTCTTTCATTGCTTTTCACATCTTGTGAATGGTTCAGGTGCGCCGAGGAAGCACCGTTGATCACTCAAAAAGTGAACACATATATGCTGGACCTTATGAAAGAAGTCTATTTGTGGGAAGAACATATCCAGGACACCTTTGACATCCGGTATGAATTTGACGAATTTGAGTTTTACGAAAAGTTGTGTTACCGTATTGATGACCGGTGGTCTTTCATAACCGATGACGTTCAGGCGCTTTTGGAAGGAGGGGAAGGCGTTGAAACCACTTTCGGGTATTCCCTGGCTTTCGGCACGTTTTCCAACACAGGCAATTATTTTGCCATTATTCAATACGTATATCCGGATACACCTGCTTTTGAAGCCGGGCTGCAAAGAGGGTCCATTATAATAGAAATGAACGGGAACGCGATCACGCAGGACAATTATAAGGACCTTTATTATTCAGCTTCTTTGGATTTAACTTTGGGAGTACTCAAAGACGGTGTGATTCACGATTCCGGATCGGTTACCCTTACTTCGCGAAAACAAAACCTGAATCCGGTTATTGCTTCAAACATAATTGAAAACGGGGCCAATAAGGTGGGCTACATTTGTTACACAGATTTTTTCGGGAATTCAGAAAGTCTTTTTTATCCCGTTTTCCAGGAATTCAAAACTGCCGGCATCACAGAACTGGTATTGGATTTGCGTTACAACCTGGGTGGGTATCTGAGCGTAGCTTCTGCGCTTGTAGGGGTGGTTTGTCCATCCGAATGTCTGACGGGCAACACCGTACTTATTTCCAAAACCTGGAACGATTTCTACCAGGATTATTGGGCTGACAACAACCGTGATGATATGTTGTATGAATATTTTCCAAAATTTTCAGATGTTCCCGTCAACCTGAATTTATCCCGCATTTACATTCTTACCGGACACAATACGGCAAGTGCGTCCGAATTGACCATCTGCGGATTGGATCCCTATATGGAAGTAATCAAAGTGGGCGATGTTACCCGTGGAAAATATACAGCGGCCATGATATTTAATCCGGAAGACGATCCTGAAATTGAAAATTGGGGAACCCAGGCTATCGTATACAAATACGCCAATGCACAAGGTGTAACGGATTTTAAAGATGGTTTTATCCCCGATTACGCGGCAGAAGATGTGCTGCTGGGAGAAGTATATCCTCTTGGAAATCCTCAGGAAAACCTTTTGCAAACGGCAATCTCGCTCATTGAAACCGGTGTTTCCCCTGCTGCCTCATCGCCCTCAACCCGAAATACTCCCGGAGTAATTTTCAATCGCACGTTTGCTTCAGGAAAACAAGCATTTAGCCATCATTTGATTGACAATAAAAAACCGTAACAAATCTATGAAACCTTACAGATCCTTCCTTTTCCTGGCTGCCGTCATAGCCTTTACAGCATATTCGCATCCTTCTGTTTCTCAAACACTGCAACCTGCGCGTACTTCCCTGGAAACACAACTGGCTTCTCTTCCGCAGGTTACCGAAGTTCTAAGGCTGGAAAGTTCTTCATTTGACGAAAAATACAGGATCCGCGTGCGGCAACTGGTAAATCACGACGATATTATTTACGGCTTTTTTGAGCAACGCGTTTTTGTAATGCATGCGGGCAACGATCGTCCAACAGTCCTGGTTACCGAAGGATACGGGGCCAATTACGCGGCCAATCCCCGTTACCGGGAGGAGCTTTCCCGTTTACTGGATGCCAACCTCATAGTAGTAGAACACCGTTATTTTTCGGAATCCGTTCCTTCTCCGCGGTATTGGGAATTCTTAAACGGCCCTCAGGCAATGACGGATTTGCATAAGATACGGGAAATGTTTTCAACGGTTTATCCGGGAAAATGGATCGCCACCGGAATTAGCAAAGGCGGGCAAACCGCATTGATGTACAGAACACTATACCCGGACGATGTGGACATTACGGTCTCCTACGTAGCCCCGCTCTGCCATGGAGTGGAAGACGGCCGTCACGAACCTTTTATTGCCCGTAAAGCGGGGACACCGGAAGCCAGAGAAAAGGTCCTGAATTTTCAGAAAGAAGTCCTCATACGCCGGGACAGCCTTATGCCGCTTTTTATAAGTTTTTGTGATTCTGCTGAATTGAATTTCACAAGGCCCGTAAATGAGATTTTTGATTATTGTGTTTTAGAATATTCTTTCGCCTTTTGGCAATGGGGAACAGATCCGGAAAAAATCCCGGCTTTAGACGCTTCTGACAAACTTCTTTTTGCCCACTTAATGCAGATAGCTTCTCCCGATTACTTTGTCAGGGATTCCCCAACCATGCCCTTTTTTATACAAGCTGCCAAAGAACTTGGTTATTACGGATACGACACCAAACCTTTCCGCTTCAAAGTTGAACGTACCCGCTTTGTTCCGGAAAAGAAAAAGAACCGGAAAACCGATTCTGTTTCTGTAGATTCTGTTCCTCAGGGAGAATGGGTGACCCGGAAATATCCTGCCATGGAACTGAAAAATGCGCGGGGATACCTGAAAGATCTCTTTTTGCCGGAAATGTACAAGCCCCGTTTTAAAAAAGCGTTGTACCGTGAACAACGCGACTTTGTAAAAGAGACGGACGCCCGCATGGTTTTCATATATGGTGAATGGGATCCCTGGACAGCTGCCGCCGTTCCCAATCCGAACAAGCCCAACATTTTGTACTATGTTGAACCCGGGGGAAGTCACCGTACCCGCATTGCCACATTGCCTGAATCCATGAGAAACGAATTGCTGCAAAAATTGCAGATCTGGTTGAACGAATAAGAATAATATGGATCCTTTTGTCCCTCTTACCATAAACGACAAAGAACGCCTGGACCCGTACCTGAAAAAATCCGAAAAAAACAGTTCTGAATACAGTTTTTCCACTTTGTATATGTGGTCGGGAATATTCCATACATTTTACAGCATAATACAAACAGAGAACGATTCACTGCTTTTGATCCGAAGCCGGAAAGACCAAAACTCTCCCTATCATTACCTATACCCTTTAAGCAAAAACGGACCTGTTCCGCCGCGGACTGCAATGAATGTTTTGGAAAAAGCCTCCGAAAATTTTCCTTTTTTACTGGGAGGACTTTCCGGCAGAGAGGCTGAAATGCTGGAATCTGAATTCCCTGAAAAATATGTTATTGAACCTGTAAGAGATTCGTTTGATTATATCTACGACATCAATGATCTGGCTCATCTGAAAGGGAAAAAATTACAGTCCAAAAGAAACCACCTGAACGCATTTCTGAAGCTTTATCCGCACTTTGAATTCCTTCCCCTGACAGAGGCTGATATTGCTGATTGTCTTGTGATGAACGATGAATGGTGCAAGATTATGGGTTGTATTTACAACCTGGGTATGGAAGAAGAAATCTGCGCGGTACACAGGGCTTTCAGGGCTTACAAAACTTTAGCTCTGGAAGGTTTTATGATCAAGGTGAATGGAAAGATCATAGCTTATACATTGGGGGAACCATACAGAAAAGACACATACCTTGTACACGTGGAAAAGGCATTTCCGGAATACCGGGGAGCTTACCAGGCCATTAATCAATTAATGGTCAAAAATATTATGGAAAAGTATCCTCGGGTGAAATACATTAACCGTGAAGATGATGCCGGGGATAAGGGGCTGCGACACGCTAAAATGAGCTACCGGCCGGTAATGCTTCTGGAAAAATACATGACAACGGTCACCCCACAAGCCACACCATGACGTGGTCTTCCAAAATCAGGTATTCCAGGGTAAAGGCTTCTTCAATTCCGTCCCTGTGGTAGAAAACCGCTTCCAATTCACCTTCTTCTTTGGGTGAAAATTTGTCGATCTTCATTTGTTCTATGAAATCCACATCGGGCTGGGACATATATTTGTACAGCGCTTCTTTGGCACTCCAGATCAAGGCAAGTTGTAATTGACGGGTTTCCGGTTTATCTGAAAGAAATTCTTTTTCTTCTTCACCGACCGCCTTTTTTTCCACTGCGGAAAAATTTCTTTTAAGCGACTCTATATCAATTCCCACACTGTTTTCCGGGTGTGTCAGGACAGTGGCAAAACGACGGGTATGAGCAATACTGATTTCAATAATGGAATTTTGCAAAAACGGTCGCCCGTTTTCATGGTATCCCAGGTATACTTTTTCCTTGAAAATCGTATCCAGGATAGCCCGTACGGCCAATCGTTCCAAACGGCGCTGTGGATTGACTATATAAGAGAGTTCTTCTTGTTCATCGTTTGGAAGAACACACAGGTTTTTTAATTGCTCCTCGGGCTCGGTAATTTCCCAAACAGCTATTTCTGCTCCATTTTTAAATTTTTCCCTAAAAAACAGTCCCATAAACGAGCGGTAAAGATAACAACAAATATTAAATGCGGAACAATCCGAAAACGGCAGATCCGCTTCCTGTCATGGCAGCATATACGGCTCCTTCCGTATATAAGGCCGTTTTGTATTGTTCAATCTGGGGATGTTTCTCAAAGATTGTTTCTTCAAAATCATTCTCTACAATGTATTTCCAGGAATCAACCGGTTGCATTAACAGATCTTTCAGTGATGTATTATGTGTTTTTAAGCGGAGGTTTTCATATGCCATTGCCGTGGAAACCCATACGGGGGGAAAACGCACTTCTATCCTGAATTGGGTCAAATCCGGAGTAAAGGGAGTTAGAATATCTCCTCTTCCCGTTGCCATGTATGATTTAAACGGGGCTGTTTGAAGAAAAAACGGCACATCGCTTCCCAGTTGCCTGGCAAAATCGTGCATTTGCTGTCCGGTCAGTCCCAACGAAAAATGCTTGTCCAGCAATTGAATACAAAATGCGGCATCTGAGGATCCTCCTCCCAGGCCTGTTCCGGGAGGAATTTGTTTGTAAAGATGAATATCAACCGGGGTAATATTATAATGACCCGCTATCAGCCGGTAAGCTTTAATGCAAAGGTTCTCGGATTCCGGTCCCGGCAAGGGCAATCCGTACAGAAACATGCGGACGTCTTTACCGGATTGCGGGGAATCGGTTATTTCCAGAATATCACACAGTTTATGGGGCACAAACAACGTTTCAATGTCGTGGTAGCCATCTGCCCGTTTTCCCAATACGTGCAATCCCACATTAATCTTGGAATAAGGATAAACTACTGTAGTGGCCATAGGAAATCGCTTAACCGCACTTTGAGAACCCGCAACTCATACAGAGCAGGCACCCTTCCTGATATATCAGATTCTGAGATCCGCATTTTTCACATAGTGTGCCCGATGTGTCCTTGGTCCCGTTTGGTATATATCTTTTTAACGCCCGCTCCACGCCGGTTCTCCAGTTATTAATAGTCTGACTGTCCAGTTCCAGGGAAGAAACCAGGTGTACTACTTCTTCTACGGGAAGTCCGTTCCTCAATACACCGGAGATCAGTTTTGCATAATTCCAGTATGCCTGGTTGAACATATGAGAAATACCTCCTACCGTATTTGGATACCCGTATTTGTCAATAAAACGGAAATCGTAGCGGGACCCGTTTTCATCCACTACTTTAATGACTTTTCCCATAGTTACTGACCGTGGAATCACTCGTGTGTCCTCATCCAGTTTCCCGGTAAATATCTCGTAAGGTCTGCCCTGGTACAATCCCACAAAAGCTATCCATTGTTCATTTGCATTTTTAAAACGGATAATCTCGGCCTCCAGAGCTTCCGGCCGTTCTTTAGGAAGAGTCTGTATTTTCTTTTTATCCTGCGCATCTGAAGAAATCAACACCCCTGAGCGGCAGCCGTCCCTGTAAACAGTAACACCTTTACAGCCCCATTCCCAGGCAGTTTTATATACCTTGGCTACCATATCCTCGGTAATATCGGCCGGTAGGTTAACAGTTACACTAATGGAGTGATCCACCCATTTTTGCAATTGCCCCTGCATTTTTACCTTAGCCACCCAATCTACATCACCAGCCGTTGCCTTGTAATAGGGAGACTCCTGAACCAGCTTTTGCAAGGCTTCTTTATCCATGCCTATTACTGTATTTTTGTCATAGCCGTTGATTTGGGCCCAATCCAGGAATTTGTGATGAAAGACATTATATTCTTCAAATGCATCCCCCATTTTGTCTGTATAAGCCACAGTGACGTTCTTGTCATTTGGGTTAACCTTTTTACGGCGCTGATAAACAGGCATAAACACCTGTTCAATTCCACTGGTGGTTTGTGTCATGAGGCTGGTAGTGCCTGTAGGTGCAATGGTTAGCATGGAAATATTGCGGCGCCCGGATTTTTCCATCATTTTATACAATTCCTCATCTTCCTGACGTATCCTTTCTATCATTGGATTTCTCAGCTCTCTGTTGGGATCGTAAATGGGGAATGCACCGCGTTCTTCAGCCATAATGACCGAAGAACGGTAAGCTGTCAGTGCCAGCGTTTTCTGGACCTGGACTCCCACCTGTATGGCTTCCTCGGAACCGTAGCACAGTCCCAGGGCAGCCAGCATATCTCCTTCCGCTGTGATACCCAGCCCCGTTCGCCTGCCGCCAATGCTTTTCTCTTTTATCTTCGTCCACAACTCCTTTTCATTCCTTTTAATAACCTCGTCTTCAGGATCCCTGTCTATTTTGGCAATTATCGCATCTATCTTTTCCATTTCCAGATCAACCAGATCGTCGTTCAAACGCATAGCCTTGATGACGTGGTCCTTGAATAAAGCCATATTGAATTTGGCCCGGGAGGTAAATGGATTTTCCACGTAGGAAAACAGGTTTATTGCAATCAGGCGACAGGAATCATAAGGACAAAGAGGTATTTCACCGCAAGGATTCGTGCTGACTGTTCTGTATCCCATATCTGCATAACAATCTGCAACGGATTCACGGGTGATCGTGTCCCAGAAAAGCACGCCGGGTTCGGCAGATTTCCAGGCGTTGTGAATGATCTTTTTCCATAGAGCAGCAGCATCAATTTCCTTCTTATACCTGGGGGTAGTTGCATCTACCGGGTATTGCTGAACATACTTTTTTCCGGCAAGGGCTGCCCTCATAAATTCATCGTCTATCTTAACAGACACATTTGCTCCAGTTACTTTGTTCTGTTCCAGTTTGGCATCAATAAATTGTTCGGCATCGGGGTGTTTGACTGAAATGGTAAGCATAAGGGCTCCCCTTCGGCCGTCCTGGGCAACTTCTCTTGTAGAATTGGAATATCGTTCCATAAAGGGAACCACCCCGGTAGAGGTGAGAGCCGAGTTTAAAACCGGAGATCCTCCCGGACGGATGTGGGACAGATCGTGACCAACACCTCCGCGGCGTTTCATCAATTGTACCTGCTCTTCATCTATTTTAAGTATACCCCCGTAAGAATCCGCCGGGTTTTCATGCCCTATCACAAAACAATTAGACAATGAAGCAACCTGGTAATCGTTCCCGATCCCGGACATGGGCCCTCCCTGGGGCACCACATACTTAAAATGATCCAGCAATTGAAAAATTTCCTCCTCACTCATGGGGTTGGGGTATTTATTTTCGATCCTGGAAAATTCCCGCGCCAGTCTCCTGTGCATATCCTCGGGAGTGCATTCGTAAAGGTTGCCAAAAGAATCTTTCATGGCGTACTTATTGATCCAAACCGAGGCGGCCAGC
>DAOSXZ010000007.1:0-13192 GCA_035380845.1 Bacteroidales bacterium | reverse complement strand
TTTTCCGGCGGAAAAGGGAATTGCAAGTTAGCTCAATCGTTGCTGGATTAACAGGGGCATGGTAAAAAGATATGCACAAAATTTTTAACAACAATGCATTGTGCAATTGGAGCACTTTGTAAATTCCCCGCGCAGCCTGCTTTCCACCATTTTTTCCAGTCTTTCCCGGATGGCCTGGGTGCGAATCCCGGCCAGGACGTCCTCTACAAAGGCCATTTGCTGGAGCATTTTTGCCTGATCCAGGGGGATCCCTCTTGAACGCAAGTAAAAAAGCCCCATTTCGTCCAGGCGTCCTATGCTGGCACCGTGTGAACATTTTACATCATCGGCATAAATTTCCAGTTGCGGTTTTGTAGTGACTTTTGCATCATTGGTGAGTAACAAATTGTGATTTGCCTGGTATGCCTCTGTTTTCTGTGCTCCGGGAGCCACTTTTATGGCTCCGTTGAATAAACCTCTGGAATGATTATCCAGTATACCCTTGAACAATTGCCGGGAATAACACTCCGGAGCATTGTGATCTACGGCAATATCATATTGAATCTGTTGCTCCCCGTCAGCCAGGTAAAGCCCGTCCATACGACATACGGCACCTGGATGGTTCATCACGGCATGAAGTTTATTGTTAATTATTCCGCCGTAAAGACTCAGAACATGACAATCCAGTTGCGCGCCCTTATCCAGGTTGGCTGTCAAATCCAGCCAATAGCGGGAGCGGATGTGTTCGTTTTGCATGAACATGATGTCAAGACGGGCATTTTCTCCAAGTGTGATCTTAGAAAACCGTGACGTCTGGTACAAATGTTCGTTCAGGGTGTGATCACATACAATAATCTGAAGGCCGGCTCCTGAGGCCAGTTCCCATTCATTTGTAAATTCAAGCGGACTGGGCAGATCTTCGCTTCTTACGCTTATAATCTGTATGGTTTCACCAAAATGATCGCCCTGCACACGCATGTTTAGCCCTTTCCCTTCCGAACCTCTTGCAAGGGTGACCCCGTTCCTTTCGTTTTCTTCTTCCTGCAGTATGCCGTCAACCAAAAATACCTGCCGGATATTTTCATCCGGTACGGTACAACGGAAAACACGCCTTACTTCAGGCATATAGATATATTCTTTCATTTCTCGTTAATAAGATGGTCGTAGCCTTTTGTCTCTACTTCCACTGCCAGATCTTTTCCGGCTGTTTTAATTATCTGTCCCTTGTAAAGTACATGTACGATATCGGGTACTATGTAATCCAGCAAACGCTGGTAGTGGGTTATGACCACAAAAGCGTTCTCTTTTGTTTTCAATTTGTTGACCCCTTGTGCAACCACCCTCAACGCATCTACATCAAGGCCGCTGTCTGTTTCATCTAAAATAGCCAACGTAGGTTCCAGCATGGCCATCTGGAAAATCTCGTTCCGTTTTTTTTCTCCTCCGGAAAATCCCACGTTAACGCCACGTCCCACAAACGACGGATCCATTTCTACCACCGCCATTTTTTCACGCATCATTTTTAAAAACTCACCTGATGAGAGTGTGGGCAGATTTTTATACTTGCGCTGCTCGTTAATGGCTGCCTTCATAAAATTAACAATGGTCAGTCCGGGTATTTCAACAGGGTACTGAAATCCAAGGAAAAATCCCAGCCTGGCTCTTTCTTCAGGAGCCATAGCAAACAGGTCTTTGCCCATAAACGTGGCAGAACCTCCCATCACCGTAAAGGTTTCCCTTCCGGCCAACACAGAGGCCAAAGTTGATTTTCCCGATCCGTTGGGACCCATTATGGCATGGATCTCACCCGGTTTGATCTCCAGATTGATCCCTCTTAGGATTTCTTTCTCTCCTATATTTACACAAAGATCTTTAATACTTAACATAGTTGTTTTTGTTTTTCCCATTCTTTTTTCCAGTGAATAACGCCAATAATATTGAAAGCCAGGAAGAATGCTGCCACAATGGGCATAAAGACCAGTCCGGCAGATATGTACAATATGATATTCCCTATGTTCAACGCCACCCAGAAAACCCAGCATTCCCATTTTTTCTGTGCCGCCAGTACTTGTGCCGTAAGCATCAGCCCAGCCACAGAAGCGTCCAGGTATGGAGAACGGGCCGGCGGAAACACTTCTGATATCAAATGGAGCCTGGTAAGAATGAATCCCCAAACCAGAACAATAGTCACCAGGAACAACAGGTACACAATGCGTTGTTTGTTGTTTAAAAAGGTGATTTGGAGCTGGTTCTTTTTATTTTTTTCGTTTTTTCGGGGCCTTGTCCATCTGTACAATCCGTATATATTTATTCCCAGGGAAATGGGTTGCAATAACATGTTTGTATAAAGGTTTTTCTGCAGGAACATCATAAAGAGTAAAGCCGTATAGACAAACCCTATCCAGTAATTGACAGCACGCGCCAGGCTGGCCATAAAGACAGAAGTAAGCCCGAAAATTACGGCACAGAACTCCAGGTAGGAAATTCCCTGTCCTCCTATTACAAAAAATATATTGTGCAGATTAAAAAATTCTTTCATAACTATCCTACCGTTCCTTCCAGGGAAAGACTCAATAATTTCTGCGCTTCAACAGCAAATTCCATAGGCAGTTTGTTCAGGACCTCCCTGGCGTAACCGTTGACAATAAGGCCAACGGCATCTTCCGGCCCAATACCGCGCTGTAAACAATAAAAAAGCTGGTCTTCCCCTATCTTGGAAGTAGTGGCTTCGTGTTCTATTACGGCCGTGTCACTGGCATTTTCTATGACAGGAAAAGTATGTGCACCGCATTGATCCCCCAAAAGGAGCGAATCACATTGCGAATGGTTACGGGCATTATCCGCTCCCGGCATAACTTTAACAAGACCCCGGTACGCATTCTGACTTTTACCGGCAGATATACCTTTGCTTACTATGCGGCTGCGGGTGTTTTTTCCTATATGGATCATTTTTGTTCCTGTATCGGCCTGCTGGTAATTGTTGGTCACGGCAACCGAATAAAACTCGCTCACAGAATTGTCTCCTTTCAGTATAGTAGAGGGATATTTCCAGGTAATGGCCGATCCGGTTTCTACCTGGGTCCAGTACAAACGGGAATTATTACCCTTGCATATACCGCGCTTTGTCACAAAGTTGTATATACCTCCTTTTCCCCTGGAATCTCCAGGATACCAATTTTGGACCGTGGAATATTTGACTTCCGCATCCTGCATCACCACGATTTCCACGACAGCCGCATGCAGTTGGTTTTCATCCCTTTGAGGCGCAGTACATCCTTCAAGGTAACTTAAGTAAGAACCTTCCTCGGCAACAATGAGCGTTCGTTCAAATTGTCCTGTTCCGCGGGCGTTGATGCGAAAATAACTGGAAAGTTCCATGGGACAGCGGACGTTTTTGGGAATGTAGCAGAACGATCCGTCGGAAAAAACGGCCGAGTTGAGCGCGGAAAAGAAATTATCTCCCGAGGGCACCACGCTTCCCAGGTACTGCTGCACAAGAGCGGGGTAATCTCTGACCGCCTCGGAAAAAGAACAAAAAATGATCCCTTTCTCGGCAAGGGTTTCCTTAAAAGTGGTCTTTACCGAGACCGAGTCAAAAATGGCATCCACAGCCATTCCTGCCAAAACGTTTCTTTCGTGCAGCGGAATGCCCAGTTTGTCAAAAGTCTCGGCCAGCTTGGGGTCCATTTCCTTGTTGTCCGCCCCGGGCAACAATTGTTTGGGAGCTGCATAATAGATAATATCCTGATAATCAATGGGCGGTATGGTTAAGTGTGCCCATTGGGGCATTATCATCGTTTGCCATTTACGGAAAGCATTTAAGCGAAATTCGAGCAGCCAGGCCGGCTCTTCTTTTTTCCGGGAGATCAGGCGTATAATATCTTCATTCAGGCCTTTAGGAAACAACTCCTGCTCCAGATCCGTCTCAAAGCCGTGTTCGTACTCGCTTTCGGCGATCTTTTTGATTATGGCGTCCTGATTTTCATTCATAGCCCGCAAATATACCATCTTTTCTTTATTTTTGCGGTATGAACACTAAAAAAGAGCCCCAAAGGACACCCATCTCTGAACTGGGTAAGTATAAGCTGATTGACAGGATTTCAGCAAGGTTTATCTCAAGTAATGAATCAACCATCCAAGGCGTCGGAGACGACGCTGCAGTGGCCTGTTTCAAAGAGTCTTTAACGGTTTCGGCCCAAAAACTCTCCCTGGAGGGAACTGACTTCGATCTTTGCTATTTTCCGCTGAAATTTGTGGGATATAAAACGGCCATACATGCAATGGGGCAGGTAATGGCCATGAACGCCGTTCCGTTGCAGCTGATCGTTTCTGCCGGTGTTTCACAGAGGTTTTATGTAGAAGACCTGGAGATTTTGTTTCTGGGTATACAAGCCGCAGCAGGGATTTACGGTGTAGATGTGGCCTCTGTTGATATCCAGTCTTCTTTTACAGGACTGACCTTATCTGTTACTGCTGTTGGGGAAGCGGACGCCGGTTTTCTTACACGCAGGAGCGGGGCACACGATACGGACCTGATCTGTTTGAGCGGAAATGTAGGGGCCGCCTATATGGGTCTGAAACTCCTGGAACGCGAAAAGCGGGTTTTTACCGGTGAGAGCGGGAAAGACGAAATGCCCAAATTAAAGGGACATGAATACATACTGGAACGGTATCTGAAACCGGAGCTGCCTAAAACGTTGCTGGAAAATCTTCGCAAAGACGATTTGACACCCACGTCTATGTGTCTACTGAGCAGTGGATTATCAAACGGCATCTTAAGCATTGCTCAATCCTCCGGCACGGGAGCCAAGCTGTTTCTGGACAAAATTCCCATTGCCCGCGAAACGTTTGATTTTGCAGAAACGGAAAAGGACCTGTCACCTCTTGTTGCAGCGCTTAACGGCGGAGAAGATTACGAAATGCTTTTTACCCTGCCGCTTTCTTCGTACGAAAAACTAAGCAAGGAATACAACATCGATATCATAGGACATATCTGTGATGCTTCCCTGGGATGCCGGCTGGTTACACCGGAAGGCCGGGAAATTCCCCTGGAAAGTCCCGGCATGTGATAATTAAAAGTTGACCTCGGGAGGTGTTTCAGCTCCTTCGGCAGCCTTGAAGTATGCCTTTGGCTGGAAATTTCTGAATCCGGCCACAATGGAATTCGGGAATTTCCGTATGAGCACGTTGTAAGCCTGAACTACTTGGTTGAACGTACGTCTTTCCACTGCTATACGGTTTTCAGTCCCTTCCAGTTGCGCTTGCAATTCCAAAAAATTCTGGTTGGCTTTCAACTCGGGATACCTTTCCACTACAACCATCAGACGACCCAAAGACTGACTCAGGTTGTCCTGCGCGCTTTGAAAAGCGGCCATGCTTTCCTCGGTAAGGTTTGAGGGATCTATGGTTACCGATGTTGCTTTTGAGCGGGCTTCAATGACAGCTTCCAGGGTGCTTTTCTCAAAATCCACGGCTCCTTTAACGGTGTTTACCAGGTTGGGAATCAGGTCTGCACGACGTTGATATACATTTTCCACCTGTGCCCATGCCTGAACTGCTTGTTCCTCGGCTTCCACCATTTTGTTGTTGAGCCTGACGAACCACAGTACCAAAATGCCAACTATGGCAATAACAATGATCCAGATTGTACCTTTTTTCATGTTTTTATTGTATTAATTGATAATCCAATTGCTTCTGCTCCAGATTTGCCCTGTCTACACGTATCCGTACTTTTTGACCCAGACTGTATAATTTCCCGGTATGAGAGCCGGTCAGGGTCAGGGTATCTTTATCGTAAACGTAATAATCATCTTTCAATTCACGTACAGCTACCATACCTTCCACTTGTGTCTCTTCCAGTTCTACATACATGCCCCATTCTGTCAATCCGGTAATAACACCGTCAAATTCCTGCCCCACTTTATCCTGCATATATTCCACCATTTTGTATTTGATACTGGCCCTTTCGGCTTCAGTAGCCAACTGTTCACGCTGTGAAATATGGGTGCACATGGATTCCATATGGTCCGGAGAGGCATTCTTTTCTCCGTTCAAATAACCCCACAGCAACCGGTGGACCATCAAGTCTGAATACCTGCGGATGGGAGAGGTGAAATGGGTATAATAATCAAACGCCAACCCGTAATGTCCCACGTTTTGAGTGGTGTAATGCGCCCGTGCCATGGAGCGCAGCGCCATAATCACAATACCCCCTGCTTCCGGTTTTTCACGCGCTGTTTCCAGGAGTTTGTTCAGTTCCCTGGCATAATCCCGAACGCTTTTTGTTTTTTTCATTTCGTACCCGAAATGATGTACAAAATTCTGAAAAGCGATCATTTTATCTTCTGCCGGTGCCTCGTGTACACGGTAAACAAAAGGCAACGGATTCCCGTTAGTTTTTCTTTCAATAAACTCGGCCACTTCCCTATTAGCCAGTAACATGAATTCCTCTATAAGCCAGTTTGAATCCAATTGTTCTTTTACCCGGATGTTGACCGGTGCGCCTTTTTCATCAACCTGCACTTTGACTTCCGGTCTTTCAAAGGCAATGGCACCCTTGCGGAAACGTTCCTTACGGAGCCGGTGCGCCAGTGCGTGCAGGAAAAACAACCCGTCCCGTATGGGATCAGGTACCGGGCCCGAGTCTGTCATCACATCGGCGACCTTGTCCAGTACTGCCTGGGCTTCTTCGTAGGCCATCCGGCAGGAAGATCGTATAACCGTTCTTCCGAACCACCGGGAAACCACTTTGTAATTGTCGTCAAAGCTGAATACAGCAGAAAAACACAATTTGTCTTCGTGAGGACGCAAGGAACAGAGTTTATTGGATAATTTTTCCGGAAGCATAGGAACAGTTCTGTCCACCAGGTATACGGAATTCCCCCTTTCAAAAGCCGCCTGATCCATCAAGGTTCCGGGTTTTACATAATGGCTCACATCGGCAATATGTACGCCTACTTCCATAAGATCGTTTCTTTCGCCCGTTCTGCGGAAAGAAAGTGCATCGTCGTAATCCTTGGCATCAGCAGGGTCTATAGTAAAAGTGGGAACTTTTCTAAAATCACGACGGCCTTCAATTTCCTGTTTTGACATACCGTCAGAAACAGAACCGGCTTCTTCCTCCACTTCACGATCAAAGCGGTAAGGCAATCCGAATTCTGCCAGTATGGCGTGCATTTCCGTGTTATTCTCCCCGGGAGCACCCAATACGTCCGTTATTTTTCCTAAAGGCAGGTTGTTTCTTTCGTCCCATCCGGTAACCAGGATGGCCACTTTCTGACCGTTTTTGGCTCCATTTAGCCCGTTACGGACCACCTGTATGTCAAAAGGCATGTTTTTGGAATCGGTGATCACGTAAGCTTCTTGATTTACTATCTGGACAATGCCAATATATGGTTTTGAAGAACGCTCCAGTATGTGGATAACTTCTCCTTCGTTTTTTCTTCCGTTTTTTGTGTTCCTTGGAATGGCCGCCACACGTACCGTATCGCCGTGCAAGGCTCCGTTCAGTTTCCGCGCCGGGAGAAAGATGTCGTCAACCGGAGACTCTCCCTGGGCAGTGGTAACCAGCAAGAAAGCAAAGCCTTCCCGGGTCATGCTCAAAGTCCCCGTGTATTCTTTTGCACGGGAAGTGTTTTTGTTTTGTTTGTTTCTGCGGTCTTTGTGCGATCCGCCTTTTTTATAGTTTCGTCTGTTCATAATATGGGGCAAATGTACTTAATTCTTTTCGTACCTTTGTACGTTAAATAATTGATCTATGAAAAATGTACTTTTAATGATCCTGGATGGCTGGGGAGAAGGAAAACACGACCATACAAATGCCATATATACTGCCGGTCAGCCACATATTGACAAACTTAAAGAAAACAATCCCAACAGTACCCTGAGTGCGTGCGGAGAAGACGTGGGACTGCCCCGTGGACAGATGGGCAATTCTGAAGTTGGGCACCTGAATATAGGAGCCGGCAGAATCGTATACCAGGACCTTGTGAAGATCAACAGGGCATGCCGGGACGGATCCATCCGTGAAAACAGCGAAGTCAAAGACGTATACCAATATGTAAAAACTACCGGGAAAGCCCTTCACCTAATGGGTCTTGTATCCGAAGGCGGGGTACACTCGTCTATGGAACATCTTTTTGCCTTTCTGGATATTGCCGCAGAATACGGCTTGACCAAAGTGTTTGTGCATTGCCTTATGGATGGACGCGACACCGACCCGTTCAGCGGCAAGGGATACGTGGAAAAACTGCAGAAACACCTTGATGCCTCTACAGGGAAGATTGCCAGTGTGATAGGACGTTATTATACCATGGACCGCGATAAAAGGTGGGACCGCGTAAAGGCCGGATACGACCTTATAGTTCACGGCAAAGGAATGCCCTTCGCCGATGCCGCTGACGGAATAGAACAAAGCTATAAACAAGGGGTTACAGACGAATTCATTAAACCGGTAGTATGTGTGGATGGATCCGGGATCCCTGTAGGGACGCTGGAAAAAGATGATGCCCTGATATTTTTCAATTTCCGTAACGACCGTGCACGGGAGATCACCCGGGTACTGACCCAGGAAAATATGCCGGAGCATGAAATGTATACCATTCCCCTGTATTATTGTTGTCTGACCCCCTATGACGACTCCTTCAAAGGGCTTCATATTCTTTTTGATAAGGAAAAAGTAAAAGAAACCATAGGTGAAGTCGTGAGCGGACACGGACTACCCCAGTTACGTATTGCGGAAACAGAAAAATACGCTCACGTTACTTTCTTTTTTTCCGGTGGCAGGGAAGAAGTGTTCCCCCTGGAAGACAGGATCCTTGTTCCTTCCCCCAAAGTAGCCACTTACGATCTGAAACCTGAAATGAGTGCTCCCGGGGTGGCAGAAAAGATCATTGAAGCCCTGAATACCAAAAAGTATTCTTTTATTGTACTCAATTTCGCCAACGGCGACATGGTTGGACACACCGGCGTCTTTGATGCCATATGCCAGGCGGTTAAAGCCATCGATCAGCTGGCTTACCGGGTAGCACAAACAGCCCGCGAAAACGGATACTCGGTAATCATAACCGCAGACCACGGAAATGCAGACAACGCACTGAATGAAGACGGGTCCCCCAATACCGCTCATTCATTGAATCGTGTTCCTTTTATTGTTATGGATTCCCGCGTGGAAAGCGTGGAAGACGGGATATTGGCAGATATCGCCCCTACTGTTCTGGATTTGATGGATATTGAAGCCCCTGCAACTATGACAGGAAAATCCCTCATCCGAAAAAAGTAATCGCTCATGCCTTCTTCTTTTGTTCACCTGCACGTTCACACACAATATTCCATCCTTGACGGAGCGGCTTTTATTCCGCAGCTTTTTATAAAAGCCACTGCGGACAAACAACCGGCACTGGCCATAACCGATCATGGAAACATGTTTGGGGTCAAGGAATTTATAAACACCGCAAAAAACTATCCTGAAGTAAAACCCATAGTGGGTTGTGAGGTTTACGTGGCACCTGAAGGGCGACTGCTCAGAAAGAACAAAGAAGATGCAACCACCTGCCATCTGGTTTTACTGGCTAAGGATCATTTGGGATATCAGAACCTGATAAAACTTGTTTCTCAGGCTTATATTGACGGTTTTTATTACAAACCGCGTATAGATCATGAGTTGCTGGAAAAATACCATGAAGGCTTGATTGCCATGAGTGCCTGCCTTGCCGGAGAACTGCCCCGGTTAATCCTTGCAGACAAACTCACAGAAGCTTCGCAACTGATCTCCTGGTATAAACAGTTGTTCGGAGAGGATTATTACATAGAACTCCAGCGCCACAAAACGAAACTTGATATTGAAAAGGCCAAAACATGTTACGTTCTTCAGCAGAAGATTGAACCGCACCTGATTACGCTGGCACATGAACACAACGTGAAACTGGTAGCCTCCAATGACGTACATTATGTTAATGCGGAAGATGCCCCGGCCCACGATCGATTGATCTGTGTGGCCACCAATGACGATGTAGCTGATGACAACCGGAAAATCCGCTATACAGGGGAAGAATACCTTAAATCCTCGGAGGAAATGTCAGCATTGTTTTCCGATATCCCCGAAGCCCTCGCAACAACGCTTGAAATTAGTGAAAAAATTACGCCCTATAGCCTGGACCGTGATCCCATTTTGCCTCATTTTCCTATCCCGGATTCCTTTTCCGATTCCAACGCATACCTGCGTCACTTAACTTTCCTGGGAGCAGAACGCCTCTACGGGGAAATCACACCTGAGTTGCGGGAGCGGATTGATTTTGAGTTGAATACTATCTCGGAAATGGGATTTCCCGATTATTTTCTTATTGTAAGTGACTTTATACGGGCATCAAGGGAAATGGACGTCTGGGTGGGTCCCGGCAGGGGTTCTGCTGCCGGGTCCGTTGTGTCTTATTGCCTGGGAATAACCCTGGCAGATCCTATCCGTTACGGATTGTTGTTCGAACGTTTTTTAAACAAGGAACGAAAATCCCTGCCCGATATAGACATTGACTTTGCCGATGACGGCCGTTGGAAAGTGCTGCAGTACGTGGAAAACAAATACGGCAAAGACCACGTCTCGCACGTCATCACATTCGGGACCATGGCAGCGCGCAGCGCCATCAAGGATGTTGCCCGGGTACAAAGATTGCCCCTTGCCGAGGCAGAGCGCCTGGCCAGGCTGATCCCTGACCGTTTGCCCGAAAAAGACGGACGTCCGCAGAAGGTCAACATTGAAAATTCCCTTAAATACGTACCGGGACTGCAGGAAGCCTTGAATTCCGAAGACCCCCTGCTCAGTTCTACCCTTGAATATGCCCGGAAACTGGAAGGTTCTGTCAGGAACACCGGGGTACATGCCTGTGCTATTATTATCGGACCGGAAACGCTTACTGACCATATTCCCCTTTCCACCGGCAAAGACAAAGATACCGGAGAGGATATCCTTGTATCCCAGTACGAAGGTTCGCTGATAGAACAGGTGGGCATGTTGAAAATGGATTTTCTGGGCCTCAAAACGCTTAGTATTCTCAAGACCGCTGTGGAAAACATCAAGGCCAACCACAACATTGATATTGATATTAACGACATTCCACTTACCGACGGACCAACGTATGAATTGTTCAGCCGCGGTGATACGGTAGGCGTATTCCAGTTTGAAAGTGACGGTATGCGTAAATGGCTCCGGGAGCTCAAACCCACTTGTCTGGAAGACCTCATAGCCATGACGGCGCTGTACCGTCCGGGTCCTATGGAATACATCCCCGATTTTATTGATCGTAAACACGGCCGGAAAACTATCACTTACGATCTGCCTCAAATGGAAAAATTCCTGAAAGAAACTTACGGGATCACCGTATACCAGGAACAGGTGATGCTTTTATCCCAGGAACTGGCCGGTTTTTCGGGTTTTGAAGCCGACCAGTTGCGTTCTGCTATGGGAAAGAAAAAGCGTAATGAGATGGAAGAACTTCGCATTGAATTTTTGGAAAGGGGATCAAAGCGGGGTATTGACGAAGCCATTTTGAAAAAAATATGGGTAGATTGGACTGCTTTTGCCCAATATGCCTTTAACAAGTCGCATGCAACCTGTTATTCCATCCTCAGTTACCAGACGGGATACCTGAAAGCCAATTATCCTGCCGAATTCATGGCCGCAGTACTTTCCAGGAACCGGGATAACATAGAGGAAGTTTCAAAATTCATGGCCGAGTGCAAGCGTATGGAACTGAATGTGCTGGGCCCGGATGTCAATGAATCCATGCATGACTTTACAGTGAACAAAGCAGGAGACATCCGTTTTGGCATGGCAGGAATAAAAGGTGTCGGATACGGGGCTGTGGAAAATATCATCCGTGCCAGGGAACAAGACGGTTCTTTTAAAGATGTCTACGATTTTGCGGAAAGGATCAACTTCAACACATGTAACAGGAAGGCTCTGGAAAGCCTTGTCTATGCAGGGGCTTTTGATTCCATGAAAGAAGTGAAAAGGCACCAGTTTTTTCTGCCTTGTAACAAAGACGGGGTGTTCCTGGACAGTCTTATGCGTTATGGCATCATGATTCAGGAAGAAAAGACCCGTGATGTATCCAGTCTTTTTGGAGAAGGGACAGAGTCTTTGGTCCCCCCGGAAAGACCCGCCCCGCCACATATGACACTGGAGGTGACGGAGGATTTCCTGAAAAAGGAAAAAGAAATGGTTGGGATATACCTCTCTTCACATCCGCTGGACCGGTTTTCTTTTGAAATGAAGCACTTTACTTCACATTCCCTGCAGGAAATAGCTGAGATACTGGAAAAGGCGCAAAGCGAAGAGAATTTTCCTTCCCGGGAAGTGCGGCTGGGAGGCTTGGTTACCAACGTAACCTCTGCCCTTTCCAAAAACTCGGGACGTCCCTGGGGAACTTTTACCGTGGAAGATTATACCTCCACCCGTAAATTTACCCTTTTTGGAAAAGAATTCGAGCAATTCCTGCCTTATATGCGTCAAGGGGAAGCATTGCTTATGAGATGTTCCCTGCAGGAACGCTTTTCATACAAAAAGAAAAACGGTTCTGTTCAGGATAAAGGGCCAAAGGAAAAAGAAGTCCGGATATTGGGTATATCTCTTCTGGCTAATGCCAAAGAGACACTAAATGCCATGACCGTTTACCTGGATGTAGAACAGATCAATGCATCCTTTAGAAAGGAACTGGTCAACACACTTGCCAGTAACCCCGGAAAAATCACAGTACATTTCGTGCTTAAAGACAAAGGAAACAAAATGGCTGTCAAACTTTTTTCCCGTTCCCACCGGATAGATCTGACACCGGAACTTTTAGGCTGGATACAAAAGAACAACCTTGAATTTATTGTGGAGTAACGTTTTATTCCAACCAATGGCTCATTATCTCTAGATCCCCGGGATAAGTGATCTTGCTGTTTTTTTCATCTCCACGGACAATGTGGATCTTTTCCCGGTGCATATACCGTCTTACCACCCCGCAATCATCTGTAGCTGTAAAAGCAGGTCCTGCCAGGGCAAATTCATATGCTTTCTTTAACACAGATATGCGAAATGCCTGGGGCGTCTGGGCCCTCATAAACAAATCCCTTTCCGGGACCCTGATCACATGTTCGTTAGCCGGTCCTGTAAAAAACAATGTGTCTGTAACGGGAACCGCCACTCCCACGGCTCTGTATTGCTGTAAGCCCGCCA
>DAOSXZ010000006.1:0-30375 GCA_035380845.1 Bacteroidales bacterium | reverse complement strand
CAACCCAATCTGTGATTGTATCCTGCCACCAGCATCTTCACCCCGTAATGGTCCAACAGGTAGTCTCTGAAAAAAGAGCCGGCAGGAAGTGCAGAAAAATCCCGTGTAAAGGGGATGATCTGAAAATCATCCACCCCCATATCCAGGATCATTTTCTTTTTTTCTTCCAAAGTGGTCAGCAAACGGAATCGCTGTGCATCCTGTTGCAAAACAGCCCTGGGATGGGGCCAGAAAGACACTACCAGGCTTCTGCCGTGTTGTTGCCGCGCTGTTTCAACCAACGCAGACAGAACGGCTTTGTGTCCTAAATGGACTCCGTCAAAAAAACCTGTTGCTGCTACAACCATTTTACCAAAGCAAAATCCTGCCGGTGCGGCATTTTGGGGTTATTGGCATATATCCGGGAAGCAATGTAATAAGAACCTGCCGATTGTGGTATCAGTTTACATACGTATACGGCTTCTCCGTTATTGACTTCTTCCAGAGTGTATGGAATGATGTCGTCTATGATGACTTCTCCGGCCTTGCCGCGAGTAGTGATAACCATCTCTACACCAATGTCTTCTGCCGAAAGCGCTCCCAGGTATATTTTCACGCGGGATTCGCTTTCGCTTCCCAAAGTGAGGATGTCTTTGCTGTCGTTGGGATGTGTGTAGGATAACACTTCCAGCGAGCCCCACTCCCTTTCCAGTTTTCGTTTCCAAAAAGCGGTTTCTCGGGCCTGGGCATAATTGTCTTTAACCATTTGGGCATATCTTTTATGGAGCGGCTGGTAGAATTTGACTTCGTAATCTTCCATCATGCGGTTGGTCGTATAATTGCCGGCCACGTATGCCACCGTGTTTTTAATATGTCGTATCCATTCCACGGGAATCCCTTCTTTGTTCCGTTTGTAAAACAATGGAACGATCTCGTTTTCAAGCATGCTATAGATTACTGCGGCATCCATATCGTCCTGGTATTCCTGGTTTTCATAGGTTCGTTCTTCTGACAATGCCCAGCCTGCTCCCGGCCGGTATCCTTCCACCCACCATCCGTCCAGAACGCTAAAATGCATTACGCCGTTCAATGAAGCTTTTTCCCCGCTGGTACCGGAAGCTTCCAGGGGACGTGTGGGTGTGTTCATCCACACATCCACTCCCTGAACCAGGCGCTTGGCCATTTCCATATTGTAATTGGGCAGGAACAATACCTTGCCCATAAAACGTGGCATACGAGACACCTCAACTATGCGTTTTATCAGGTCCTGACCCGCTTTGTCGTGCGGATGGGCTTTCCCGGCAAAGAGAAACTGTACGGGACGTTTGGGATTATTTACCAGGGCATCCAGTCGCTCCAGATTTGTGAACAACAGGTGCGCCCTTTTATAGGTCGCAAAACGCCGGGCAAAACCTATAGTAAGAATGTCCTTGCTCAGAGCAGCCCGGATAGATACCACATCCCGGGGAGAATAAAATTCAGGGGCCTTTTCCGTACTGGAAAGTGCCGAGATTATCCTATCCATAAGCTTGGCTCTCAATTTATTGCGAACGTCCCATATCTCATTGTCTTCAACGTCTAAAAACGCTTTAAAACAGTCTCTGTCATAATGATGAGTCCCAAAATCCGCACCGAAAACACGGGAGTGCACCTTTTTCCATTCAGAGGCCGTCCAGGTAGGATAATGCACCCCGTTGGTCACATAATCCACATGCGATTCCTGGGGCAGGTATCCCGGCCAGAGGGGATTGAGTATCTCCCGGCTAACCTGCCCGTGAAGCTTGCTCACTCCGTTGATCTCCTGGGACAGGTTGGCTGCCAGGAAACTCATAGAGAATTTTTCATGTGAATCACAGGAAACGGATTTACCCAGTGCCATAAGAGTCTCCCAGGAAGTTTTCAGACGGTCCGGATAATGGGAAAAATAGGCACGTAACATATCTTCGGTAAAAGCATCGTGTCCTGCGGGAACCGGTGTGTGTGTTGTAAAGAGTGATGATGCCCTTACTACTTCCCGGGCTTCTTCAAAGGACAGGTTTTCTTCTGTCACATACTCCCTCATACGTTCCAGTCCGGTAAATGCGGCATGACCTTCGTTGCAATGATAGATATCTGCATCTATGCCCATGGCGCGCAACGCCCTTATACCTCCCACGCCCAACAGCAATTCCTGCTTGAGTCTGTTTTCCCAGTCACCGCCGTAAAGTTGGTGGGTGATGGGACGGTCTTCGGGCATGTTGTCTTCAAAATCGGTATCCAACAGGTATAATGCGGTTTTACCAATATCAACCCGCCATATCCTGGCATATACATTTCTTCCCGGGAATGCGATGCTGATGGTGGTCCAGTTGTCCTGGTTGTCACGCACCGGCATAACAGGTGTTTTTTGAAAATCAATCACTTCCCTGTCGCTAACCTGATCACCCTGTGCCGAAAGGAACTGACGGAAATAACCGTAACGGTACAACAGTCCCACCCCGGTCATGTGCACTCCCTTATCTGAGGATTCTTTCAGGTAATCTCCTGCCAGGATCCCCAGACCTCCGGAATAGATCTTCAGGGTCCAATCCAGACCGTATTCCATACTAAAGTATGCAATACGGGGGCCTTTCATTTCCTGACGTGCGTTCATGTATTCCCGGAAACGGGCTTCCACCAGGTCCAGTTGTTCCAGGAAGGCCTTGTTCTTTTCCAGGGCTTTGTATTTTTTATAGGGTATCTTATCCAGCAACACAATGGGATTCTTTTCCACCCGGCGCCAAAGATCCGGATCTATACCGGAAAAAAGCTTTCTGGCATCCTGGTTCCAGGACCACCATAAATTTTTGGACAATACTTCCAGGAAAAGCAATCGCTGGGGTAACTGTTTTTGAATGGTAACAGGAGACCATGTGGGTATGGCACTGATCAGATCCCTGTGGAGGGTAGAACACTCATCCCTTTTGACGGGAAAAGCACCCATGTTTTCAACTATTTTTTCCAGCGCAATGGCATAGGCCTTCCGGTAATACTTCAATTGGTTATCCCATAGGGCGATTGTAGAAACATCGCGCGCATTGTCTTTTACCTTCATGGCATCCCGGGGCGTCAGCAGACTCATTTTTCTTACCACGGCAGCCACGTCTTTCACAACGGATTCGTGGTTGTAGTCATCGCGGTGAATAATTTGAATGCCGGGATGATCCTTCTTGTACATTTTGTCTACCCACAATCCGAACCCGGCAAGGGAAGTGGTGACAGTAGGCACGTGGAAGGCAAGGCTTTCAAGCGGAGTGTATCCCCAGGGTTCGTAATAAGACGGGAAAATGGAAAGATCCAGACCAATGAGCAATTCGTAATATTTCTTGTCTATGAGTCCGTCATCCCCATTCAGGTAACAGGGAATAAAAAATACATTTACATGATTCTTTTCCGAGTTCCGCAAATTTTGCTCACGCAATACATTGAGCACCGGATCGTATTCCGGATCGTTAAGAATATGGGTAGTAAACGGATCGTCATAATTCTTCCTGGGTCCTTTATGATAAGCCGGGATCATAAGAAATGCCAGGATCTGGCGATCCGCAGATCCTCTTTCCCTGTCCAACATAGCCATTGCTTCCAGGAAAACGTCTATTCCTTTGTTTTTGTATTCATAGCGTCCGCTGATTCCCACTAAAAAGGCATCCGGATCCACTTCCCGGTGAAGCATGCTCCCTGCGATTTCCAGTAATTTATGCCTTCCCTCCATGCGGGTTTCTTCAAATTGTTCCTCTTTGGGTGTTATGCTGTTTTCAAAACCGTTGGGAGTCACTATGTCCACTTTCTTTTCCAGAAAATGGGCGCACTCCCGGGCTGTAATATCACTTACGGTAGTAAAGGCATCTGCATTGAAAGCAGCCGTCTTTTCCAGGGAATGTTTTGCTATGATATTGTATTCACGTGCTTTTTCAGCAGGATTGTACGTTTCCATATTATTGTACAGGGGAAGCATGTTTCCTGCAATGGAACGTCCAACGACCGTGGCATGGGTGGTAAAAGTGGTGGCAACCGGGATCTTCACGGATTTAAGGTACAACAGACCCATGCCTGTCATCCATTCATGGAACTGGGCTACACTCTTATGATGAGGAGCCAGGTTAAAGCGCACAAAACTTTCAATGACAATCCCGGATGCATACCCAAACAGGGCGGGTTCTATATAATCCCATTGTCCGCTGATGGAATCCAGTTTGTATTTTTTCCAGAATTCGGTAAAAATTTCGTCTTTTCTTGATATATAGGATGAGAAATCCACCAGTACGGCTATTGGATTTCCCGGTACATTCCAGCGTCCCACCCTTATCCTGAGTCCGTCCTGTGCGGCACGGTCCCTCCAGGAACGCAACAGCCGGGGATCTTCCAGGAACTCGGGGTTTTGTTTTGTTTCTCTCCATACATCAGGGCCTATCAGGATATGTCTGTTTTCCATTTCTTTTGACATATTCAACGCCTTGGTCGCAATTACGGTATGGATTCCTCCTACCTTATTGCAGACTTCCCAACTCACTTCAAACAAATAATCGGGACTAAGATTCAATTCACTCTTCATACTTTCTTTTTAGTAGTGCGCAGCGTAATATCGCTCAGCACGTTCATATAATTAATAAATGCCTCGTACGGGGTATCGTAGGGATTGAAATATTTATGTACGTCCCCGTCCGAAAAGAATTTGGTACACATGTAATAAAAATGGTCACTGGCCTGAAGCCTTCGGAAATCACGCTGTAAGTGCGTATCGTTGCTTTCCCTGACCTGGTTTTCAATTTTATACAAATTGACAAAAGCTTCCTTTTGCAATTCATTCCCCAACCAGGCGCTAATATCCCTTTCTTCGTCTGCCCAGGATATGGCATAAGGAACGTTCAAAGGTGCAATGGGCTGATGTTTTGCGGCAGCCTGGGTGGGAGTGAGCATTTCTATGCCTGAATGATTAAGAACCATACCGGGTAACGCTTTCAGGAAATCAAATATTCCGGAAGAAGTCTTTTGGTGTTCCCCAAAACTTTCGTAATCCATAAATATGTTCAGGATATCATCTTTTTCCAGGGCCCCGGCTATCCAGGATGCGTATTTTTCTGCAGTCAGGGGCCAGTCGCCCCAGTTCCTGTCCGAAAAACGAAAAGCAATGTCATCGCTAAGCCTGAAATTTCTAAGCAGCAATTTCAATTTGGGATTCAGAGCATTGACATAGAGGTAATTCGGACTTTTCCAACCCATAATGTGTCGCGCCCCTTCTGTCAACATGGTGCTGAACCCCATGCCCGACACCATTTCACCAATGGTGTCCGAGTATATCAGTTCCGTATTTCTGAATGCTGTAGGTTTTTGTCCAAAATATTTTTCCACTGCCTTTACGTGCATGGTCGTCTGATCCCTGAATTTTTTGGGAGAAATCATAGAAGAGAGGGAATGAGAGTACGTCTCGGCAAGAAATTCCACACACCCGGTCTTTGCCAACTCCCGGAAAGAGTCCAGGGCATGCGGAGCAAATTGCTCCATTTGTTCCAAGGCAATCCCGCTCACGGAAAATGCAATCCGGAAGGCACCGTCGTATTTTTTGATCAGTTCCAGCATCAACCGGTTGGCGGGTATATAGCACCGGTCAGCCACCCGTGACATGATAGTCTTATTGGCAAATTCATCAAAATAGTCGTGGTTTTTGCCTATGTCAAAGAACCGGTATTGACGTAACCTGTAAGGTTGATGCACCTGAAAGTACAAGCAGAGTGTCTTTTTCATATTATTGAATTTTTGATTTTTCCCGGGTGACAGATTCGTAAATATCCCTGACTTTGAGAGCGGCATTGTCCCATTTTAGGGCGTTTACCTCTTCCAGTCCGCACCGCACTGTCATGGCAGATAAGGCTGGATAGGTCAAAAGGCCGTATATGGCATCGGCCAGGGCATTGACATCCCAAAAATCTACTTTTATGGCATGGTGCAGCACCTCGGCAACCCCCGATTGCTTGGATATGATGGTGGGGACGTTTGCCCGCATGGCTTCCAGAGGGGATATCCCAAACGGTTCAGAAACCGATGGCATAACGTAGACATCTGAATATGCAAACATGTTTTTCACGTCTTCTCCCTTCAGGAACCCGGTAAAATGAAAGTTGGGGGAAATGCCTAATTTGGCTACACGCCGGATGGCGCGGTTGAACATGTCTCCGCTTCCTGCCATGACAAAACGGACATTCTTAGTTTTCTGAAGGACCTTGTATGCCGCCTCTATAAAATACTCAGGGCCTTTCTGGAAAGTGATCCTTCCCAGGAACGTGACTATTTTTTCCGGTACACCGCGGGTTATTTCACGGTGTTCGCGTGAACTGAAATCTACGGCATTGTGTACGGTGATGACTTTTTCCGGATCAATATGGTAACGGTTGATAATGGTATTTCGGGTCAGGTGGCTTACGGCAATTACCTTGTCCGCTGTTTCCATACCCTTTTTTTCCAGGTCGTATACCTGTGTATTTATGTTATCTCCCGAGCGGTCAAATTCAGTGGCATGCACGTGAATGACCAAAGGTTTGCCCGATACGCGTTTTGCGGCTATTCCTGCCATATAGGTGAGCCAGTCATGGGCATGAATCACGTCAAATTGATTTTGACGGGCAATGGCCGCAGCCACCAGGGAATACCTCATGACTTCTTCCATCAGGTTTTTCCCGTATTTGCCCGAGAACTTATACTTCTGTCCGAACGAGATCCTGAATTCATTCCATTCTTTTTCCCGTTCCAAATCCACTTTTTCTTCAAATTCATCGGGGCCCAGGTACGGAATCAGGTTGGAGGTTACTTTCAGGAATTGCACTTTGTCAAAGATATGGCGGGCTTCCTGTTTAGTATGAAAGGCAGCTACATCACTGGCATTGATAATACGTACGGCTGTCTCATCCTCATCTCCCGAGGCAGAGGGCATCACAAAAAGCACTTCCACCTGTTGCTTGGCCAGTCCCCGGGTAAGACCGTCACACGCAGTACCCAGTCCGCCGGCAATATGGGGCGGGAACTCCCATCCGAACATTAATACTTTCATACTTTTTTGTGTTTTTCTATGAGTTTGATTATTCGCAACAATTCGGCAACGCTGCGGGCATTGGATATGCATCCGTGGGGGCGGTGAGGCGGATTGCCGTCGTACAACTCGGCAATGGATCCCAAACCGTGCTCGGCAATGTCTTCTTCAAAAACACGAATCATATCCTGGGCACATGAAGCGAAGGATTTTCCGTGAATACGAAATTGTGCATCTATATAATGTCCCAGCAGCCATGGAAATACAGATCCCTGTTGGTAAGCCGTGTTCCTTTTTTGCGGATTTCCTTCGTAATGACCTTCAAAGAAAGGATTTTTGGGAGACAAGGTTCTGAGACCGCGTGTTGTAAGCAACTCTTTGGTGCAGATTTCCAATACGGTATTGATCTTTTCTTCATTTAGCAGTGTATAGGGCAAAGAGCAGGCTATTAACTGGTTGGGCCTTGTATAGGTGTTCTGCCCGTTCCGGTCCACAAAGTCTGCCAACTGAGAAAGCGATTCACACCAGAATGTAGGTAAAAAGTTTTCCCTGATCAATTCGGGAATATCCCTGAATTCATTTTCAAATTCCTTGTCACCGCTGTCCCGGGCAAGCTCCATGGCAAAACATACGGCATTGTACCACAGTGCACATACTTCTACATTGTAGCCGGCCCTGGGGGTAACCGGTTTGTCCTCCAGAACGGCATCCATCCAGGTAAGCGGTGTTCCTTCTTTTTCTGCCCAGATCAAGCCGTTGGGATGCATTTGTACTATTTGCGTACCGTTTTTGTAGTTACGCAATACTTCTTTTAAGAAAGTCCCGTAAGATCGCCACACAGACTTTTTATCACCTGTTGCATTCAGGTATTGCTGTAGTGTCCAGAACACCCATAAAGGTGCATCGGCCGTCCGGTACAGATTGTTTTTATCTGCTATAAGGGTGTCCAGAGCAGATGTAAATACTGTGTTATTCGCGTTTTCTGCAGCCAGTGTCAGTCCCGGCAAGGCCATGGCTGTGTCCCGGGGACATTTTCCCAACCAGGGATAGCCTGCTATCACATGGGTTTTTCCGTTTCTGTTTATAAGGAACTGGGAAGCCGATAGTTTCAGGCAATTTTTAAAGGAATCCCGGGAAGGCCTGTTCGCGATTTCGTTGGTAAATATTGTTTTCAGGCGTGAAGGATTGGCCGGAGCAAGTGAAGCGGAAAAGACAATGCTTTGCCCTTTGCGGATGGGACATTCAAAATATCCCGGAACAAAGAGATCTTCGTGATTTTCGTAACCCCGGACACTTTCATGCAGGTATTCAATGTTTTTGTACCAGTCCGGATACCTGACAAATTCATTTTGAACGTTCAGTTGCATATACAGACGGGGAAATCCCTGGTATAAACAGTAGCCCACTCCTTTTTCCACATTCGAGTGAAAGATGTCTGCTGCCAGATTGGCATGTGTCAATTCGTGGATATTGCGAAAAGCCAGAAAAGGCTTTAGTCTCAATGTGGTTGGTGAATGCGCTTCCAGGAGTGTATACCGGATAAGCAATTGTTCCTTGTTGTGCAAGAAAACAATTTCTTTGCGAAAGATCATGCCTCCTATCCTGTAAGTCAGGACGATGTTTTTATCTATCTCAAAGTCAATAATATATTTATGTCCGCGTGGTTCATATATTCCGGGATAGCGGTGAATGCCCAGGTTGAAAGCCTGGTTGTGCTGAATGAGCGTTTCATCCAGCGTAGACAAGAGAACGTAATTGCCTCCTCCCAGTTCGTCAATGGGAACGACAAACAATCCGTGATATTTCCGGGTATTGCATCCCACCAGTGTGGTATTGAGGTAACCTCCGGCCCGGTTAGTAACAAGGATCTCCCGCGGCAGGGAATATTCCAGGTTTCCCAATTCGTGTTTGTTGAACTGTAAATATGCCATAGTGTTATTGCATAACCTTGCAAGATACTAATTTATTCTCTATTAAATACCATTGCAGTACGTGCCGGAAGGTACAGGAAAAGGACGTTGGTGCCTCTCTGAGGAAGTGTCAGATGGGCCGTTTCTTTTTCATTCCTTCCATATCCTCCGTACAAAGGATCATCCGTATCCAGTATGCAGCGGTAAGTACCGGAATCCACTTCCATGCCGTAATCTTTGTATGATCTGTCAGGACTCAGGTTGAAAACAAAAAGTAACCGTCCCCGTTCAAAGGCCAGCACCTGTGACCCGATATCCTGTACTACAGGACGCGGGGCATTACTGTACAAATTCTGTGCCCCGGACAAATGTATCATATCCCGGTCAAAAAGCTCAAGTTGTCCGTAACGCAGGAATCCGTCATCTGCCAAAGACCATTGCCTGCGGGCATAATGATAGCTCCATCCGTTACCTTCCCTGGGAAAATCTATCCATTCGGGATGTCCGAATTCGTTACCCATGAAGTTGAGGTATCCATCCCCTGCCGTAGCCAGGGAAAGCAGGCGGATGATCTTGTGCAGTGCCATTCCCCTGTCCACAACCAGGGATTGTATGTCTTTGCTCATAGATGTGTACATTTCCTTATCTATAAGCCTGAAGATTATGGTTTTATCTCCCACTAACGCCTGGTCGTGGCATTCTGCATAGGAAATGGTATGTTCGTCCCTGCGTTTATTGGTAAGTTCGTAAAAAATGTCTCCTACATGCCAGTCTTCGTCTTTGACTTCCTTTATCCATTTGATCCAGTGATCCGCGACCCCCATGCTCATGCGAAAATCAAAACCCATGCCTCCTTTTTCAAACGGATAAGCCAGGGTAGGCATACCGCTCACGTCTTCGGCTACGGTGATGGCATCGGGATTGCAATCATGTATCAGCTTATTGGCCAGACCCAGATAAGTGATGGCATCTTCGTCCTGGTTCCCGTCAAAGTAATGTCCGTATTCGGTAAATGCCCTTCCCAGTCCGTGATCGTAATACATCATGGAGGTAACCCCGTCAAAACGGAACCCGTCCAGGTGGTATTCTTCCAGCCAGTATTTCACATTGGATAGAAGAAAATGCATGACGGATCCTTTTCCGTAATCAAAACAGCGGGAAGACCATAAAGTATGTTCTCCGCGCGGACCGGCATGGAAATAAAGATCATAGGTCCCGTCAAAACGGCTGAGTCCCTCTATTTCATTTTTTACGGCATGTGAATGTACAAGATCCAGTATGACAGCAATGCCCAATTCATGCGCCCGGTCTATCAGTTTTTTTAATCCTTCCGGAGTGCCAAACCGGGAACTCACCGCATAAAAGTTGGAAACCTGGTATCCGAAAGAACCGTAATAGGGATGTTCCTGAATGGCCATCAACTGCAAGGTGTTGTATCCCAGGCGTGCGATCCGGGGTAAAACCTTTTTCCGGAACCAGTCAAAATCCGCTACAGCGTGTTCCTCTCCACTCATGCCAATATGTGCTTCGTATATGAGGGGATTTTTCACCCGGGGCGGATTCTCGTGTTTCCATCTATAAGGAACGCGGGGATGCCACACCTGGGCACTGAATATCTTGGTTTCAGGATCCTGGACACAACGGCGGGCATATGCAGGGAGTCTTTCACCCGCTCCGCCGGGCCATTCTATGAGCCATTTATACAGCTGACCGTGTTGCAAGGTTTCTCCCGGAAGTTCCAGCTCCCAGTTTCCCATGCCAACCGGTCTGAAGGCGTAATCCGGATCTCTTTTCCATCCGTTGCATTCTCCTACCAGGTATATTGCCCCGGCATTGGGAGCCCATTCACGGCAAATCCATTTTCCGCGTATTTTGTGAAGCCCGTAATAGAGGTGATTGTTAAAAACACCGCAGAACCGCTCTTGGGAACCTTGCAATTCCAGCGCTTTTTGCAGACGCATCTGATGCCGGCGCCAAATAACGGGTTTAAATGGTTTCAGGTACGGGTCCTGTTCCCATATTTCCAAATTTTCCATCGTTAAAAATTATAACGCAACATACAATTCAGTCGCCATGTGTATCCTTTCTTGCCGTCATGATCTTTCCGGTCACCGTATACGGCTTCAATACCCAGCATCCCGTGCTGATAGACATTCCAGAAAGTATTAATGGCAGCATAATTGGTTTTCCGGTAGAAATAATCCGGGGCATTTTCATAAGGTTCTACATGAACTGCCGAATAGACCAGGCCGGTAAAACATTTTTCATTCCAGTGGTGTTCCCAGGCTGCATAATACCCTAAAGCACGAATCTTATCTAAATTACCCTGACCATTTATAAAAACATCATATCCCAAACCGCCCAGGTCCTGGATATAATGCCCTATGCCGGCTCCCCCGGTTGCCTGGAACATGAGCACATCCCGTTGGGTAAGGTTCATATGGCCGGACACGGCAAGTCCGTACCCTCTTTGTTTCTCCATAAAACGCAACACTCCGGCCAATTGCATATGCCACTTAGGCCTGTCGTAACCCGCTGAAAGTATGAGGTCGGGGAAATGTTGCCCCATGATTTGCACATCCTCCAAAACCATATTTTCAGGGACATCCAGCATGGTGATTTCCGGATCTTCCAGGGATGCAAAAAACCTGAATCCGTTGTTCCACATCCAGCCGTACCTTATTTGTGGCTGTCGCAGCCCGTTCAAACCCGACGGACCTTCTCCGTCAACAGTAGCCGGGGAAGCTTTCAGATCCATGATATTGCTCCAGGTCTGCCCAATCAAAAAATGCTTTACAGACAAGTAAGCATGTTTCATGGAAAAAGTGTTTCCCTGAGCTGAAAAACCTCCTTCAATATAAGCCTGTACTTTCCCCAAACGGGTATCTCCTATGAGTTGAAAAAAGATCCTGGAATTACTGGCATCCAGACTGAACCGCCCACTTCGCAAGGAAGAATGGTCCCTAGGTATCAAAGCGGTGATCAGATCCCTGGAAAGAAAGCCGGTCCCGTCGTAGTAAGCGTAACAGGAAACATACCCTCCCATTCCAAATAAATAATTCCCGGTACTGTCAATCATCACAAAACGCGGAGGTGAAGGATCGTGAAACACTTGGGAAGCAGATTCTTTGAGCAGGTTTATAAGCGGATGCGAAAGGGTATCGGTTTTCGATAGTTTCAAACGAGTTTGACCCTCCAACGGCTGAAAGGCCGCTACAAGCATCAGTATTGTTGCCGGGATCAGCAAACGTATGTTATTCTTTTTCATGAGAATCGAGCGCTTTTTCAGCATCTTCCTGAACCTGATGTAAATAATCCTTGCAAAAAGCAACCAGTTCCAGGGCCCTTTTAACTTTTGCCCCTATCACACCCAGATCCGCATCCGGTTGCTCCAAAGATGTTACCAGGGTATCCAATTCTTCCCTTGCCTGTTCGTAATTCAGCTCTGTTTTCTTTTTCATATAGAATTATTGTTCAACGTTTTCCACCATGGCATCAAAAGCTCCTCTTCTTACTACAGTATGCACTTTGTCACCGGGTTTGAGCGTGGCAGCGTCCTTTATGGTTTTGCCCCCACACATTGTCAGGGAATAGCCTCTCTCCAGCAATGTCAGCGGATTGTTCTTACGTATGCGTTGTTCCAGGATTTCCAGCTTGTGGGCGTGTTGCTGAATAAGCCACCTGACGGCACCTTTTATGTCTTTCAACACATGCTCCAGATCTTGTTTTTCCCTGCTTATCCGGTTATATACGGCCCGTTCCAGCCTATGGGACAATTGGATCAGACTGTCTTCTTCCTGTTCCAGCAAACTTGCCAGAAAATCAGCCACGGCCGTAGGTGTTTTGAGTGACATGGCGGCCACCCTGTCTGCTATATGTGTATCTCTCTGGTGGCCAATACCGGTTATTACCGGAATGGGAAACTGGGCTATATGTGCAGCCAGGTCGTAATTGTCGTAACAATGCAGGTCTGCAACGGCACCTCCTCCGCGAATCATGATGAGCAAATCAAAAGGAATTGCCGTATCGGCCACCTGTTCCATGGCTTTTATGATACTTCCCGGGGCTTCGCTCCCCTGCATAAGAGCCGGGAACAACGCTACCAGGAAGCCAAAACGGGAAGCCCCCAGGTGATTGGTAAAGTCCTGGTATCCGGCAGCAGCCGGAGAAGAAATTACAGCAAGACGCAAGGGTATGCGGGGAAAGGGCAACTCCCTGTTCATGTTCAGGATCCCTTCACGTTCCAATCGTTCCAGCGTTTTTCTTCTTTCCAGCTCCAACCCTCCCAGGGTGAAGGAAGGATCAATATCACTCACTACCAGGCTCAGTCCGTATAGCGCATGAAACCGGGGCTCCACACACAGCAGCACCTGTAACCCTGCACGAAGTTCCATGCCGGCAGTAGTTCTGAAAAAAGGTTCCAGCATGGAAAAGACACCGG
Organism: Bacteroidales bacterium; assembly: GCA_035380845.1. Taxonomy (GTDB): domain Bacteria; phylum Bacteroidota; class Bacteroidia; order Bacteroidales; family UBA932; genus DMER64. The sequence continues at coordinate 17,006 of DAOSXZ010000006.1, read as the reverse complement.
CCCAGATGACTGCCTGGGCTTTAGCCAGCAGCCTGTCTGTCCGGGGTTCTTTCTGCACCAGTTCCAAATGACAATGACCGTTGCGCACATCCAAACGGTTAATTTCTGCGCGTACCCAGCAGGGTTCTTCAAAAGCCTCATTAACAGCGCATTCCAGCCGCTTTTGCAAATCAATCAAATCCAACCTCTCCATGTTACAAATTTACGTTAAAATCTCAGAAAAACATTACCTTAGCTTCATGGAAATTAATCAGGCCACATTTCTGGGAAGCTTCACAAAAACCGAAGAACCTGTGGAAAACGCGCCCATTGAATTTGCTTTTATTGGCAGGTCCAACGTGGGTAAGTCTTCCCTTATAAACATGTTGTGCAGAACAAAAGGACTGGCACATACTTCTTCCACACCGGGCAAAACACAATGCATCAACAAATTTCTTGTTAACGGAAAATGGATCATAACCGACCTCCCGGGATACGGATTTGCCAAAATTTCCAAAACGCTCAGAGCCCGAATGGAAGTCATGGTCCAAAATTACATACTCCGCACACCGCAAATGGTCCTGTTGTTTGTACTATTGGATTGCAGGCATCCGTTACAACAAATCGATCTGGAATTTCTTTTAAAACTCGGGTCCTGGCAAATACCTTTTGCCTTGGTACTTACCAAAGCAGATAAATTATCCGCGACAGCTCTGCAAAAACAAGTGGATTTGTTTAAAGAATCTCTATCCCCTTACTGGGAGCCACTTCCCCCATTATTTACCGTATCATCAAAAACAGCTTCCGGCAGAAAAGAACTTCTGGAATATATATTTCTTATTATCTTTGCCCCATCTAACCTAAGGGACAATGGATCATCTTTATTTAAAATCTTCTCCTGCCGCGGATCCCGATATCTTGCCGAACGTATTGCTTCTCACCTGGGTATGCCCCTGGGACTGTCATCGGTAACGGTGTTCAGCGATGGAGAATTTCAACCGGCCTTTGACGAAAGCGTAAGGGGTTCCACCGTTTTTATCATTCAATCCACTTTTCCCCCGGTCGATAACCTCTTTGAACTTTTACTGACCATCGATGCCGCAAAAAGGGCCTCGGCTTACAAAGTGATTGCCGTAATACCGTATTTCGGCTGGGCAAGACAGGACCGCAAGGACAGACCGAGGGTCTCAATAGGAGCCAAGATGGTTGCTAACCTGCTGGAAGCTGCAGGCTGCGACAGGGTTATGACCATGGACCTGCACGCAGACCAGATTCAGGGATTTTTTGATTTCCCCGTAGATCATGTGTATTCAAGTTCAGTTTTTGTGCCATACATTAAAAACCTGAACCTTGAAAATCTTTCTGTGGCAGCTCCCGATATGGGAGGCGCCAAAAGAGCCAATGCCTATTCACGTAAACTGGAATGTCCGCTGATCATATGTCATAAATCCCGTGAAAAAGCAAACGTCGTGGGAAGTATGACCGCCATAGGGGATGTGAAAGACAGGAATATCATTATCCTGGACGATATGATAGATACTGCCGGCACGATCGCAAGGGCTTCGGATATGATGATGTCCAAGGGAGCTCGCAGCGTAAGAGCCATGGCCACTCATCCCGTTCTTTCCGGACTGGCATACAACACAATAGCCAATTCTGCACTGGAAGAAGTCATTGTAACCGATACCATTCCTTTATGTTCGGATCCCGATGTAGATAAAAGCAAAATCAAAGTGTTGTCCATAGCACGCGAATTTGCCGATATTATCAACAAAGTTTATAATTACCAGTCAATAAGCAGTAAATTCACACTGTAATGAAAACGTCAGAAGAAATTTACAGGATTCTGACCCACGGGATCAGGCAATTTTTTCATGAAGCCGGCAAAGAACGCGCGGTGGTGGGCATATCGGGAGGCCTTGACTCTGCTGTTGTGGCCTGCCTGGCCCAGGATGCGCTGGGAAAAGAAAATGTTCACGGACTGATGATGCCCGGGCCCTATTCTACCGTTCATTCCCTTACAGATGCGTTGAAATTGTGCACGCTTAACGAGATCGCTTATAACATAATACCCATAGACCCCATATTTCACAAATTTGTACGTGAATTGGCTCCGGTATTTGAACACGCACCGCACGATGTAACCGAGGAAAACATTCAGGCCCGGATCCGGGCTGTCCTTCTTATGGCCTATTCCAATAAAAAGGATCATCTGGTACTAAACACAAGCAATAAAAGCGAACTGGCCATGGGTTACGGAACATTGTACGGAGATCTGGTCGGAGCCCTGATGGTCATTGGGGATATATACAAGACAGATGTCTATGATCTGGCTGACTATCTGAACAGGAACGGGGAGCGTATACCCGCCCATACCATAAAAAAAGAACCATCTGCCGAGTTGCATATTGACCAGAAAGACAGTGACAGTATGCCCGAGTACGAAGAATTGGACCCCATTCTCTACGGACTGATTGAGGAAGGCCGTTCTGCCGATGACTCTGCTCTTGGCGGCGGAGGAAAAGAAAAAGCAGCCTGGGTTGCCCAAAAGATAAAGCAAACTGCTTACAAAGGGCATCAGTTACCTCCGCTTCTGGTGGTCACGGATCATCCCTTGCTCCCTGAATACAAGTGCTTAAGGTATCACTCATGACGGTTTTCCTGCTAACTCTCATTTTACTGGCCCTTGGGATCACAGGTATGAGCATTGCCCTGATCATTAGTAAAGAAAGAAGATTTCCGGACTCTTCCATAGGCAGGAATAAAAACATGAAAAACCGGGGAATAATGTGTCCTAACCAGGAAGAACGAATCCTTTTGAAAAATAACAAAAATGAGCATTGTTGCGATTGTAGGCAGGCCTAATGTGGGAAAATCCACTTTATTTAACAGACTGGTGGGAAAACGCCAGGCCATTGTGGATCAGACTGCGGGCGTAACCCGTGACCGCCATTACGGCAAAACAGACTGGAACGGAAGGGAGTTCTCTGTAATTGACACAGGCGGTTATGCTGAAAATACAGACGATATCTTTGAAGAACAGATTCGTAAACAAGTAATCCTTGCTATAGAAGAATCGGACGCCGTGATCTTTGTAGTTGATGTTCAGACCGGCATAACCGATTACGACCAGAGCATTGCCCGGATACTCAGAAAAGGGGACAAACCGGTAATTGTAGCCGTGAACAAAGTGGATCACGGGGGAAAAATATACGACACCTTTGAATTTCATGCCCTGGGACTGGGAGAGCCTGTCTCCATAGCCGCTGTCAGCGGAAGCGGTACGGGAGATCTTTTGGACAAAGTGCTGGAAGTGCTTCCACAGAATCAATCTTCAGAGGAAGAACACGAAATACCGCATATTGCCATTGTAGGCAGACCGAATGTGGGAAAATCATCCCTGACCAATGCTTTTCTAGGGGAAGAAAGAAATATTGTTACACCGCTGGCCGGGACAACCCGGGACGCAATTACAACACGGTACAATAAATTCGGACATGATTTCATGCTGGTTGACACAGCCGGCCTGAGAAAAAAAACCAAGACAAAGGAAGACTTGGAATTTTACTCTTCCATGAGAGCCGTAAGGGCCATTGAATATTCAGACGTATGCATTCTTATGCTTGATGCCACGCTGGGAGTAGAATCCCAGGACATGAACATCTTTCAGCTTATCATCCGGAATAAGAAAGGATGCGTTATCGTAGTCAACAAATGGGATCTGGTTGAAAAAGAGACGAACACGTTGAAGGAATATGAAAGAAACATCCGGGAACGCCTGGCGCCTTTCAATGATGTTCCCGTTATTTTTTCATCTGTGGTTAAAAAACAACGGATACTGAACGTGCTGGATGCCGCGGCCAAAGTATTTGAAAACAGATCCCGGCGAATCCCTACTTCACGGCTTAATGAAGTGATGCTGCCCGAAATTGACAATTATCCGCCGCCTGCATACAAGGGCAAATTTGTCAAGATCAAATACGTGACGCAATTGCCTACAGCATGCCCTTCGTTTGCGTTTTTCTGTAATTTGCCTCAATACGTAAGAGAAAATTACAAGCGATTCCTGGAAAACAAACTCAGATCTCATTTTGATTTTTCCGGGACCCCTGTACAAATTTTCATGAGACAGAAATAATTCAGTCTTTTTCTATACGAATTTGCTGAATCTGATGGGTTTCCCGTTGTGACTTTACAAAAAGTGTCACCCGGAAACGTTCGCCTCCGGCAATAAGATTGCCAATGCAATAACGCATAGGGAGGGAACCGCTCATATGAACAATTGAAAATGATTTGGGAGTGTACCTTTCGTAGAAATTTTTCATCAACTGTCTGGCCTGACTGAGACTGCATACACCTGCACTACCCAGAACATCCACTTCCATATCCTCGGCAAACCAGCGGGCAAATACATCAGCATCCCCGCTCTTAAGGTCATCACCTATGGAAGTAAACAGGACTTTGGATTCGTTATCCTGTGAATACGCCGTAGAAGGAATGATCGCGTAAAAACATGCCAGCAACAGGGATAAGATTGTCTTCCTCATCATAACAATAACTTAAATCAAAGGCAAGTTACACATAATTTCTTACTTTTGCCCAATGAATATGGTGTTGCTTTGCATCGGCAAAACTCAGGAAAAGTACCTGCTTGAAGGCATTCGGGATTATGAAAAACGTTTGGTTCACTACATTCGTTTTACACGTCTGGAATTGCCCGATGTAAAGAACACTTCTTCATTATCCTGCCACCAGATCAAAGAGAAAGAAGGTCGTTTGCTGTTGAAGAACATAAAACCGGGAGACCATCTGGTTCTTTTTGATGAGAAGGGCAGCACCTATACATCCAAGCAAATGTCGTTCCAAATTGAACAACATATACAAAAAGGGACACGCACACTTGTTTTTGCCCTGGGAGGGCCTTATGGTTTTTCTGAACAGGTAAGGGACCGGGCACAGGAAACCTGGTCATTGTCCTCTTTGACCTTTCCGCACCAACTGGTACGTTTATTGTGCATGGAACAGTTTTACAGATGTTTTACCATCATTAAGGGAGAAGCCTACCACCACCAATGAAGATACCGACATTACCGGAAAAAATACGGAAGAGAAAATTTCTCATACCACTGATAATTGCAGTGATATGCCTGGTTTTGTCTTTTTTTGAATTGACTTCTCATAACCGTCGTATGATGCGGTTGGTTAATGTGGAAAAAGTAATTCACCGCAAACAAAACGTTGTTGAGGAAGTTGCTTTAAGAGAACTGGAAAAGGAAGCGGTATCCGATCTTTCAGGAGAAGATGTGGATCAGGACATGGTCGTATACAAATATTACCGTGACAGTCTCATTTCATGGATCAACACCTTCCCCATTATAAACGACAGCTACAGCCCCGGGGCCATGTTTCCCAATTTTTCTTTTTTTTCCAGGAATACCAGCATGCACCAGCCGTTGTCGGGAGTGGATCAAAAAGAACAGTATCTGAATCTGGGAAGTGCCTGGTACGTGGTAAGGGCTTACACCAAAGAAGATGTAACCATCATTACGGGAATCCTGATCCGGACCGATTACCCGTTCAGTAACAATTTTGTGGAATCCCGCGTTAACAGGTCCCTGGGATTACCCGCTCATTGTTCCATAGTTCCCTTAAACCTGGATGAAGGATTTATTGTTTTTGGAAAGGACGACGGTGTTCTATTTACCATCCTGAGCGATACTTCCATGCAATCCTATTCAGAAGGGGTTATCCTCAGATGGTTTGCCATAGCACTCCTTTTACTTGCCATGCTTATGTTTTATATCCGGAACAGGCAGGTGGTATTTGCCATGGCCCTGATAGCCGGTCTGTGCATGTTGCGTTTTCTGACCTATGTGTATTCGTCATACCTCCAACTGGATATCCTTTTCTTTTCACCCCTTCTTTTTGCCGGTGGCCCCCTGGAAAATTCGCTGGCGGCCATGATCCTGAATACCGTTTGCGTGTTTATTGGAGCCTGGGCCGTTTACCTGTCCCGGGTAGATCTGGATAGCATAAGACAACATTTGAAAAAGCCGTTCCGGTTCCTGACAGACTGTCTTATTATGACGTTTGCTTTAGGGGTTTTATGGCTTATCCATCATACCCTGAAGGCCATCACCATGGACTCCAACATAGTTCTGGAACTCTTTAAAGTGGATGAGATTTCCGGTTACACCATAGTGGCCTATGTGGTAATGGCTTTGCTTTTTCTTTCCCTTTTCCTGATAATCCGTACGCTGTTGTTCGTAAACAAGTTTTCCGAAAAGTCTTTTTTTGCAGGAAACCGGTTCACCTACCTGTTCGTTTTTTCGGCTGCTTTATACACCTTGTTGACGGTCAGCTTTTACGGAAAAGAAAAAGAGTTGAACCTGTACAAAGTATGGACACAAAAAATGTCCATTGAAAGGGATCTGGAACTGGAAATGCAACTCAGAAGAGTGGAAGAACGCATTGCCATAGATCCCATTTTATCGGTTATGATTCAAATGGAGCAAGATCACGATCTGATCTTGTCCCGAATAAGGGAAACGTATTTTCAGGATTTTCTGCAGAAGTACCAGATTCAGATAACCATCTGTGAACCAGGGGATGTGCTTATTGTGGCCGGATTACCCCGTCCCGTTTCCTGTTACCAGTTTTTTCATAGCGAATTATTACGTAACGGAACACCTCTTGCAGAAAATTCCAAATTTTACAATATAGATAATAAACTGGGCAATATCAGTTATATAGGTGTTTTCACCTATTACAGCTACAGTGGATCCCAGGATCTTTATATTGAACTGGATTCACGATATATAAAAGACGCCCTGGGATATCCTTCGTTGTTATCCGACCGGTCGCAACTGGACCGTTTTAAATTACCCTATGACCATTCGTACGCCAAATATATTGACAACAGACTGGTTTCAAACAGCGGAAAATACGTTTACGCCAGCAAACTTTTGGAACCACCTCTGGACGGATTCAGTTCCCGTAAGGAAGGGCGGAGTTTTCATTTTATGTATAAAACCGGAAATAAGGTACTTGTCATCTCAAGACCCTTACGTACTCCCGTTCCTTACCTGGTATCCCTGTCCTACTTGTTCCTTTTTTACGGAATGCTCTTTGCCCTGGCCCTGGGCTTAATGAAAGAAAACGATCTGAGCATTAATCTGCCCAGAAATTCTTTCCGTCGCAAAATCACTTTTTTACTGGTAGGATTACTGGTTGTAGCTCTTGTACTCATGGCCGTCGGCAGTATAGGGTTCGGTCTGAAACTCTATGAAGAAACAAACAGCCGGCAAATGCAGGATCAGATGGATGCAGCAAGAGCCTCCCTGGAAGAATATATCAGATTTGCCGACAGGACCCCGGATCCTATGGAAAACGTGGTTGAATTGATGAATACGATTAACCGTCTTTCTTCCAACGTACAAATCCATGTCAACCTGTATGATCCTCATGGAAGACTTATGCGTTCTTCCCAACCCGAGATCTTTGAACGGCATCTTTTGGGTGCACGAATGAATTGGGAGGCTTTTAGGGAAATGTACCTGGAAGAAAAACCACAATTCATTCAAAAGGAACACATTGGATCTCTCATCTATTTTTCTATGTATGCCCCGTTGTATAATACGCACGGAGATTTGGTGGCATATATCAACATCCCTTACCTTTCCGGCCAGACAGATGTTACCAAGGATACCTCTTCAATTGTGGCGGCAGTTATCAACCTGTACCTGCTTTTATTGTTGGGAGCGGTTTTTGTCAGTTTCACATTTTCCAACCAGATCACCAGACCTCTGGCAGAACTGGAAGAAAAGATCAGCCGTCTGGATGTAACCCGTCAACCCGAGCATATTCATTACAATTCCGACGATGAATTGGGGGTCTTGGTCAATGCCTACAACAAAATGGCAGATGATCTGAATGAAAGCACCAAACGGCTGGCACAATCTGAACGTGAACAGGCCTGGAGGGAAATGGCACGTCAGATAGCACATGAGATCAAGAATCCGCTTACTCCCATGCGTTTGAGCATACAGCATTTGATCCGGCTGAAACAGGAAGGTTCTCCAAAATGGCTGGAACATTTTGATAAGATAGTGGCTTCCCTGCTGGAACAGATAGACATATTATCCAATGCAGCTTCAGAGTTTTCCAATTTTTCACGTTTCAATACAGAAGACCCTGTAGAAGTAGATCTGAATGCATTGATCAAAGAACAAATGATCCTGTTCTCTACTTTTGAAAACATCAGGATCCACTTTGAATCAAACGTCCGTCAGGCCCCGGTTAAAGTAAGACGTACACAATGGGTCAGTGTGCTGGTTAATTTATTGTCGAATGCTGTTCAATCCGTTCAGGAACAGGCAATCGGGGTGATCAGCGTTCAACTGAAAGACGAGGGTGAAACCTACCTTATAAGCGTTGCCGATAACGGATCCGGAGTCTCTCCTGAAAATCATCACAAGTTGTTCAAACCCAATTTTACCACCAAGAGCAAAGGCACCGGACTGGGTCTGGCTATTTGCCGCGGCATTGTGGAACAATACAGGGGTGAGATATTCTATACTTCATCCGAATGGGGAGGAGCCTGTTTTAATGTGAGGATCCCAAAACAGCCTGTTATTTGAACAATGGATCGGCGTATGCCTTCACATCTTCTTCTTGAATCATTTCCCGGGAAAGAATAATCAAACGCTCAATAACATTTCTCAGTTCACGTACGTTTCCGGTCCAGCTTAGTTTCTGAAGTTCTTCAACGGCACGGGGAGAGATCGTTCTTTTTGACATACCGTACTCGGCGCAAATCTGCTCCAGGAAATATTCAGACAACAAGGGAATGTCTTCTTTGCGTTCGGACAGCGGAGGCACATGGATAATAATCACACTCAGCCTGTGGTACAAGTCTTCCCGGAATGTTCCTTTGCCAATCTCTTCTACCAGGTCTTTATTGGTAGCAGCTATTACCCTGACACTTACATTTATATCCTTGTCCGAGCCCACCCGCGTGATTTTATTTTCCTGCAATACGCGTAAAACTTTAGCCTGGGCGGCCAATGACATATCCCCTATCTCGTCCAGGAACAAGGTTCCTCCATCTGCCTGTTCAAATTTTCCTTTGTGTTGCCTAATAGCAGAGGTGAACGATCCTTTTTCGTGTCCAAACAGCTCGCTTTCAATGAGTTCCCCGGGTATGGCTGCGCAATTGACTTCAATAAAAGGCATTTTGGAGCGTGTACTTTTTTCATGCAGCCAGCGCGCCACCAGTTCTTTGCCGGTTCCGTTGGATCCGGTTATCAGAACACGTGCATCCGTAGTTGCCACCTTATCAATAATATCCCATATACGGGTGATGGCTGGAGACTGACCAATGAGCGGCGGAACGTTGGTGTCTTTCTTTTTAAGTTTCTTGTTTTCCTGTACCAATGAGGTTTTGTCGTTGGCATTTCGCAAAGTGATAAGGATGCGGTTCAGGTCCAGCGGTTTTTCAATAAAATCGTAGGCGCCTTTTTTAATACACTCCACCGCTGTATCGATATTGCCGTGACCGGAAATCATGATAACCGGGGCATCCAGATCCATTTCCTGGATTTTTTCCAATACTTCAATGCCGTCTATACCCGGCATTTTTATGTCACAAAAAACCGTATCTATCTGCACTTTTCCCTGCTCCAGAACAGATAGTGCCTGTTCTCCGTTTTCTGCAAGCACCACCTGATGATCTTCGTACTCCAGAATTTCTTTCAGGGTATTCCTTATACTTTTCTCATCATCAACGATTAAAATTCTCATACAGCCTTCTTATATCGGGTACAAAGATAGTGGGAATTTCAGAAATAGGAGATTTTCATTTACATTTGGGTCACATTATGAAGAAGATCATCATTGCTATAGACGGCCATTCTTCTACGGGAAAAAGCACATTCGCCAAAGCCATTGCCGGGGTAATGGATTATACATACCTGGACTCCGGAGCCTTGTACAGGGCAGTAACTTTATACGCACTGGACCAGGGATGGATAGATCCCCATGGAAAACCAAATGTTCAGGCCATTATTGAACATCTTAAAGATATCCGGCTAACCTTTAAAAAAGACCCTGTAACGGGTCAGAACTGCACGTATATGAACGGGGAAGATGTAGAAGATCGCATACGCAGCATGATAGTATCGCACCATGTAAGTCCCGTATCCGAGATTCCGCTTGTCCGTGATTTTGTGGACTTACAGCTTAGAAAATGGGGCGAGAAAAAAGGAATCGTCATGGACGGAAGGGATATTGGCACAGCCGTTTTTCCACAAGCCGAGTTAAAGATTTTCATGACCGCTCCGGCGGAGATTCGTGCCAACCGCAGATTGCGGGAATTGCAGGAAAAAGGGATGGATGCCACATTTTCCCAGGTACTGGCCAATGTGCGTGAGCGGGACTACCTGGACTCTCACCGGAAAACGCACCCGCTGGTAAAAGCACCGGATGCCTTATTGCTGGACAACGGTCAGATGACTGTAGAAGAACAGATGGCCTGGTTTAAGAAAATCATGGAGGAAAAATGGGATATCAGGTTGAAATAGATAAAAAGTCCGGTTTTTGTTCCGGAGTCATCCGTGCAATAAAATGTGCCGAACAAGCCCTGAATGAAAAGAAAACAGTTTTTTCACTGGGAGCCATAGTGCATAACAATGAAGAACTGCAACGCTTGGAAACCAAAGGATTAAAAGTGATCCGCCGGGAAGACATGAACCATCTCCCGGAGGGTTCAACCGTATTGATCAGGGCACACGGAGAACCGCCGCATACTTATGAAATGGCCCGTTTCAATAAAATTGCCCTGTTGGAATGTACCTGTCCTGTAGTATTGCAATTGCAGAAAAAAATATTGAAAGAACACCACAGGATCAAACCTTTGGGAGGACAGATCCTGATATTCGGGAAAAAAGGACATGCAGAAGTGGTGGGATTGCTGGGACAGGTTGCCGAGGATGCCATAGTGATTGAAACGTTAAAAGATTTAGAGCTGGTCGTTTTTTCAGGCGGCCCCGTATCCCTTTTTTCACAAACAACCAAGAATCCGGGAGAATATAAGAAGACGGCGGAAAAATTACGCCTTTTAATGGAGGAAAAAGGAATTGATCCGCAAATGTTGAAAATTTTTAACACCATATGTGCCCAGGTTGACGGCCGGCAGGAAAAACTCACACATTTTGCCAGAGGCAAATCCCTGATACTCTTTGTGGCAGGAAAAGAAAGTTCAAACGGGAAAGTCCTTTTCCGGATCTGTAAAGAAGCCAATCCCCGCAGTTATTCTATAGAGAACCCGGGTAATATTGATCCCTCATGGTTCAGACCGGGAGATACCGTGGGAGTTTGCGGTGCAACTTCTACGCCTTACTGGCTTATGGAACAGGTGGCGGAAAAAGTGCGGAGTCTGTAATGGATACTTATGCCGACATACTATTTCCCCTTGCCCTGGAAAACCCTCTTACATACAGAATACCCGGGAATCTGGAAAGCGAAATAATTATTGGCAAGCAAGTCAAAGCTCCCGTAGGCAGGAAAATTTATACGGGTGTTGTATGGCACATACACCAAGACAGAACCCATCCTGTATCCGGGCAAACCTACAAAGAAATTGAAGGGATGGAAAAATCGCTGCCTGTTATCCCGGAGAAAACATTAAAATTTTGGGAATGGGTAGGTCGTTATTATATGTGTCCCCCGGGGACTGTCGCCAAAACATCATTGAGTTTATGGAAATTTAAAAGGCGCAATTCATTTACCGGGGAACCGTCTTTCATACAAAGCGAAGTCGGCAAACCGCTATATGTCAACGGAACAGGAAGAATGGATTTTTACAGGGAACACCTGCAGAAAATCATTTTGGCAGGCGGACAATGCCTGGTTTTGGGACCGGACAGGGTTACTTGTGACAAATTGTATGAAGCGTTGTTGCCTTCTTTTGGAGAAAAAATGCTTTGTTTTCATTCCAAAAGAACTCAGAAAGAACAGAGCCATGCACAAAAAGAGCTTTACGCAGGAAATCCGTGTATTGTCTGTGGAATGCACCATGCCCTTTTCCTCCCCTTTACACGTTTGGGTATGATCGTGGTAGATATGGAGGAACATCCCGGTCATAAAAAACAAGATCCCGCGCCGTATATTCATGCCAGGGATACAGCCCTTATGATGGGACAGATGTTCCGGGCACAGGTTGTTTTGGGATCTGTTGTGCCGTCTCTTGAAACATATTACAACCTGGTAAAAGGGAAATTTGAACACATTAATGCAATGCCCCAAATGCATTTTCCCAGCAAGTACCTGAATCTGATTGATACACTCAAAAGCCAACGTACGGCAAGAGAGGCCGGGGAAGTAATTGCCGGTGGTAAAGAAGTACTTTTTGTAGAATGTGATCCGGATTACCTGGAAGATGCTCCCGGGGATCCCGGGATGAAAGTATGCAGACCGTACCAAATGCATCATTTCATTGATGACAAAACGGGAATGATCGGTTTTTTGCATACAGAAAAGCTTTTATCCAGAAAGCATTTCCGGGCTACCGAACAGGCTCTTCAATTCACAGTTCATGCGTTGATCCTGGCGGCTGCACAAAAACCTCCAATTCCTCTGTTCCTGCAAACCTCAGACATGAATCACCCTTTCTACCAATGGATTAAGGAAGGAGATCTTTCTGCTCCTTTATCACTGTTGCTGGGTGAAAGGATCCGTTACGGCTATCCGCCTTACACGCGTATGATAACTGTAACGGTATCCCATTACCGAAAAAACATTGCGCTAAAAATAGCTTCAGAGATAGGTGAACTCCTAAGAAATAAAAATTTGCCGGTTCGTGTGGATGGCCCGTTTTCTCCTGTAGGGAACCGCAAAATCCTGTTTTCGTACCGGATACAACTTATTATCCCACCTGGGACCAAAGTCCGGGATGTAAAAGACAACCTTTCAGAGCTACTTTTACAGAATCCTTGTTCTCCCGCACAATGCAGGATAGATGTGGATCCTGCCTAGATCACATTTTGCGTACTTTCAACTTTTGCCCCGGATAGATCCTGGACCGGTTTCCCAGACCGTTCAGGGACCGGATGTTTTGCACAGTCATACCCAATTTGTTGGCTATATCCCAGAGGCTGTCCCCCGATTTAACTGTATAGTACTCAAAATCTCCATCATGGGATGTGGCAAGAGTGGCCGAGGTATAAATTTTCAGTGTACCTCCGGCATATATCGTACTGTTTCTCATGTTATTCCAGGAGCGGATATTAGCTGCACTTACCCCGTATTTTTCGGCAATTCCTCCTAATGTTTCCCCTTTTCTGACTTTGTGGGTAATCAGGTTTCCCTTTGCTGCTGTAGCAGCCGGGGAACTTTGCGTGGAAGCGCGGGGAGCTGCATTCCTGTCTGTGTAAATGATCAGCCGTTGGTTGGGCATGATTCTGTCTGAACGGAGTCCGTTCCAGTACTTTATATCGGCGATCCTTACCCCGTAACGATAAGCAATATGGCTTAATGTCTGTCCGCTGCGTACCCTGTGGGTAATTTGTGTATCGGTAGATTTAGCCTGCGTATTCAATATAAGCGGGTTGAAATAAACACTGTCTTTATACGAAAAAATGGAATCCTGAAGCGCTGCAAATTCTCCACTGTATTCAAAGGGAACCCGTAAGATATAAGGACGTTCCACCCCTGGAACGATATCTTTTACATATTGTGGATTCAGATCCCGCAGCTGGTCCAGGGAAATATTCAGGAATGATGTAACCTGCTCAAAATGTAACATCTTGTTCACTTCAAAAGTGTCCACATGGGCCGGCATTTCAATTGGAAGTGGTTTTATGTTGTGTTCATTATAATAGCGCATGGTATAAAGAGCGGCTACAAATGCCGGCACATAACCACGTGTTTCACGGGGAAGAAAAGGGTAAATATCCCAGAATTCCCGTGATCCGCCGGCCCGGCGAATGGCTTTGTTGACATTGCCTATTCCGCAATTGTATGATGCAATGGCCAAAACCCAGTCTTCATAAATCCTGTAAGAATCCAGCAAATAGCGGGCAGCAGCGTCTCCGGAAACGATTGGATCCAGACGCTCGTCCACATAAGAATTAATGGTCAGATTGTAGTTGAGTGCGGTCCTGTACATAAACTGCCACATGCCTTTTGCACGGGCCCTTGAAACGGCCCTGGGATTGAGTGCGGACTCAATGACAGCCATTGCTTTCAGTTCCAGCGGCATTTCGTAGGAATCGAATATCTCTTCAAACAGTGGCATGTAATATTGGGCCAGTCCCAGAATGGTGGGAATTCGGTCCGGCATTTTCTGGGTATAGTGAATGATGTGGTTCTTTACGATGTTATTATAAGGTAATTTTATAAAACAATTCATCCGGGTCAACCTGTCAATATAGACAGAATCGGGAATTTCGGATCTTAACGAGGCGGTATCCAGGTTTTCCAGCGTCATGGGATCGGGCATCTGGTTCAATACATTCTGATGATAATACAGACTCAGCCTTTGTTCAGTCGTTAGCGAATCGAATTCAAAAGTCAGATCCACGGGCGGGTTGTCAAATCCACCTTCATTGATTTCGTTGTCTGTTAACAATGTATCGGATGCAGGCATTTCCATTGTCAGAATTACCTGTTGCAGGGAATCCGTCAGTTTCAAGAGTGAATCCACCTGCCGGGTTAACTGTTTTTTGGTGGGTTTACGAAATATTTGTGCCTGTGAACTTTGGGAAAACAAAGTCATGGAAATTAGTAGCAGAATGATGTACTTGAATCTCATAAAGGTTCATTTTTTTAAAAAGTAATTCTCATTTGTATTCCCGCACCCGGGTATCCGGCAGATGCATACATGGACTGGGGAATGATCCCCGGTTCAATACGCAAAGTCAGATCATCACTAATATCAAAATCCTGGAAATGAGCAAAAACATTCGCATCTATGATATTAAGCGCGTATACCAGGACAGTCGCTATAATAGAATAATCCCGGTACCGCCTGAAAGAATCGCGGTACCATTTTATATTTTCCGGAGTCATCCATCCATCATACCTGGAAGGACTGGCCGTTGCGTGGTTGTACATGGTTTTATATCGTTGGTACTGCATTCCGTTATATTGCCAAAAGTATCCGCATGCAATCAGGCCTCCGTATATGACGGGAATCTTCCAGTAATCCCTGTTATAGATCTGGCCCAGCCCCGGCAACAAAACAGAATAAAGAGTGGCCCTGGCCGGCAACACTTCTTTGTCATACCTGAATTGTACCACACCATCCAGCAAACTCCCCCAGTAAAAAAGTCCCGCTCCCACATAACACAGATTCCTGTACAAAGCATACTTATCGTCTTCCGTTTCCAGGTATTTCATATTGTTACGATATCCCATATATATGCCGGCACCCATTCCCGCATATACTACGGGAATCTTCCAGTACTGGCGGTTATAAGCCTGGGAGTAACCCGGAAGGACCACTGCCCCGGAAAAGACCCTTCCCAATTTTAAGGAATCTTTGCCGGCCAGGGCAGTAAAATATGTTTTCAGCTTAAATGGTTCTTTTGCCTGTACAGTGGTATCACTGCGTGACTGTGCTTTCTGTTCTCCCATGTCCACGGCAAACTGCCCGTAAACAAAAGTCACGGAAAAAAACAAGTATATGAAGATTAACAGGCAACGTTTCACAAATACGGGATCGGCTATATATTGTTCTTTTCTAATGCATCCAGGAAAGCTTCCATTTCCGAGTCACTGGAGCAATGAATGGATAAGACCCCTTCTCCTTTCGGGTTTCTTTTCACGCTTATATTGTGATTGAAATACCTGCCGATTTTTTCCAGAACCCTGTAATAGATGTCGGGCAATTCCGTTTCCTTGGGTTCGGATTTGGCCGGGACAGGATCCTTTGGACGGACTATCTCTTCTACTTTCCTGACCGACAAATCTTTGTCTACTATTTTATGAGCCAGTGCAAGCCGTGTTTCATCATCTTCCAGGGACAGCAACGCACGGGCATGTCCCATAGTCAACGCCCCGGCCCTTAAAAGTAACTGTATTTCTGCAGGTAATTGTATCAATCTCAAATAATTGGCAACAGTGGCCCGCTTTTTCCCCACCCGGTCTGCCAATTTTTCCTGGGTCAGACTGCATTCTTCTATCAGTCGCTGAAAGCCGAACGCAATTTCCATTGCATCCAGGTTTTCACGCTGTATGTTTTCCACAAGAGCCATTTCCAACAACTCTCCGTCTTCAACCTGACGGATATAGGCAGGAACCTTTGTCAAACCCGCCATCCCTGCAGCCCTGAGCCTTCTCTCACCACTTACTACCTGGTACCGGTTTGCGGCAAGTTTCCTGAGCGTGATGGGCTGGATCAGACCGAGGGTCTTGATGGAAGCAGCCAACTCGGCAAGTGATTCTTCATTAAAATCTTTTCTGGGTTGTTCCGGATTTACTTCTATTTGAGCTATCTCAACCATAGATGTGCCTTCCATTTGCGGAAGCACCACAGGGTTCCGGGGCTTCCAGTCTCCCAGTGAAGGCGATTCAGATATCAGGGCACCCAAACCTTTTCCCAGAGCAGGTTTCTTAGTCATGCTTGTTTTTCTTTAAAAATTCCCTGGCCAGATTCAGATAATTATTGCTGCCAACCGATGCGGCATCATACAATATCACAGGTTTTCCGTGTGACGGGGATTCACTCAGGCGTACGTTCCGCTGAATAACGGTTTGAAAGACCATATCCTGAAAATGATGCCTTACTTCTTCAACTATCTGGTTATGAGAACGGAGACGTACATCGTACATTGTGAGTAAAAATCCTTCTATGGCCAAATTGGTATTCAGACGGTTTTGCACAATCTTGATGGTGTTTAGCAATTTTCCCAGACCTTCCAGGGAAAAGAACTCACACTGGACCGGGATGATCACCGAATCTGCAGCCGTTAGTGCATTGACCGTGATCAGGCCCAGCGAGGGAGAACAGTCAATAAAGATATAATCAA
>DAOSXZ010000005.1:0-31584 GCA_035380845.1 Bacteroidales bacterium | reverse complement strand
GTTCAGCGGCGCTTATTTCAAAAGAAGGCAGTATAGACTGGTTTTGTTTCCCGGACTTTGATTCACCCTCCATATTTTCCAGGATCCTGGATCAAAAAAAGGGAGGGCATTTTGCATTTGTAGTTGACGGGCCCCTTGAGATTTCTCAGGAATACGTCAAACACACCAACATCCTGTCCACCACGTATACTACAAAAGAAGGTGTCTTTCAGGTAGTGGACTTCATGCCCCGGTTCAAGATCGGGGAAATGAACAGTTATTACCTGCCTCCCGAACTTTACAGGATGGTCCGCCTTATAAGCGGAAAGCCGCGTTTTCGTGTACAATACAAACCTGTTTTCCATTATGGCAAGGACAAAGTGGAACACCGTTGCGGCAAAACGTATGTCAAGACAGTTGACAGGAAAAACAGCCGGAATGCCATCTATTTGTATTCCAACCTGGACTACGATCTTATTTTGAACGAAAAACCCATAGAACTTCAGGAAGATGCTTTCCTGATGATTTCCTACAATCAGAAACTCATAAAGATATCCCAATCAAGGGTGGAACTTGAGTACAACCGTACCCTGGTTTACTGGCTTGACTGGACCAACCGGTCCAAAAAATTTGATAGCTTTAATAAAGAGATAGAGCGCAGCATGCTTATCCTTAAGCTTTTGTCTTACCAAAGATCCGGAGCCGTATTGGCGGCTCTGACTACCAGTATTCCGGAAGTTATTGGCAGGGATCGTAACTGGGATTACCGCTTCTGCTGGTTACGGGATGCTTCCATGTCAATAAAAACCCTGGTTACCTTGGGCCATAAAGGAGCAGCCAAACGTTTTATGGAATTCATCAAGAGCATTTTGAAGTCCAAGGACGAGAGTTTCCAGATCATGTACGGCATCCGGGGAGAACGGAACCTAAAGGAAAAGACGCTCCCTTACCTGAACGGATTTGCCGGGTCCAAACCGGTCCGCATTGGAAATGCCGCTTTTTCTCAAAAACAAAATGATTCCCAGGGCTACCTGATGGACATGATTTACCATTATTACTTGTATTTTCCGGGAACGCTGGATGAAATTGAAGAAATGTGGGAGGTGGTCAAAGGGATCGTCAAGACCGTAACTTCACAGTGGCAACAACCCGACAACGGCATTTGGGAAATTCGCGGTGAACCCAAGCACTTTGTGATCTCAAAAGTTATGTGCTGGGTCGCCATGGACCGGGCAGTAAGTATTGCCCAATTGCTTGATGAACCCGGTTACGTTGAAAAATGGAGCGGTATTGCCCGTCAAATCAAAGACGAGGTATTTGAAAAGGGGTGGAAAGAATCCCTGGGAAGTTTTTCTCAGGCTTATGAAAACTCAGAGTTGGATGCATCGTTGCTGCTCATGGAAGATTATGGTTTTATTGATGCCGATGACCCCCGTTTTGTAAAAACGGTGAATGCCATTGAATTGGGATTGATGTACAACGGTCTTCTTTTCCGCTACCGCAACCACGACGGGCTGGGAATCCCCTCCTCGGCTTTCACAATATGTAATTTCTGGTTGGTCAAGGCACTCTTCAGGATCAGCAGGCAGGAGGAAGCACTGTCCATGTTCGAACGATTGTTAACGTATTCCAATCACCTGATGCTCTTTAGCGAAGATCTTGATTTTTACACGGGAGAACAATTGGGCAATTACCCCCAGGCATATTCCCACCTGGCACTGATAGAGACTGCCAGGCTTTTTGCCGAGGAAAAAACGCTTTCGCGCTTTCTGCGGCCCTGATTACCAACTGAGCTTTTTCAGGAAAGGAATTACCTCGGCCTGCGACAACATATAATATTTTGCCCTTTCCGAGACCGAGCCTATCTTGATGGTGTGCGCGCGTTTGGGAAGTGCCCTGAAGGTATCTTCGTCGGTCACATCGTCTCCCAATGCCAGAATAAAATCGTACCTGTCTTTTCTCAATAACCTTTTGGCCTCAGATCCTTTGGAGAACACCGGGGGTTTGATTTCCACGATCTTGTTTCCCTGCATGATTTGAAGATTTTGGCGCGTACACGGCCCTATAAGTGCATTGACCAATTGCTGTGCCCGGAGTGAAGCCATCCAGGCATCCACGTTGCGATAATGCCACACCAGTGCGGTTTCCTTAACTTCCAACGTAGAATTGGGCGTTTTGTCCAGAAAAGACTGGATGATTTCCATGATCTCCCGGTTCCAGGTAAACGGCTCTTCAATGCGATGCCATATACCTTTTTCCTTGTAAAATGCCCCGTGTTCAGCAGCCATGTCCACAGGCAGGGCACCCATCCATTCTTCCAGTGTTGTGTGATCCCTACCGCTGCTTATAACCACTTTGTTTATCGGGTCCGCGGCAAGTTTTTCAAGGATTTCCAGAATTTCCGGGGTCGGGTAGGCGTCCTCCGGCTTCTTTTTGAAAGGAGATAACGTCCCGTCGTAATCCAAAATAATGAGTCGCTTGGAAGCCCTTTTATAGGAACGGCGTATCCGTGCGATATTGGTCCGTGTAATTTGCTTCAGGTCATTTTCCAGGTTTTTCTTTCTAATGGCCAGCAATTGCTTTAGAAACAGTTCTGCCCACTTATCTACCGTGTTGACAGCAACTACTGCTTGCATTCGTTTTAACGCCTGTATTTGTTCTTTTTCAGGCATTTCAAGGGCCGAGAGAAGGGCCTTGCTTATTTGGTTTACATCGTTAGGGTTAATAACCAGTGAATCTGACAATTCCGTTGAGGCACCTGCCATTTCACTTAAGATCAAAACGCCGGGATTGTCTCTTTTTGTAGCAACGTATTCTTTTGCCACCAGGTTCATTCCGTCCCTGAGCGGAGAAACCAATGCAATATCCGCTATATAATATAAGGCAACCAACTCTTCAAATGCCAATCCGTGATAAAAATAATGAATGGGAGTCCAGTTGAGCGTAGAATACCTGCCGTTAATAGCCCCGATGGCTTCGTCTATGTTTTTCTTCAATTTAGCATAACGAACCACATTGCTCCTGGAAGGCACCACGACCATTGCCAGCGACACTTTTTCGTGAAACTCGGGATTATTGTCCAAAAACCGCTCAAATCCCTTAAGCCGGTGCATGATCCCTTTGCTGTAATCCAGCCGGTCAACAGATAAGATCAGTTTGTAATTGCCGTATTCCTTGCGGAGTCTGTCGGCGTTCTTTTTGACTTCCGGATTTTCTATGGCATTGTGGTACATTTGATAATTGATGCCCATAGGCAATGAATCCACCTGTATCAGGCGGTTTCCCTGCAACACCTTGTCCAGATCAAACTGAAGCCCCATAACACGTTCCACGGTACTGACAAAGTGCCTCATGTACCCGTGGGTATGGAAAGCGATCATATCCGCTCCCAGCAATCCGTTCAGTATGTCAGCACGTTCAGGCAGGATCCGGAACAGTTCATAGGAAGGGAAGGGAATGTGGTGAAAATATCCTATATTCAATCCTTCTTTGGCATCCCGCAACATTTTGGGTAATAACATCAGCTGGTAATCGTGAACCCATATGATATCTCCTGACTGAGCCTGTTCGCAGGCTTTTTCACAGAAAAGCCGGTTTACTTGCCGGTATGCTTCCCAGTAACGGGCCTCATATTCAATATATGTATAAAAGTAATGACACAACGGCCAGATGGTGCTGTTGCTGTAACCCTCGTAATAATTCTGGATTTGATCATCCGTAAGGAAGACCGGATGGAAATGCATCTCCTGCAACTGGCGGGTAATCTCGGCAATCTCCTGCGGATCATCCGTAAAGATACCCGGCCACCCCACCCAGTGGGTTTCCACATCCGTTTCCAGCGAAGACAGGCCTGTTGCCAATCCGCCTTCGCTGCGTATCATCTTGATCTTTCCGTCATCCCCTTTCTGTACCCGTACAGGGAGGCGGTTCGCTATAATAATTAATTTCATTGCTTTGTGTCTATCGCAAAAATACAAAAAAAATCCCTATCTTCGCAGCCCTAAAGTCTCGGGGTGTAGCGCAGTTGGTTAGCGTTCCTGCTTTGGGAGCAGGGGGTCGCCCGTTCGAGTCGGGCCACCCCGACTTTTCAAATGGAGTTTGTTGCGCCAGAAACCCACATGGGTGCGCCACAAACTCCATTTTTATTATATTTACCTCATGAAAAAAACAATTATACTGCTGATCACAGGAATATTCCTGTTTGGATGTTGTCCAATGGAAAATCCGAGGGTTCCGTTGTATGAGGTATCTTTGGGAACAGACCGCATGTCTGTGGATTTCGGTTCTTCCCATACATTGCAAGCCATCATAACACCCAAAAGGACTACTGACCGGGTTGATCTGGAATGGAGTTCAGATGATCCTTCCGTTGTATCCATTAATGAGGAAGGGGTACTCACTGCCGTAAATCACGGTGAAGCCTCAGTTACCGTTAATGCTTCTTTATGGGGCAAAACCGTAACGTGTACTTTTATTGTTGAAGTGGTTCCGGCTGTCGTTATTATTCCCGATGAAGCCTTCCGGAATTATTGTCTGGAACTGGCAGATCTGAACGATGACGGGGTCCTGACTTCGGACGAAACCGTTACAATTTTGGACATGAGTCCAATAGAACTGGGCATTAAATCCCTGGACGGCATTCGGTATTTTACTTCTTTGGAGGATCTGGCCTGTAACAACAATCAATTGACCCGCCTGGATTTAACCTGGAACGTTGCGTTAAATGAAGTTTACTGCGAGTATAACCATCTCACCCAAGTGCAATTGGGTCAAAAAGCACAGCTTGCCACTTTCTCTTGTCATAACAATGCCTTGACTACGCTGAATGTAAGCGGATGCCCGGCGCTCAAAAACCTTTATTGTTACATAAACCAACTGGAAAGCCTTAACCTTACACAAAATCCCGCGTTATCTGCTCTTAGTTGCTATGAAAACCAATTGTCATCTCTGGATCTCAGTCAAAATGTTGTGTTGGGATTATTGGCCTGTTCAAGCAACAACCTTACGGCATTGGATGTCACCAAGAATATATACCTGTCAATATTGGTATGCACCAACAATCAAATAGGACCTGTCTTTGATATTAGTCAGAATCAGCATTTAAGTTTTTTATTGTGCGACAACAATCCCCTGATGAATGAATTGTGGCTCAAAACCGGCCAGAGTTTACTTGTCCTTGTAAAAGACGATCATACAGTGATAAAATACCTGGATTAATACAGGTTTAAAAATCTTGTAGTACCGATACGGCCTCCACAGAACATACTTTCTACGCCTATTATCCCTGTGATGAAGGGTATGCGGGAGGTGGTAAGTAACGGCAATGTTACAAAAAACTTACAAAAATCTATCTATTAGCGCATTAGAAGCTTGTTCGCGTTTTCAGTCACTTACCACCTCCCACGGTTTTTGCAGTTTTTTGGTGATTTGGGGGGGAGGTGGTAAGTTGCGGTTTTGTCATAATGTTTTGTAACATGTTATTATTGTGTAAGTTATAAACATTTTCGTTGTTTCAGCTACTTACTACCCTCCAGCTAATCCCTATCAGCCTTACCCCCCGGAGACCGCTTCACGGCTAAGAACGGGGCGCTTTTTCTTTTTGCCGAGGCGCTCCGTTCTTACCCGTGAAGCGACCTTGAAGTTTATGCGCTCTACTTCCTGACCTCCAGTGTTACCACGTTTTTGCTGTCGCTATAGCTATATTCCACTTTCTGGCATAATGCACCGAGCATGGAAACCCGCATTTCGTGTTCTTCCTGTTCCAGGGGATTGTAAGGCTCGCCTTCCCGAGAGCAGACCAACAACAGCTTTTCTTCTTTTTCTGAATAAGAAAGTTCCAACAGGACGTTGGTGTGATCGGGTTGCATTTGCAGGACTTCTTCTGCCATGATCTGCAACCGGTTACATATTTTGGTGGGGATCACATGCTTTTCACAGAAGAGAATCATTTCGCTTTGCAGCCGGTACAGGTCAAAAAGCGGGCTGCTGATGGCAAATTGCAGACTGCGTACCCGGTGGATAAAAGCTTTGGTTTTGGGCCTTACCGGGTTGTCAAATACTTGAGACGGCGTACCTTCTTCATAGATCACGCCTTCATCCATATAGAAAACCCGTGTAGAGGTATTGCGGGCAAATTCCATTTCGTGCGTCACTATCATCATGGTCATACCTTCGCGCGCCAGACGGCGAATCACGGCAAGTACTTCACTCACCATAGTGGGATCAAGTGCGGAGGTTGGCTCGTCAAAAAGCAATATCTCGGGTTCCATGGCAAGACAACGGGCAATGGCAATGCGCTGCTGTTGCCCGCCGGACAACTCGTCAGGGAAATTATACGCTTTCTCTGCCAGGCCTACCATTTTGAGCAATTCCATGGCTTTGCGATCTGCCTCGGCTCGTTTCTTTTTTAAAAGGATTACCGGGCCAAGCGTCAGGTTCTCCAGAACTGTCAGGTGCGCATACAAGTTGAAAGACTGGAATACCATACCCATTTTACGGCGGATCCGCGGCACGTCTGTTCCTTTTTCCAGCAGGGGCTCCCCGTCAATGAAGATCTCGCCGCCGGTAGGGGTTTCCAGTAAATTCAGGCACCGCAGGAAAGTACTCTTCCCCGTTCCGGAAGGGCCGATGACAGATATGATTTCTCCCTTGCTTATATGAGCGTTTATGTCTTTAAGGACTTCCAGGTCCCCGAATTTCATGGATAAATGCTTAACCTCTATCATACGGTCTCCTCCTTCATTTTACGAATGCGTTTTCTTTTGGGATCAACGGATATTTCCACCCTGTCCAGCAGCCATGTCAGCAACCAGGCCAGAACCAGGTATATGACCGTAGCCACCAGCAACGGAAAAAAGGCGTCGAACGTACGGCTGCGGATAATATCGCTCACCCGTGTAACATCTTGAACGGCAATATATCCCACCACAGAAGTGGCTTTGACCATGGAAATGAACTCTCCCTTGTACACCGGCAGAGCATGCCGCATGGCCTGGGGCAGAATGATGTGCGTAAACGTTTGGGTGCGTGAAAAACCCCCGGCAATCCCCGCCTCTTTTTGTCCTTTGCCGATGCTGTTGATGGATGTGCGGAAGATCTCGGCAACGTAAGCGGCAAAATTCAACCCGAATGCAATGACAGCCACCAGCACCGGGCTAATTTGGACCGAGGCGAATACCACATAGAAGATGATCATCAGCAAAACCAGCACCGGCGTGCCCCGGAAGAAGGCAATGTAGCCTTTTGCAAAACCCGAGACCGGGCGTGAGCCGGACATGCGCATGGAGCAGACCGCCCCGCCCAGCAAGGTGCCCAGAATGGCCGCCAGGATAGATATGATCACAGTGACCTTCAATCCGTCTAAAACCAGTTTATACCGGTCTTCCAAAACCAGGTTGTTGTGAAAACTCTTTTTGATCCCTTCAAAAAATCCTGTTTTCTGGCCATCGGTTCCGGCCGGTACAAATGCAGCGGCATTGTCCCGGTTGATGTAACTCTTCAATGCTATGATGCATACTCCGGATTGATAATAAGGATCCGAAAACGCTACCTGACGGGCACGTTCTTCCGTAATCATAATGCTGGCAGCTCCGGCAATTACCCTGCCGGAAGAAACGGCCATCAACAAACTGTTGAACGGCATATCCACGGGAACAAACCGCTTGCCAAGGTGCGAAGCAAAACGCATCATCAATTCTATGTCAAATCCCGCCAGTTTCCCGTCAATTAATGATGTAAACGGCAGCCCTATGTTCCCGACGATAGCCACCGGAAAGTCCCCGTTTTCTCCGTGTTGCGGGATTTCCGGCATGGTAGTTCCGGATTTTTCTATCCAATGTTCTACCATACGGTCATATATCCCGGTTTGCCGGATTTCCTGTAAAAAATTGTTGAATTGCACCCGTAAAGAATCGTTTCCCTGATGAAAAATAATCCCCAGCGGTTCAAAAAACACATCTTCTGCCAAAATTCCTATTTCCGGATTTTCACTTAAAACATGCCCCAGCATTTCGGTGGCAAAGAATGCCGCGTCTGTTTTGCCCTGTTTTATAGCCAGCAATAAATCCGGAACAGTCTGGTATTGTAACAACCGGTCTTCCGTGTAATGTTTCAGCGCATAGTTTTCATGCGATGAACCCAGAAGAACGGCCAGGGTTTTGGAACGTTCCTTCGCGGGCTGGTTGCTTTCACGCACCATCACCGCTAACCCGCCTTTGTAATAGGGTTCGGAAAAAAGCACGCTTTTGGCACGTTCTTCCGTGATGGACAGGCCGGCCCCTATCATATCCACTTTCCCTGAAATCAACGCAGGAAGTAATGCCCCGAATTCCATGTTCACGATATTCAGTTCCATGCCCAGATCCCGGGCAATGCGCGCAGCGTATTCTATATCAAAACCAACAACCCCCTCATCTGCATATACATAAGCCATCGGCTCGGTTACGGCAGCCGTCCCGAAATTCAAAATCCCGTTCTCCGCGCTTAACGGAATGTCAGGCATAGGACCCGGTTCTCCCTGTTTGGGGAACCAACGATCCTGCATTTCCCGGTATGTGCCGTCTTCCTGAATTTGCAACAACACCCTGTCCATGGCCTCTTTCAGCTTCTGGTCACCCTGACGTACAGCAAAGCCGTACTGATCGTCCATAATAAACTCATCCAATACGGTCAAACCCTCCAGTTTGGCCTTGATATTGGCCAACACAGGCAAATCATAAGCTGCTGCATCCGCTTTGCCCTCCTTTACGGCCATAGCACAATCCAGCACACTGTTAAAATACAAGATACCGGCCTGCGGAAAACGATCCAGAACCATCTGATCTGCTGCCGTACCGGCAGGTACCGCAAACACCTTTTCTTCCAGCATGGGAAGGCTGGTTATTACATGACTTTCCCTGCTGCAACCAGTCGCCACAAACAGCAACAACAGATACAACAGGGGGGCTTTTACTGCATTCATATAACAAAGGTAATCAAATGGAGTTTGACTGCGCCACAGATGGAGTTTGACTGCGCCAAAATTATGTATCTTTGTATCATGCCCAACAGAAAAAGACACCGTCGTATGTCTGCCCTGCCTCCCATGGAAGGTTACCGGCCTTACGGGATTTCCGGAAGAGACCGGGGATCTGTGGAATTGCTGTTTGAAGAGTATGAAGCCATACGGCTTGCAGATTACGAAAACCTGACACAGGAAGAAGCTGCCCGCAGAATGAATATTTCGCGGCCTACTTTTACGCGTTTATACGATAAAGCCCGCAAGAATATTGCCCGCGCTTTTATTGAAAGCAAACGTATAGTAATTCGCGGCGGGGATTATGAAATTGACAATCATTGGTACCGTTGCCGCCATTGCCACCAGGTAAATTCATCGCCGGAACCGGTAAACAATTGCCAGAATTGCCATTCAGACGACATCTTTTCTTTGAATAAACAGTCAACCGATCCTTCCAAATGACTGAATCTTTCAGACAACAAATACTCAACTGTTCACGTTGTGATCTGTCCAAAACACGTAAACATGTAATTTTTGGAGAAGGGAATCCTAATGCCGACATTCTGATCATAGGAGAAGCTCCCGGGAGGGACGAAGACCTTATTGGACGTCCTTTTGTTGGTTTGTCGGGGCAATTACTGGATAAAATTCTGGAGGCCTGCGGTTTCACCAGGCAAAAACATGTTTTTATCAGTAATATTGTTAAATGCAGGCCCCCCGGAAACCGCGTACCCACAACAGCAGAAGCCGCCAGTTGTATTCCCTGGCTGTACGAACAAATAGACCGAATTGATCCCAAAATAATGATCCTGCTTGGGGCCACTGCCTTGCGTTATATGGCAGGCCCGGCATACAAGATCACACGCGATCACGGAAGCTGGTTTTCTTGTATGGAACGTGAGACCATGGCAGTCTACCATCCGGCCGCCTTGTTGCGCAATCCCGAACTTAAACGGGACACATGGACCGACTTTAAAAATATTGTCCGTAAATACAGGGAAGTCTCTGACGCGCAACACCCCTGCCGTTACGTTTAGACTTTCGTGTGTTCCCAGATCTTCAGGTCTATGCAATCAATTCGCGTAGTTTCGTCTTCCAAAGAAACAATGACCCCTGAATGGACTTTCCCCATCATGCAATGAGCCGGAAGGAATTTCACGGTCTGTCCTACAAACGGACGCATTCCCTCAATTACTCCTCTGAATGAAAGCACCATACATATTCCTGCCTCGACAACTGTTTCTTCCCGTCCAAGCAGTTTTCCCGGCCCTATCACCCATACATCCAACAACCCGTTATCGATTTCCACCACCCGTGCAAAATGCGTTATGGGGCAGCCCAACGGACGGTAACGAATCACATTGTCTTTTAAGATCTTGTTGGACGAAAAACAGGCCAGCGTTTCGCGACACGAGGACTCTCCGGGCAACGGATACAACAGAAAATCCGCTTGCGCCTTGTCTATCAGCCCCACATAAGTTTCTTTTTCCTGAATATTTGCCGAGTTGAGGATCCCTGTCAGTTTTTGGAACTGCGCCTTAAACCGTTCCTGCCTGAAAACCGGGCATTGTTCCGGCATCGCCCTTTTTTCTTTTAAAGCCACGGCAAAAGCTGCACAATTTACATAACCGCAAGCCCCGCAATTGAATCCCGGCAGCAGGGCAACCAGGGTTTCTTCCTTTATCATGATTTATTCCCCCTTATATTCCTGCACCCCGTTAATGTGCCGCAGCACACCCCTGTGGTATTTCTTCTCTATATGCATTTCTCCCACACATAAAGTACATATGGAAAATGGCGCATTATGGCGCAACCGGTCTTCACTGTAATCAAACACAGGCGCTTGCGAAAAACAAGCCGCCAATTCTGCCGTTCCTTTTCCCGTCAGTCCGTTCGTTTCAATAATACGGCACCCGGCATTCATCTCCATTACCCGTTCTCTGAATATTTCCCTTTCTGCCTGCGAGATCATGTCCCCTTTTGTTATGGCAACAACATTGGCAGTACTTAAGAAAGGCCCCACTTTTAAGGGGGTATTTGGCCCGGTTGTGGCATCTATAACACAAACCCCTAGCCCGTTGGTGGTATAGGGGGCACACCGGTGGCACAAACCGGCTGTTTCCACAATAAGCATATCTGCAGAATGCTCACCGGCAAAAGACACCATTTCTCCCATGTTGTAAATGGTATAATGATCCGGGCACATATCCCTGGACAATCCCACCATAGTGGGCACTCCGGTCTTTTTAAACCGGACCTGGTCTTCTGTATACAGGCAATCAATCTTGGCAACCGCGATCTTTACCTGCTGTTCTTGTAAAAATTTAATGGTATTGAGCAATACAGACGTTTTCCCTGCTCCCGGCGTGCCGGCTACTACTATTACTTTCATGGTTCTCTTTTCAGGCTACAATTTCCTCTCCCAGTCTCACCCGTTCACGGATCCTGAACAACTCACTGTCCATCCGGTTAAGTTCCACACAAAGATCCGTTTCATGATCGGTTGTGTTGAAAATCTTTTCCACGCCTCCGTTTTTCATTACTATTCGCCGGCCTGTCAGCAATGCCAAAAGGGGATCATGGGTCACCACTAAAATGATCTTTCCCTTGCCCGACAACAATTCCATGGCCTGGTGTTTTTTAATGCCTGCATTTTCTATTTCGTCAATAAGAACAATGGGTGAATCACTAATAAAAGCCACGTCTGCCACCATCAGGGAACGGCTTTGCCCCCCGCTCAGGACCGTTAAATTCATATTTTCGGTAATGGGTTCCCCTGTCAACGTATTGGCATGATGAACAACCTGTTCTACCATGTTCAGATTCTTTCCCCTGCATTTGGCGTGAAGCAACAGGAACTCCCGCACAGTCATATCTGCCAGAAAATTCATGTTCTGGGACAACTGGGCAATCAATTTCTTTTTGGGATCAAATCGCATGGAAATATCTGGAACACACCCGTTTATCAACACACTGCGATGTGTTGAGGTGTCTGCCTGGGCCAATTGCTCAATATCCTCAATAAAAGCGCTTTTTCCGCTTCCGGTAGGACCAACGACCCCCACGATTTCTCCGGGATAGATATCAATCCGTGAAAAAGCCTCGGCCGTTCCAAATTTGTTCTTTCCGGGCAAAATGGTAATGCTTTCAATCATTGTCGTATCTTTTACAACAAAGGTAAGCGCTTTTACTATTTTAATAAACCCATGAAAAACGTATCTGAAACTACGTGTAAACACGTATTATTTTGGCCTTAAATGTCAAAATAATGGTGCTTGATAGCATACGTAACCAGATTGGCTGTATTTCTTGATTGTGTTTTTTGCAACAGGTTTTCACGATGCTTGTCTACCGTACGTTTGCTGATGCCCAGTTTGTGAGCTATTTCTGCATTTGAAAAGCCTTTACAGATATAATAAAGAATGTCTTTTTCCCTTTCTGTAATATCATCCCCGTCTTTTCCCGCATGGTTGATCTTGTGTGTCATGATCTCCAGTATGGACTGTATGATGGCTGGAGAATAATAATTCTTACCCTCCATAACATCAAGCAAGGCTTTTTTCACTTCTTTGAAAGATGAGTTTTTAAGTAAAAATCCGGAGGCACCTGCCTCTATCATACTGGACAGGTAACTTTCTTCCGAGTACATGGATAAAGCAATGATTTTCAAATTAGGATACAATTCGAGCGCATTTTTTGTAGCTTCAATCCCGTTCATAATAGGCATCTCTATGTCCATCAGAACAATACAATCTTTTATTTCAACCATGGTTTCCAGGAAAGCGGCTCCGTTTTCCGCCTCCAGTATTTGGTCTACGAAATCCATTTTTTGCAATAGAAAACGCAATCCTTCCCGGAATAAAGCATGATCATCAACCAAGAAAATAGTGACCTTTTTCATTTTACAGGTATTTCAATATGTGCATAAAATCCTTTGCCGGGGGAAGATTCCACACAAACAGATCCGTCCAGGGATTTCACACGCGAATATATGTTATCCAGTCCCATTCCCGTTAAACGTGTATCCTTGTCGGGTATGCGTTCCGGTTCCATGCCCTTCCCGTCATCCCGGTAATCCACTGTAAGCGAACTGTTGTTTTCTAATAACGTCAGCTTAATAACAGCCGGTACGGCATGTTTTACGCTGTTGTTTAACAACTCTGTAATAATACGGTATACATTGATCTCCAAATCATAATCGTACCTTTTTTCAGAAATATCGGCCTTAAAAACCACTTTAATAGAAGAATTGGCAAACAATTGCCGGATAAGGGTTTCGGTAGCTTTTGCCAATCCGTAATTCTTCAACAGATGAGGACTCAGATGGTTGGATATTTCACGCAGCGTAACTATGGCTTCGTCTATCACCGAATACGATTGTTCAACTATCTTTCTGTTTTCCGGATCCATTTTTTCCGTGTCAGCCGCACTGATGATCATTTTAACAGAAGAAAGCAACGGCCCCAGGCCATCGTGCAAATCCCCCGCTATAATACGGCGGGCACGTTCTTCTCCCTGGATGATTCCCATAAGCATGCGTTTTTCACTTGTCTTGCGGACAACTTCCAGTTGATCTTGCAAATTAAAAATCTGCCGGATATAATACAAGCTTATAAGCGTCAGTATGGAAGTTACAATCCCTAACCAGCTGCTTACTTCGTCTTTGGCAAATAGTTTTGTCTCCCAGAAATACGAGGAAAATTCAAACAGTCTTTCCAGAGCCATCAGGACAAAGGCAATGGAAATCAATATCCAGGAAATGTTGAACCGCGTCCTGCGGACCATGGTGACTGCAACAATAGCCGTGATCAATTGAATGATCATGGACAGGAACAGGGCGATTTTGAAAATCATTTTTTCAGTAAAGTTATTGATTTAAAAACAAAAAAGGCCGCCCGGTAAAGAGCGACCTCACACTATTAGGTTTCAAGTGTTACTCAAGCAGCTTGTTGCGGGCAGCTTCAATGTCTGCGGCCAGTGTATTTAACTGTTCTTCAAGCTGTTTTACATTAATGGCGTTGATAACCTTCAATGGCTCCAGGATTCCCCTGATGGATTCCAATTCCGGGTGATAGGGAATCAGGGATTCTATACCGTCCACGACCAACAGGAAGCGGTAAGAAAAATCGGCTGCCGATTGGTCATCAAAATAGGTCATGTAACGAGGAATATCAAGGCTTGTGAAATACAGGGATTCCAGGACCCCGGACGCCATGGTTTCCAAGAACATATTCACCTGTTCTTTTCCCATTTGTTCATCCTCCATGGTTATTACCCATGAATCAACATCCAGCGCATTGACTTCCACGCTTACTTCGGCTCCTTCCATCAGAGCGACATTATCGGTATCTACTAAAAGTTGGGCAATTACTTTATCATATTCCTCAATGGGCATATCGTAAAGCCTGGCAATGGCCTGATCAACCGCATAAATACCTAAAGCCCTGGTTTTTTGCGTAAGCGTTACCAGGTCATTTACTTTTTCCAACGGCATCAGAAATGTGGGTTTTACCCTTTTTTCACGCTCGGTCAGGACCAGCGTCCCTTCCTGAATGGCTTCCAGGTGAGGCATAATGCCCAATCTCTTGAATCCCGAGACTAAAGAGTCGATTTTGATGATTAAATCTTCTGTCAGGTATTGTTCCTGAAGGCTTGTTTCCGATTTTGTCTGAGCGTCTTTTTTCTTTGAGGAGCTGTTCCCGCATGCGCTTACGATAAGCGCCGAGATCAACAATAGTGCAATGGCAGTTCTTTTCATATTGGGTTGTTTTGTATAGTAAATAAGCTTGGAATATTATACAAATGTAAAAAAAACACGTTATTATTCACCTTTCTTTCCCATAAACCTTGCCGGAATCCTGAAAAATAACGCCAGGGCTGTCAGTACAGCCATAATTCCCAACACCCCCAGGTTGTACCACAAGGTGGGTATTTTTAATTTACCCAGGATTTTTTCGTGACTGTAAAAAGGAGCTCTTCCATTATTTGTAGCCGGTTCCAAGTAGATCTGTCCCACTTTGGGCACGATTGTGTTATCCACAATGCGGAACATTTTTGAAGAAGATGTGTTCAGAACCAAATCCTGCAAAAACAGATTGTGGCTATTCTTTTTCAGGGATAACAATCCGTCTTTCCCTATCTCCTGAATCATTCGCATGTTGGTCCTGTCAATTTCCCTGGTGTAATGCAATGATCTTTTTGAAAGTACTTTACCGGCATCGGAAAAATATACGTCCAGATCTTTGTAAATAGCTTCCGACCAGGCAGATCCCTCTATCTGCAAGGGATCCTGCTCTGTAATCCGTGCCAATTGGGGCAACCCTGTTTTAATGATTTCCAATCGCTCTTTTTCAGGAGCCCCTTCTTTCAGGTATTCTGCCTGTGCCGTTTCTTTCTGACTTTGCAATTCTTCCAGGAATCCTATCCGGTAATATTGTGCACGAAACTTTTCCTTTTCATCGTCAAAGAAATGTTTCATGTAGTTGTTATACTCAAAAGAACTGACAGCCAGGGCCTCGAATGCCCACCTGGAAGGAATCACTTCTCCTATAACGGGAACATTTCCGGTTTTGCTTCTGGGATTCAGATCGTCAAATTTGACTACGAGACCACACAACAGGATCTGGGGTATCAATAAAAGCGGAATAGTTATATAAATTGCCACAATGGAACTGAGGGACTGGGAAAGCACCAGTCCGGTAAGATTTGCCACCAATGCAGACGCAAAAAGAACAATCCACCAAATGCCCAGCATACCGTGTATGCCCATAATTGCATTTCCTGCCAGGATGAACAACAGGGTCTGTACAAGCGACAACCCGGTAAGGTAGATGATCTTGGACCAGATATACCCGCTGTGGCTCAATTTCAGGAAACGTTCCCTTTTGAGCAACGAACGGTCTTTGAAAATCTCCTCGGCACTTACGCTCATGCCCATGAATATGGCCACAATGATTGCCATAAAAAAGTAGGATACCAGGTTTTTGTTGTCCATCAATGTGTACCCTGTCTCGGGTGCATACCTGGTTAACATGGCAACAACCACGGCCAGCAAGGGAGCTTCCAGCAGCGATATCAGCAAATATTGGGTATTAGCCAGTTTTGTACGTATGTTGCGTTGTAGAAATATGCGGAACTGCTTCCATGCAGACGGTTTTTTCTGTCTTGTCCGTGGGACTTCGCTTTTTATTGGAGTTTCTACTTCCGACCTTGTTTCCAGGTATTTATTGTGCCATTCCTGTGGACTGATACGACGTGTATCCGTTAATTTTCCCGTATCATCCAATGCTTTGGAATCCAATATGTTTAGAACTATTTCCGGGTTAACGTTCCCGCAGGCAGAACACATGCTGGTATCCGCATCGGCATAATGTGCGGTATTTTTGAAATAGGTTATGGCTTCTATGGGATTCCCGTCGTATACGGGATATCCTCCTTTATCCAAAAGCCATAGCTTGTCAAATAATTTGTAAATATCCGAGGAGGGCTGGTGGATATTGACCACCACCAACCGTCCTTTGAACGTTTGTTCCTTGAGCAGGTTAATCACCTTTTCCGAGTCTGAAGAACTGAGTCCCGATGTGGGCTCGTCCAGGAACAGCACCACCGGCTCCCTGATCAACTCCAGAGCAATGTTGAGCCTTTTCCTCTGTCCTCCGCTGATTGTCTTGTTCAGGGGGGAACCCACCTTAAGATCTTTCGCACCTGCCAGGCCCAGGTCTGTCAACACATCCATTACCCGTTTATCCATTTCTTCCGCAGACATCCCGTCAAAGCATAATTTTGCCGTATACCAAAGGTTTTTGTATACAGTCAGCTCTTCTATCAGCAGATCGTCCTGAGGTACAAACCCTATAAGCTTTTGCACCTGTGCATTATCAATGGAATG
The DNA here is from genome assembly GCA_035380845.1 of Bacteroidales bacterium. Taxonomy (GTDB): domain Bacteria; phylum Bacteroidota; class Bacteroidia; order Bacteroidales; family UBA932; genus DMER64. The sequence continues at coordinate 14,722 of DAOSXZ010000005.1, read as the reverse complement.
TCCGTTCAGCAGGATTTGTCCTTCCTGTGGTTTTATATTGCCGTTAAGCAATCCCAGCAAAGTGGATTTTCCCACTCCGCTGCCCCCCATAATGGCCACCAGTTGTCCCGAGTGCAGGTTAAAGCTGAAATTATGCATCCCGTTGTCACTTCCGGGAAAACGAAAATTGATGTCTCTGCCGGAAAGTTCTATGGGAACATGCTTTTCTCCTTTTTTGTCAAACAGGGTTTTTATATTGCTGTAATACAAGGGAATGCCTTGCTTCCCTTTCATTACCCCGCTTTGTTGCCACAATTGAAATGTGCCGGCCAGAACGGGAACATCGTTCATCATAACGGGATCCGTTCCACGGTATGTAAAAGCCATGACATTGGCTCCTGGCAGATCAATGACCTGTAAAATGCCGTTCCATCCTTCCGGAGCAAAAGAAAGCACTTTCTCTGTTTCCTGGTTCAGCACAAAGGCTTTGAAATGAGTAAAAACTTCCTGATTTACATTGAATTGGGCGCCAACTTTTTTGAACAAATCTTCATGAGCAAGAAATCCTTCCCGGTTAATACCGGCAAATTCCATGAAACGCAATAAAAGCAACGACTGTTCTTTGGCTTCTATGTTTTTTCTCAATCCCTCGCAAACGGACTCTATGATCTTATCCTTATCCAGATCCGGGGACATCCGGTACAATTCCCCCAGATCCCTGTACAATCCCAGGTATGTTTCCTGGCGACGTATTCCAAAATGCTGATTGAGATACGCTTTTATGAGTTTTTCGGATTTTTCTTTGTCTATCCCCGCCACCGCTCCAAAAAGAGCGAACAGGTTCAGCAACCCGGACAATACCAAATCGTTCATAATGAATTCGTTTTTTTATCTTTCCAATAATAGAAGATCAAAAAGGGGATTCCCAGTACACTTCCAACAATGTCGGCTGCTACATCTGTGATATCCCCGGTACGGTAGGGAAGGTAATATTGAATAATTTCTGTAATCACGCCAAAAATAAAACCCGACCACAAAATCAATATTTTAGTGACTATCCATCCGGGGCTTACGGCTGCCCAGGCAAGAGGTACAATTGGAATAAACAACAGCGCATGCAATACCTTATCCGGTTGCACTCCCAGGAAGGACGCCAGAGAGACAAATAACCCGTTTTTCTTAAACTGCGGCAGGGCATCTCCTGTTGAAAACAGGAAATAAGTACATACTCCAAGGTATACTACAAAGAAGCAAATCCAGAAAATTTTCCGGCCTTTTTGTTTTATACGAGTTTTTCCAGCCAATATTTACTATTCAGTTTGTTATCCAGTTTTCCCGAAAGACTGTCTATGGGTATACGCTCCTGGAGCATGGTATCCCTGTCCCTTAAGGTAACTGTTCTGTCTTCAAGTGTTTGATGATCAACGGTTATGCAATAAGGTGTTCCAATGGCATCCATCCTGCGGTAACGTTTTCCTATACTGTCTTTTTCATCGTACAGGCAATGGTGTTCCAGGCGCAGGGTTTTTAAGATTTCGTGTGCCACGTCCGGCAATCCGTCTTTTTTAATCAGAGGAAATACCGCTAGTTTTACCGGAGCCAGAAAGGGGGGAATTCTTAAAACCACGCGGGTTTCTCCGTCTTCCAGCGTTTCTTCCCTGTAAGATGCGGACAAGACAGACAGGAAGGTACGATCCAGTCCTATGGAAGTTTCCACTACATAGGGGATATAACTTTCGTTTGTTTCCGGATCAAAATACCGCAGTTTTCTGCCCGAATATTCTTCATGACGCGACAGGTCAAAATCGGTCCTGGAATGAATTCCCTCCAATTCTTTGAAACCAAATGGAAATTGAAATTCAATATCACAGGCGGCATTGGCATAATGGGCCAGTTTGTCGTGATCGTGATAACGGTAGTATTCCTCCCCCAGGCCCAAAGACAAATGCCAGCGTAAACGCACTTCTTTCCAGTGCTTGTACCACTTCATTTCCTCACCCGGCTTCACAAAAAACTGCAGTTCCATTTGCTCGAATTCCCGCATCCTGAAAATAAACTGCCTGGCAACGATCTCATTCCTGAAAGCCTTTCCTATTTGTGCAATTCCAAACGGAATCTTCATACGTCCGCTTTTCTGGACATTCAGAAAATTCACAAAAATCCCCTGTGCCGTTTCCGGACGAAGGTATATCTGTGAAGCCCCGTCTTCCGTACTTCCCAGCTTGGTGCTGAACATAAGATTGAATTTCCTGACTTCCGTCCAGTTTTTTGAACCGGAAACGGGGCACGCAATTCCGCAATCCACTATCAGCTGACGAAGGCCTTCCAGATCGTTGTCATTCAGCGCTTTGATCATTTTCTCCCGAACCGCGTCAATTTTAGCCTGTTCCCGCAACACATTGGGATTGGTCGCCAGAAACTGTTTTTGGTCAAAAGCATCTCCAAAACGTTTTTGCCCTTTGACAACTTCTTTGTTGATTTTTTCCTCCAGTTTGGACAGGTAATCTTCCAAAAGCACATCTGCCCTGTATCTTTTTTTGGAATCCTTATTGTCAATCAACGGGTCATTAAAGGCAGACACATGGCCGCTGGCTTCCCATACTTTCGGGTGCATGAAAACGGCAGAATCCAGCCCCGTTATGTTGTCATACAGCCTTACCAGCGAATCCCACCAATATTGTTTTATGTTATTTTTCAATTCAACGCCGTTCTGTCCGTAATCGTAAACAGCTCCCAATCCGTCATAAATATCACTTGATGGAAATATGAATCCGTACTCTTTGGCGTGTGCAATAATGTTTTTGAATAAGTCTTCCTGTGTCATAAATCTTTTAGTAAAAATCCTCCAAAGATAGGTTTTTTGGAAGAATCTCTTTCAGCAATTCTATGGCAAAAGGCCTTTCTTTTAAACGGGGATGCGGCAGCACAAGGTTTTTTGTATTCATTTTTACCCTGTCGTATAGCAAAATATCAATGTCTATAAGCCTTGATTCGTAAGACGTTTTGTTACGAACCCTGCCCAACTTTTTTTCAATATCCAGGCACTTTTCCATTAACTCTTCCGGACTTAATTCCGTTTCCAGGCAAACAGCCTGGTTCAGAAAATCGTTTACAGGCGTTTCAAATCCCCAGGGTTCTGTTTCTTTTTGTATGGAAACAGAAGTGATCCGCCCCAATTCTTGCAAGGAATCCAGGGCCTGCTGCAACATCTTTTCTCTGTTTTCCATGTTGCCCCCAAGAAGAAGATACGCTGTGTGCATAGATACCTGCTTTAAAACATGCCGTATAGACCGGTATCCAAAAGGGCTTCTTCACTCATGCGGGAAGGGTCCCACGGAGGATCAAAAGTGAGGATTATGCTTGCCTGCGAGACACCCGGAACCTGGTTTACGGCAATACGCGCATCTTCCACAACTTCATCGGCCAAAGGACAATTTGGCGCCGTCAGGGTCATTGTAACCGTCACGGGAAATCCTTCCGCTGTTTCTTCCCCTATGGCTATTTCATAGATCAGACCAAGATCTACAATATTGGCAGGTATTTCGGGGTCAAAAACCTGCTTTAAAGCCAGCCTGATGTTGTTTTCCAGTTCCATTCAAGAAGGTTTTTCTGTATTTGCTACAAATGCATACATCCGTATCTGTTGTATCATGGACAATAAACCGTTAGCTCTTGTGGGTGACAAGTGGTCCTTAAGGCCGATTTTTTCTATAAAATCCATATTGGACTCCAGGATTTCTACCGGCGTATGACCGGAAAAAACGTGAACGAGCAGGGATATAATTCCTTTGGTGATCAGGGCATCGCTGTCTGCTTTAAAATAGAGTTTTCCGTCTTCCCTGGAAACGTCTAGCCAAACCCTTGACTGACATCCTTTTATGAGATTCTTTTCTTGTTTTGATCCCTCTTCCAGCGGGGGCAGGTTTTTTCCCAGTTCTATCAGGTATTCGTATTTATCCATCCAATCTTCCAAAAAGGAAAATTCTTCCACAATCTTTTGTTGTTTTTCCGGTATGGTCATAAAAATGGTCTTTAACGAAGTATCTTCAGTACTTTTTTCAATGAATCCACAAAAAATTCCAATTCTTCCATGGTGTTGTACAAGGCAAATGAAGCGCGCAGGACAGAAGTCAGGTTCAACCGGGCCAGCAAAGGCTCGGCACATAACATCCCGGAACGGGCGGCAATGCCCATTTTATCCAGCATCATGGCAATGTCGGAAGGGTGGGCTCCTTCAATGGACATGGAAAACACGGGAATTTTATCATAAACCTGGCCATAATACGTACCCGGTATCCCGTATAGGGTGCATCCATCAATTTCCTGTAATAATTTTATGGCTTTTTCCGTAATGGTTTTCTCGTGTTCCTCTATGGTGCCATTGTCCAGACTCTGTACAAATTCCACAGCAGCTCCCAGTCCGGCCACTCCTGTGAAGTTGGCAGTGCCGGCTTCAAATTTCAGGGGCAGTTTGGCATAGGTGGTTCCTTTTTCCAGAGATACACTCTCTATCATATCTCCTCCGCCCTGCCAAGGAACCATTTCTTCCAGGAATTTTTCCTTACCATACAAAATTCCTGTACCTGTAGGTCCATAAAGTTTATGCCCGGAAAAGACATAAAAATCTGCATCCAATTTCTGAACATCCACTTTTTGATGCACAATCCCCTGTGCTCCATCCACAACTACAGGAACCTGGTAAAAATGGGCTATGCGAATGATCTCGGCAAGGGGATTCACAATACCAAGCACGTTGGAAATGTGTGTTATTGCTAACAATTTTGGAGGATCCCCGGGTTTGTCCAGAATTTGTTCCAGCTTTTTGGGATCCAGGGCTCCGGTCTGGTCCATCTCCCAGACTTCCAGCAATGCACCCGCACGTTGACACATCATTTGCCAGGGGACGATGTTGGAATGATGCTCGGTCCGGGTGATGATGATGCGGTCTCCGGGACGCACATAGGTTTGACCGAAAGAAAACGCCAGTAAATTCAGCGAAGCGGTGGTCCCTGATGTAAAAATCACCTCGTTTTCAGAAGCAGCATTTATAAAATCCCGGATGGTTTTTCGTGCCTTATCGTAACGCTCTGTACATTCTACACTCAAGTAATGAACTGCCCGGTGAATGTTGCCGTTAATGCCTGCATTCATTTCCCGGAGCACTTGCAGCACTTGCTCTGGTTTCTGGGTTGTGGCGCTGTTATCCAGGTAAACAAGAGGCTTTCCGTACACTTTCTGTTGCAGGGCCGGAAACTGATCCCTGATTTGTGATATATTCATACTTCAAAGATAATAAATGTATATTTGCATGTGTATAAAACCCCGTTAAAATGTACGAATATATAAAGGGATCCATTGCGTATGCAGATCCAACCCAGGCAGTTATAGAGACTTCGGGTATCGGTTACCACATAATGATTTCGTTGCAAACTTATTCTGCCATACACACCCAAAAAGACATTCATTTGTGGCTGCATTTGCTGGTCAAAGAAGATGCCCATCTGCTGTACGGTTTTGCCACCCGGGATGAACGGGAAATTTTCCGTCTTTTAATAAGTGTTTCCGGCGTGGGACCCAATACAGCCCGGATGATCCTTTCTGCCATGAGCAACCAGGAGATCCGGGACGCCCTGATCACTTCTGATGTGGTAAGAATAAAAAGCATCAAAGGCATTGGTACCAAAACAGCAGAAAGGATGATCATTGAACTTAAAGACAAAATGATGAAAGTGGGCCTGGAGTCTTCTCCTTCCGGAGGCACCTCACATCCGGTATCCGAAACCGGAGCAGAAGCTGCTGCAGCCCTGCAACAGTTGGGATTTCAACGTTCTGCCGTTGAAAAAGTACTTTCCAGGCTGCAAAAAGAAAATCCGGCGTACAGCCTGGAGGAATTGATCAGACTTTCTCTTAAGATTCTATAATTTTTTAATAACTATATTTGCATCATTAACCATTAATCATTTTATCACAATGAATATTCCGGAAAACCTTAAGTACACTAAAGAACACGAGTGGGTAAAAATTGAAGGAGATCTGGCAATTGTAGGTATTACCGAACATGCTCAGTCTCAATTAGGCGACATAGTTTTTGTAGATATACAGACTATGGGGGAAACGTTGGACAAGGACAAAGTCTTTGGTGCCATAGAAGCGGTTAAAACTGTTGCCGATGCCTTTATGCCTGTATCCGGAACCATTGAGGAAGTCAACGATGTGCTGGAAGGAGAACCCCAGTTAGTCAATAAAGATCCTTACGGTGAAGGCTGGATGGTAAAAATCAAAATGACGAACCCCGGTGACGTGGATGATTTGCTAGACGCCGCTGCATACGGGAAGCAGATCGCATAAATGAAAACCAGCTTCGGAAGCGATAATCACTCCGGAGTGCATCCCATTGTGCTTAAGGCGCTGGAGGAAGCAAACGATGATTATCAGCTCTCTTACGGAGAAGACGAATATTCTGAAAGGGCCTGCTCCCTTTTCCAAAGTTTTTTTGGCAAGGAAGCCCGTGTATTTTTTGTCTTTAACGGGACAGGGGCAAATGTCCTTTGTCTTCAGGCATTGACTCAACCATATCATGCAGTGATATGTGCACGTACGGCACATATTTACCAGGATGAATGCGGTGCTCCTGAACGCTTTACTGGATGTAAACTTATACCGGTAGAAACCAAAGACGGGAAACTGACTCCGGATCTTGTGATTCCACACCTGCAAGGCTTTGGTTTTCAGCACCATTCGCAGCCTAAGGTCATTTCCATCTCACAAACCACAGAACTGGGAACTGTTTATACCCCGGAAGAAATTAAGGCCCTTGCAGATTTGGCGCACAATTACCAAATGTACCTGCATATGGACGGTTCCAGACTGGCCAACGCAGCTGCATTTCTTGATCTTCCCTTGGATAGTATATCTGTGGAAGCGGGCGTGGACGCACTTTCTTTTGGAGGTACAAAAAACGGAATGTTAATGGGAGAAGCGGTTGTGTTTTTTCATCCGGAACAGGCCCAAAACTTCTTGTACATAAGAAAACAATCCATGCAGTTATTTTCAAAGGGCCGCTACGTTGCAGCACAATACCTGGCATATCTTGAAAATGACCTGTGGCTTGACAATGCCCGCTCTGCTAATGCTATGGCACAGTACCTGGCCATTGAAACAAGAGACGTTCCCGGGGTCACCATTACTCAAAAGGTGCAGAGCAACGCGGTTTTTGCCATTATTCCCAAAAAGGCCCGTGAAAAATTGGCCGGGAAACACTTTTTTTACACTTGGGACGAGGCAACCGGGGAAGTCCGCTGGATGTGTTCATTCAACACCCGGAAATCTCACATAGACGCTTTTGTTAACGATTTGAAAAACACACTATTATGAATGATGAAATAAAAATAACCAGGCTGTTCGACCTGCTGGAACGCTTACAGGAAAATTACCCGAAAGAAGACATTCTGGCCGGAAAAGTGAATGGTTCCTGGAAAAAATACAGTTCAAAGGAGTATTCTGAAATATCTCACTATTATTCTTATGGATTTCTGGAATTGGGTCTGAAACCCGGGGATAAAGTCATAACGGTTATGAACAACCGTCCCGAATGGAATTTCACAGATATGGGGACCGCCCTTTCCGGTTTGGTACATGTTCCCGTATATACCACTTTGAGTGAAGACGATTACCTGTATATCATACCCCATTCAGACGCTAAAGTCATCATAATCGGGACAGCCTCTTTACATAAACATTTGGCTCCGGTCATTGCCAAACTGGACAATCCTCCCATGGTTTTTACCATAGATGAAGTGGAAAACGTCAGGAACCTGAACGAGATCCGTTTAGCGGGAGAAAAAAACAAAGAAAAATGGGAACCTGTAATCGAAAAAAACAAGAAGACCATTACACCGGACACTTTGCTTACCATCATTTATACATCGGGTACAACCGGAACACCCAAGGGTGTGATGCACGCACATAGTAGTATTGTTTTTAACTTCCTGGGACATGCCGCGCAGCAGGTAATGAACGCTTCTCACCGTTACCTGAGTTTTCTGCCTTTATGCCATATTTACGAAAGAACAATGAATTATGAATTCCAGTCTTTGGGGATCAGCATTTACTATGCAGAAAGCATGGGAACCATTGCCCGTGATTTGAAAGACATTCAGGCAGACGGATTTTGTGCCGTTCCCCGTGTTGTGGAAATGATGTACAAAAAACTGGAAGATGCCGGAAAAAGCCTTACGGGTATTAAACGCATCATTTACAGATGGGCGTGGAATTTCGGAAATACTTTCGATTACGAAAACCTTACTTTTTGGCGTGTAACCTTAAACAAATTGTTTGACAAACTGGTATACAGCAAATGGAGGGCCAATCTGGGTGGTCACGAAATGCTGATCGTTACAGGCGGATCTTCTATAAGAGCGTGTATTATTCGTCTTTTCTCCGCTGCAAAAATGTATATTTACGAAGGATATGGCATGACAGAAACTGCACCGGTGATTGCCGTAAACAATCCCAAAGGCAAAATACGGAAAATCGGAACGGTGGGAAAGGTCATGGAAGGTACTGAAGTTAAATTTGCTCCTGACGGTGAAATCCTTACCCGCGGACCTCATATAATGATGGGATATTATAAAAACCCACAAGCAACGAAAGAAGCCATAGACAGTGAAGGTTGGTTCCATACCGGTGATGTAGGAAAAATGGTTGATGGTCTTTTTCTCCGTATCACTGACCGTAAAAAAGAAATTTTCAAGCTTTCAAACGGGAAATACGTCGCCCCACAACTTGTTGAAAACAAACTAAATGAATCTCCTTATATTGAAAGCTCACTGGTCATTGGAAGCAACCAAAAAGTAGCTTCTGCCATTATTATTCCCAACGCTGTATTGATACAGGACTGGGCAGCACACCACCAAATGGTATTCCAGGATCTGGACAATCTATACAAAACAAAGGAGGTAAACGAATTGATACGCAAAGAGATTGAACGCATCAACAAAACCCTTGCCCCTCACGAACAGATTAAATTTTTACGCCTGGTGGATGATGAATGGAATACGGCCAACGGGCTGCTTTCACAAACCCTCAAATTACGCAGAGCGCAACTGAATAAGTATTACGAAAAAATCATAGCCGACATCTACAGTGATTCGAAAGGCAAATGAGCAGGACAAGACAGCACTCCGGGAAATCTGGAGTGCTGCTTTTAAAGATCCGCTTTCCTATGCGGACTTTGTCGTAGACCATTGCCTGAAACTGGGTACCGTACTTTATGATGAACGGGGCAGGTCTTTTCTTACCTGCTTTCCCTTATCCCTCCTAAAGAAAGGACAGATCCTTTTACAAGGTTTTTATATCTATGGATTAGCAACACATCCCTGCCGGCAGGGAAAAGGATTCGGGTCTCGTTTGCTGGCCAGGGCTGTCAGGGATAGCTCGTTCTGTCTTCTTTATCCTGCCACCTCTGAATTACAACGTTTTTATCACAAAAGAGGGTTCATAACGCCGGTGCGTATACCTGCTGCCTTATCCCGTCAACTGGCTGTGCCGGATTTTCAGGAAATCCAACCGGAACTTATTTACCACCAATACGTTGAAGACGCCAATCATCTGGACTTTGTCTTCCTTTGGTCATCGTCTATGTTTAAGTTTGCTCTGGATGAATGTTTATTCAGAAAAGGATTTGTCAGTATTCCCTGGTTCTGTTACCCTGAAGACGGGCAGACACACTGTAAACTTTTTTTAAGCCCGGATGACCCCGGGGCTTTTTCCTATACAAAAGCATGGGGAATGTTTAAGGAACGCGTACCGGGATTTGAACCGGAAAAAAGTATTTTCTACCTCCCTTTAGACTGATTGTCAGAAAGTTATTCTATAATAACCCAGCGGAAGCAACCCCGTCTGGTACGTTGTTTTCATGTCTTCCAGTTTCACATCGTATTGGTAAGAATACACATTTTTACGATTTGTAAAATTGCGGATTTCCACACCTATTTCATGTGTAATATTTCTTTGTTGAATTTTGGCCCAGGCTTTTAAATCTCCACGCATGTATAACGGGTGCTGCGGAACATAGGCCTCTTCATAAATATAAACCGTTGCCCCACTTGCCCTGGAAGCTTCCAGATCTACGGGAATATATCGTTGCCCTCCCGCCAGTGCAAATTTAATATCACCCCCAAAAGACCATATATTTTTTGCCGAGGGTTTTTTTGTAATCTCAAACTCTTTGCCTATCAACAAATTAGAAACAAAATTGCCATTATATCTGGTGTTTCTCAGGATGTTGTCAATACTTCTGAATTTACTTTCAAAGAGAGAGGCGGTAACCATATAATACCAACCTTCTGAAAGAAAACGCTCCAGGGTAAGTTCCAGTCCGTAATTATATCCGGTACCATCGCTTACGTAAACCCGTCCGTACTTATCAAATTGCATACCTCCCAGGTTGATTACGGAATAATAAGGTTCATAAAGATCTACCGGTATGTTATAGAGGTATTGATAATAGACTTCTGCTTTCAAGCGCGTTGCGGGTGCCAGGCGCCATTGGTAACCCAAAACCAGGTGATGGGCACGGGTCATGTCCAAATATTTATTAGGATATATCTTGCTGTCTACTGCCTGCGAAAATAGTTTGGTCATATAAATTTCCAGGCCCTGGTATTGACTGTGTAATCCGTATCCAAAAGTCAGTTCATGTTTGTCTTTAAATTTCCAGGAAACGCCTACCCTGGGATCTATATTCCAGGTTTGGTTAAGTACCAGGAATTGTGCATTTACTCCTGCATCCAACGTCAATTTTGCAGTAGCCCTGTAAGAAACTTCAGAGAATCCTTGTATTTGAAAAGTAGATCCGACCTCGTTTACATCTTTTGGGTAAGTTGTCTTAGAATAATCATTGGATATAAAATTATAGGCCAGACGTTTCCCTGTTATACCCGATCTCAGGGAGATGCGGCTCCCCAGTTTTGCATTGTGAACAGCCTGTATACTTTGAAATTCCCGCATCAACAAAGCATCCTGATTCCGTTCCTTTTGCAGCGACTCGGGATTCAATGAATCAATCTGTGCAGAGAAAGAAGAAAGGGAGCTGGATAATGAAATTTGTATTGACTGATTGTGTCCCAGTGTTTTATGATACTGAAGCCCCACCACACCCATTCCTGATTGTGTGGCAATATCATCGGCATAATTATAGAAATCAGACTCCCCGTTTACAATACTAACTTTCCCCAGTCCCCCGATTGCAAAGAGCGAAAAGGTACCGCTTTTGGGTGTGGGAATATTTACCTTCGCAGTGAAGTCCTGGTATCTGGGAACCGCTGATCCCGTTCCAAACTCAAAACCCAGATAAGCCAGTGCGTCCAGAAAAGAATACCTATATGATGCCAGGTATGAAGCTTTTAGTTTTCTAGAAATAGGTCCTTCAACTCCAAATTCCAGGCCATTGATTCCCAGTTGCCCGGTAAATTCATGGACATCGTAATTTCCTTCACGTAAATGAATGTCAAATACACCCGAGTAGGCATTGGTGTACTCGGCAGGAAAAGCACTTGTGTAAAAATCCGAGTTGGACAACGTGTTGACATTCAGCATGCTTATTGCTCCCCCGGTAGCTCCGCCATCTGCAAAATGGTTTGGGTTGTAAATATCTACTCCTTCCATGCGCCATAATAAACCAAAAGGAGAATTTCCCCTCACCACTATATCGTTACTGGAATCGTTTGGAGTGCCCACTCCGGCAAAATTTTGCGCCATTCTTGAAATATCGCTCATGGCACCCGCATACCTTTCCGCATCTGCAACAGAAAATGTTCTTCCGGAAACAGATGCCATTTCATTTACAGGACGTAATTTATCCCTTTCTGCGGTAATCACCAATTCCTCTACAGTCAGTACATCTTCCCTCATTTTTACATTCAGAACCAACTCCTTTCCTGAATTCAGGGCAATATTTTCCATGTATATGGTTTCCATTCCAATACTGGAAAAAAGAACTGTTATTCTTCCAACAGGAACGTTCCCGATGTTGTAATACCCGTCAATATCACTATATGTAGTTAAGTAACCGCTATTATTGACAACTACGGCAACTCCAACCAGGGATTGCCCGGAAACTTCGTCCACTACACGGCCTTTTACAGTCTGTACCATCTGCTGTTGAGCAAGGACCTGTAAAAACATCATTGAAAGCGTCAACCACAATAGGAATCTTTTCACAATAGACGGGTAAATTTTATGTATATAAATTTACAAAAGTAGTACTTTTTTTTAGTCGTTCGTTAACGATTTAAAGAAGAATAGTGCATTCTTAATTTAAATAAAACACGTTATTCTATTCATTAAATGCGTGTTATATCTTATTAGCGCCCCAGATACAGCAGTAATACAGAAATATCTGCCGGTGACACCCCCGGAATCCTTGACGCCTGACCTATTGTTTTAGGTTTTATCCTCTGTAGTTTTTGTCTGGACTCCATTGATAAAGAATTCATGGCACTGTAGTCGAATTTTTCCGGAATTGAAACCGCATCCAGTCTAAGAATTTTTTGGGCAAACGCAGTCTCTCTTTCTATATACCCTTTATACTTTATGGCAATTTCAACGGACTCATAAATTTCTTCAGAAGAGACGCCCGACCCATATAGTGTTCCACGTGGAACAAATGGCATAATGTTCCCCCATGAAATTTGTGGACGACTTAGCAAATCGGCAAATCTCTTTTTTGCAGACACAGTAGATGTTTTCGCCTTTTCTAAAATTTGATTTGCTCTTTCGGGGTCCAGTGAGTTTTCTTCAAGCCATTTAAAAAGCGCGTCTCTCTTAGAAATTTTTTGCTTTAAATGATCGTATCTTGACTTGTCCGCCAACCCTACTTCATATCCCAGTGGCGTTAATCTTTCATCTGCATTATCTTGCCGTAACAGAATACGGTGTTCCGCTCTTGATGTAAACATGCGGTAAGGTTCGTCTACGCCTTTTGTTATAAGATCATCTATTAGTACTCCTATATATGCTTGATCCCGTTTTAAAATAACAGGTTCCATCCCGTTAAGCTTTCTATGAGCATTTATACCGGCCATGATTCCCTGGGCTGCGGCTTCTTCATAGCCGGTTGTTCCGTTGATTTGTCCGGCAAAATACAAATTGGGTATGTTTTTTACTTCCAGAGAATGGAATAATTGCGTAGGAGGAAAGTAATCGTATTCAATTGCGTAAGCAGGTCTGTAAAAAACAGCGTTTTCAAACCCCTTAATTCTTCTAAATGCCTGATATTGAATGTCTATGGGAAGCGAAGAGGAAAACCCCTGTAAATAATATTCATGTGTATTCCAACCTTCAGGCTCCAGAAATAACGGATGTTGTTCCTTTTCTGCAAACGTTTTTAATTTGTCTTCTATACTTGGGCAATACCGGGGTCCTTTTCCTCCAATTCTGCCAGCAAACAGGGGCGAATCCTGAAACCCTTCTTTCAGTTTTTCATGTACAGCGGAATTCGTATATATTATGTAACAATTTTTCTGGGTTCCTGATTTTTGAATGGCAGAGGCTTCTTCCAGAAAAGTGAATTTTTTAGGTGTTTCATCTCCTGGTTGTAGGTCTAGTTTGGAAAAATCGACTGTCCTGCCGTCTATTCTTGGGGGTGTTCCTGTTTTCATTCGGTCTACTTCTATCCCCTTTTCTTTCAACTGCTTACTTAAACCAATGGCCGGTGGTTCTCCCATTCTTCCTGCAGGTGTTGATTTCCATCCTATAAAAATTTCACCGTTTAAAAATGTTCCGTTTGTAAGTATAACCGCACCTGCGTAAAACTCCTGTCCAAACTCTGTTTTTATTCCACTAACCCGCTCTTTATCAAAAAGCAATTCTACCACCTGGTCCTGCCATATGTATAATCCGGGTGTATTTTCCAACACACTCCTCCACTCTGCAGAAAATTGCATTCTGTCGCATTGCGCTCGTGGACTCCACATAGCCGGTCCTTTTGAGCGGTTAAGCATTCTGAATTGTATTGTGCTTCTGTCCGTAATCAATCCTATAGCACCACCCAAAGCGTCTATTTCCCTGATTATCTGTCCCTTTGCTATTCCACCCATAGCCGGATTACAGGACATGTGGGCCATTTTTGTCATATCCATCGTTATCAGGAGTGTTTTTGACCCGAGTTTTGCCGCAACGTATGCTGCTTCACATCCGGCATGTCCGGCTCCAACTACTATGATGTCATAATGAAATTTCATTGTTTTGGGTCCTTGCTAAAATTTGTAATGCCCGGTCTTCTGCCTTGCGCATTTTTTCTTTTTGTTCTTTTGTTATATCGTTTTCTCCTGCCAGATGTAATATTCCATGAATAATCACACGTAGTTTTTCATCCTCAAATGACTGTTTAAATTTTACGGCATTGCTCTTAACGGTTTCAACATCTATGAATATGTCACCTGAAATTTCTTTATTGTCCGGTTCCGAATAAGGGAAAGTTATCACATCTGTATAATAATCATGATTCAGGAATTTTTTGTTCATTTCGAGCAAATACTGCGAATCACAAAATATTATATTTATATCCGCCGGTATTCTTTCGTAATTGTTTAAAACTGCGGAAATCCACCTTTTTATGGCACGTCTGTTGCATAACTTAATTGCGGTATTGTGATTGTGAAAAAGTATCATATTTCTGTTTCGTACTGCGGCAAAAGTACGAAATTGTTTTTTAAAATATTTTGTTTACATTTGCAAGCCT
>DAOSXZ010000004.1:0-32106 GCA_035380845.1 Bacteroidales bacterium | reverse complement strand
GTCATCTGGCTTTACTGCCCTACGTTACCGATTTACTAAAATAAGGAGGAAAGAAGGTCATGGAAATAATTTTAAAGCAAGATGTGAACAATCTGGGACATAAGGACGATGTCGTTAATGTCCGTAACGGGTATGCCACCAATTATCTTATACCCCAGGGAATGGCAGTGATGGCTACACCTTCTGCCAAAAAAATGCACGAAGAAAACATGCGTCAACGGGCTCACAAAGAAGCCAAAATCCGTGAAGAAGCCCAGGCTTTGGCAGCAAAACTGGCCGAAGTCCAGGTTAAGATTGCCACTAAAGTAAGCAGCAACGGAAAGGTTTTTGGCTCTGTAAATAACATTCAGGTAGCAGAAGCCCTTGCCGCACAGGGATTGGATGTAGACAGACGCAATATTTCGTTCCCCGGTGGAGAGGCCCTCAAAGAAGTTGGTATTCACGAAGCCTTGGTCAAAATATACCGCGACATCACAGCTACTGTAAAAGTT
This sequence comes from Bacteroidales bacterium, assembly GCA_035380845.1. Classification (GTDB taxonomy): domain Bacteria; phylum Bacteroidota; class Bacteroidia; order Bacteroidales; family UBA932; genus DMER64. The sequence continues at coordinate 31,615 of DAOSXZ010000004.1, read as the reverse complement.
GAGGTGACGGGAGAAGAATAATTTGAATTTTGAGTTGAGAAGAAACCCGGTCTACCCGGGTTTCTTTATATCTTTACAGATTAAAATTTTTTTGAAATGAAACAGGACATAGCTCTTTTTGATCTTATCAGAAAGGAGGAAAACCGTCAGTCTAACGGGATTGAATTAATTGCTTCCGAAAATTTTGTAAGTCCCCAGGTTTTAAAAGCCATGGGGTCTGTGCTAACCAATAAATATGCCGAAGGTTACCCCGGAGCCAGGTATTACGGGGGATGCGAAGTCGTGGACAAATCCGAACAGTTGTGCATAGACAGGATTTGTGAATTGTTCGGGGCCGAGTATGCCAATGTACAACCTCATTCGGGAGCACAGGCAAACATGGCCGTATTCCTTGCTTGTCTCAAACCCGGAGACACGTTCATGGGGCTTGATCTGGCGCACGGAGGACACCTGACGCATGGTTCGCCAGTAAATTTTTCCGGGATCCTGTATAATCCGGTAGCTTATCAACTCAATCCCCAAACCGGTTTGATAGATTACGATGATATGGAACGGCTTGCCCTGGAACACCGGCCAAAAATGATCATTGGCGGTGGATCTGCTTATTCCAGGGAATGGGATTACAAACGCATGCGTGAGATTGCTGATAAGGTAGGCGCAATATTTATGGTAGATATGGCCCACCCGGCCGGCCTGATAGCCGCCGGTCTGCTGGACAATCCTATACAATACGCTCATATAGTAACATCCACTACTCATAAAACCTTGCGTGGGCCCCGGGGAGGAATTGTTTTGATAGGCAAGGATTTTGAGAATCCGTGGGGAATAACAACCCCTAAAGGAGTGATCAAAAAAATGTCCGCCATGATCAATTCCAGTGTTTTTCCCGGTGTTCAGGGAGGTCCCCTGGAACATGTAATTGCCGGAAAAGCTGTAGCCTTCTTTGAAGCCCTGCAGCCTGAATTCAAGGAATATCAGATTCAGGTACAAAAAAATGCCCAGGCCCTGGGTGCCGCTTTTACCAAAAAAAATTACGCTATTGTATCCGGAGGCACAGACAATCACCTGTTGTTGATAGATCTGCGTTCCAAATTCCCGGATCTGACGGGAAAAGAAGCTGAGAATACCCTGGTTAAAGCAGATATTACGGTAAATAAGAATATGGTTCCGTTTGATTCCCGTTCCCCGTTTAAAACATCGGGTATCCGGGTAGGTTCGCCCGCCGTGACCACACGCGGATTAAAGGAACATGATATGGAATCCATTGTAAATTTGATAGATGAAGTGCTGTCCCATGTAGATGACCAGACCGTAATAGAACGTGTGAAGAAACGCGTAAAAGAATTAATGGGCGGGTTACCCTTATACGCCTGGTAAAGAATAAAATCATGAAAATAAAAATTGCTGTTGCCCTGATAGCAACAATGATATTGTTTCCATCAGGAATCGTTGCACAAACCCGTCAACGCGGAGTTGTGGAAGCCGCCATCGGTTCAGACCTGAACACTGTTTTGCCGGATGATGTGGTCTATATGTATCCCGAATTCCAGAAAGGGACCATTTTGTTTTCTGACCGGAGTACTTCTGAAGGAATGATCAATTTGTATCTTATAGGATCCCATCTTCATTTTATCTCTCCCGAAGGAGATACGCTGGTGATGAAAGATCAGGATGCCGCCCGAATTCTCTCAATAGGAAAGGACACTTACTTACGTCATGATAAATCATGGATCAGACTACTGTCAGTCATGGGCTCAAAGGCTATTGGAATACGTTCATCCGTGAATATTGAACAAACACAAAAGATTGGTGCTTACGGAATGGCAGACGCAACATCATCAATTTCCGACATATCAGCTATGTATGATGTCCCGGGATCCTCGGCCCAGACTGTTTATTTGAAAAGCTTACGGGATATTCCTTATACCCTGACTCACCAAGCACTTCTCTATGACGGAAACAAGCTATACATAGCCAGCAGAAGAAGTTTCAATAAATTATTTCCCGATAAAAAAGATCTGGTTAAAAACTATATTAAAGAAAACAAACTGGACCTCAATCAGGCGCAGGATGTCTTGCAATTATTCAACTTTCTGAATCTCTGATTTTTTTTGTTCAAGAATAGTGGTGATTCTCCTGCGATTTGGCGGGATGCGTTGCCTGATGCGGGAAGGCTGAGGTTCTTCAGGTTTACTGTCCATTAGAGACTCCAACGGCAGGAACGGGTTTATTCTGTTTTCGCTTTCCCTTCTATTCAATTCTTTTACTGCATCAATAGTAACACCGCTACGCAGTGTGGACGGAAGGGCATGTACACTTGGAAAATACTTAAGGGTGTAAGGGAAAAGCGGTGGTTTATAAATAATTCCCGTTTTAAGCGGCGACGGAATGATGCTTCTTTGGGTAATGCTGTACCTGTCTATAGGCCTGTCGGCAGCTCTCCAGTTGAAATCGGCCAAACGTTCCTGTTCCTTTTTCAGTTCAAAAAGCGGAATCATATCACTTTTTACCGATTTTTTGTATGTAATGCGTTCTGCCCTTCTTTCTTTCAGCATTACATTCATTTCTTCACATTCTTTAATATTAAGCGATGTGATAAGACTGTCTTCCGGGATATAAAAAAGGGCTTTCACGTTTTTAAGGGCATCAAAACGGAATATATCGTTATCCCTGATATGGGCCTGCATCATATCTCCCTTTATCTGGTGAAAAAATATTTCTTCCTCCTGTGAGATCAGAAACGAAGCCGAGAGAAAGTCAACACGGTACAGGGAATCCCTGCTGAAACGGAAAAAGACACTGTCTGCACTCAGCTGACTCTCCTGATTCCATATAACAGGCTTGCCGTATTGTCTTAATACGGAATCTATACTATTGAAAACCAGGGAATCACAAACCGATTGCAGGTCATTTCTATAGACTTTGACGTTATTATACCCATAGAAAAGGTGCACTTCCATGGTATTGAATAAACTGTCTCCTTCCTGGCGTACGCCGGCAAGAAACGAACTGTCTATTTTGATCAGACTTATTTGTATATCCAGTGAGTCTGACAGAATCATTCTTTTGGTCAGTTCATTTTCGGGATCAGATACCGTATCTTTTTTTGCGGGAACAGATTCCGGTTTTTTAACTGTTTCAGAGGCGACAAGCGTGTCAACGGTGGTAATGGTATCTGCAACAGACAGAGAATCTGCCGGCAATAAAGGTTTTGTACGAACGGGTATTTCCCTGCGTTCAAAAGCCCTGCTCCTGTCTGTGGAGTCCATTTGGCCAATGGTGGTTGTAAAAACACGGAGGGTATCGGAACCCAGAAATAGCGAATCCGTACGGTTTGTTTCCGGATCTGTTTCACAGGCAATAAAGACAGGGTTTTCCGTTACCTGTACCCAGTCGGGTTCACGCCGGAAATCCAGACAGTCTCCAAGGACCAGGATTTGCTGGGTGGTATCCCTAACCTGTACGTTTTTAAGTAATGTTCCGGAATTTTTCAGGCGGTCGTAATGAACATCATCGGCATAGATCTCCTGTTCCTCTGTTTGGATAAAGACATCGTCCAGAAAATGAAAAAGTTCCTTTTCCCTTTCGTACGTTCCTTCGTGACAGGTCAAAAAACCGTCGGTGTGCCATGCCTGCACATTTCCCCAATACTCGGCAAGGTTCAGATCGGTGTGGTAATAAAGGGAATCGGCTTTTATTTTAAGGGTGTCGGTCCCCATTTCCACGTGCTCATACAGGCAAAACAGCTTTTCTTTGGAGTAATAGTAACCCCGCCGGCTCTCCAGCAGCGTTCCTTCGTTATCTACAATACTTCCCCCGTTGAAGAAATAACCTATACTGTCTTTTGTGTTGAAGTTCAGATATTGTGTGCGAAGACGGTTTTCGTCCTTGTCAATGAGTTCAACCACCCTTCCGCGGACTTCAGCCGTGTTAAGATCTCCCAGGTAATGTATGGTTTCTCCCGTTAAGCGGGTTCCTTCCTGAATAACCTGGACATTGCCAACGGCATGGATTACGTTTTGTTCGGTATTCCAGATGGCTGTATCGCAAAGAATGTAGGTGTCATTATGAAGAAAACTGGCCGGACCTGTCACTTTCCGGTAGCTGACCCCGAACAATTCGTACATTTCAGCCACCTTGGCACTAATCAGGTGCACTTTGTCATCTTCAGACCGCTCCTGTACGGAGGATTGTCCAAGAAGGTGATGGCTGGCTGTTATACATCCCGCAATGGTTACGAGAAACAGCAGAATCCGGTGTCTTTTCATTACTTGATCCAACCGTCCCGTTTGAAAATACAATCCCTGAACAGGGGATCTATACGGATATAAGTGGTTTGTTGTTTTTCTTTAATAAAGGTTTCAATGGCGTCCATACGTTGTTTGTTTTCGGCCATATTCTGTATGACGTTGTAATCGTCTTCCAGGTTCGCTGTGTGGGAAGGAATGATTTTATCCAGCCGGATGATCTTATAAATTACGTTCCCTTCGCGGCCTTCATTGTCCCTGCTTTCAAATGCGGTGGAAATATCACCTTCTTTCATATCCTTGAGAACATTGTAATCGCTGGTTTTGAGCTGGTCCTTTTCAAAAAGCATGGATCCGGTATTCTCGTCTGCCATACGTCCCCCGTTCAAACGTGAAGGAGGGTCTTCCGAGTATAAGACAGCCGCTCTTTCAAAAGTGATGCTGTCTGTTTTTATTGCATTGCCTATGCTGTCGAGCCGGTTCAGGCTGGCAATCCTGTCCGAGCTCAGAACGTCGGGTTTCAGGAGGATATGACGTGCATTGAACATATCGCCTTCGCGCTCGATTAATTGAATAAGGTGATAACCGTCGGGTGTTTCCACTATTTGAGAAACCTGTCCTTCTTTCAATACAATGGCAGCGTCCCCGAATGCAGGCCAGTACATCTGTTTGGCAGCCATGCCCAGTTCTCCTCCCCGGCGGGCCGAGTAGGGATCCTGAGAATATAACGTAGCCAGAGTGCTGAAACGCTCTCCGTTCAGGATTCTCTCCCTGAATTCCAACAGGCGTTCTTTAACCATCAGGATGGCTTCCTCTTTAGGGGGATAAAGCACTATCTGGCTCAGCTGGTATTGAGTGGGAATGATAGGAAGGCTGTCCGTTGGAGTTTGCCCGTAAAAATCTTCAATGTCTTTTGGGGTAAGAGGCGGTACGCTTTCGGTAATGGTAGACTGCATATCCCGGGTAAGGCTTTGTTCACGAAACAAATCCCGCCATTCCTGTTTAAGCCTGAAGATGGGTTTGTGAAAATATTCTTCGGTCGCTTTTTCTCCACCCAAACGGGTTTTAATGTCCTGCAGCCTGTTTTCCAGTTCAAGTTCTACATATTCTTCGTTCACGGTAAGGCTGTCTAAACGGGCCTGACTTAGCATCAGCTTGGAAACCAACATGTTTTCCAATATTTCACAACGGATGTTTTTGTCAGAGATTACCCCTTGCATGATCTGCATCTGTACTTCTTCTTCTATAGTGGAAAGCTGGATCATTTCATTTCCCACCAGGGCAATAACTTTATCCACCAGGCCATTGCCGTATTTTTGTCCAAAAGCCGAACCTGCGGTTAACAGAAGAACCAAAATACTTATTGCAGATTTTCTAACCTTCATCCTTATCGTAAATTTTTATTATTTGTTTGTTCCAACCCTCTTTCAGCACCCGGGTTTCGAGGTCTTTTAACAATTGCTGTTTTCTTTTTCTGATAATAATCTGGCGTATATTTGCCCGGATATGTTCCATAGGGGCGGGATTTCCCGCCGGAACAAACTCGCTTACAGAAACCAGGTACGCATACAAGCTGTCCCTGGTGTCTATGTATCCGGCAGGTTTGAGCGCCTGGATTACCGTTTCTCTTCCAAGGGGCAAATCTTGTGCCAATTCCCCGGCTGATATCCAATTGCCTTCATAATTGGTATAGATTTCGGCAGAACTTTCACAAAGCCGGTCCAGTTGAGCAAGATCTTCCAGCGTATTGGAGCGGTATATATTACGTACCATAGGGAGGTAAGGCGAATGCAATCGCATACGTATAAGCCTGGCCCTGACCAGTGGCTCATCCAACAGGAACAGTTCGCTGTTCTCTGAATAATAGGACTGGATCTCATTGGTGTTTATGAGGGTATCAATACGTTCTTCAACGTATTTCTTCTGGTACCGGAAAACCAACAGGGATTTTCGGTAATCCGCCAGTTCCTGTTCCACGTCTTTTTCTTCTTTGGAGAGCTCTTCTTCCGCTTTTTTTAGGAGCAGGTTGTCGATAGCCCAGAGATCGATATAATGGGTTACCATGTTCTGTGAATCCCGGGCAGAATGTGCTTCCTTCAGCAACCCTTCCACATCTTTTTTATAAAGAACATTTTTGCCTATCTGGGCCATGCGTTCCGGTTCATTGCCAAACCAGCGTTTCAGATGCTGACAAGAAGTAAGGGTAATAAGACAGAGTGTTATGTAAGCCCATTTTTTCATGACAGGAAAGATTAGCGGGAATAATTGGGTGCTTCACGTGTTATGGTTACATCGTGAGGGTGGTTTTCAATAACGCCGGCAGATGTGATCCGTACAAATTCCGCTTTTTTCAGAGAAGCCAGATTGGGTGTTCCGCAATAACCCATTCCGGCACGTAACCCGCCGGTCATCTGATAAAATACTTCGCTCAGGGTTCCTTTATAGGGTACCTGGGCTACGATCCCTTCCGGAACTAATTTTTTAATGTCTTCTTCGGTATCCTGGAAATACCGGTCTTTTGATCCCTGCTGCATGGCTTCCAGCGAACCCATTCCGCGATAACTTTTAAACTTTCTGCCGTTTAAAATAATGGTTTCACCCGGGGATTCTTCCACTCCGGCAAAGAGGGATCCGGCCATGACCGTATCTGCACCGGCGGCCAGTGCTTTTACCATGTCGCCCGAGTATCTTATCCCGCCGTCGGCAATGACCGGCACTCCTTTTTCCCTGAGTGCCTCGTACGTTTGCATAATTGCCGATAACTGGGGTACGCCCACTCCGGCAACTACCCGGGTGGTGCAAATGGAACCGGGGCCGATGCCAACTTTTACGGCATCGACACCGGCCTCGGCAAGGGCCAATGCTCCGGATGCCGTGGCCACGTTCCCCGCCACAATGTCCAAATGCGGAAAGGCTTGTTTTGCTTTTCGCACTGTCTCCAGCACTCCGGCAGAATGGCCGTGTGCCGTATCTATTACAACAGCATCTATATCTACGGTAAGTAGTTTTTCTATCTTTTCCAGTGTATCTGCTTTTACTCCTACGGCGGCAGCGGTACGAAGCCTTCCCTTACTGTCCTTGCTGGCCCTGGGATTGTCTTTGATTTTGGTGATGTCTTTGAAAGTCAACAACCCGATAAGCTTAGAATTTTTATCTACCACGGGCAATTTTTCGATCTTGTAGATTTTCAAAAGTTCCGTGGCACTGCCCAAATCGGCTCCGTCGTGAATGGTGATCAGGTTTTCTTTGGTCATGACATCCCGGATGGCAGTTCCCAGGTTTTCTACAAATCGCAGATCCCGGTTGGTGATGATCCCTATGAGACGGTGTTTTTCATCTACTACGGGTATCCCGCCTATATGGTTGTCTGCCATTAACTTCAGGGCATCTCCCACACACGCGTCCGGCGAGATCACAATGGGATCATAGATCATACCGCTTTCCGATCGTTTGACTTTCCGTACGTGTTCCATTTGTTGTTCAATGGACATGTTCTTGTGGATGACACCAATTCCGCCTTCACGGGCAATGGCAATGGCCAGCGACGAGTCGGTAACCGTATCCATGGCCGACGATACAATTGGAGCACTCAAAACAATATTCCTTGAAAAGCGCGTGGTCAGGTCTACGTCACGCGGAAGTACAGAAGAAGCAGCCGGGAGAAGCAGGACATCATCAAAAGTAAGTCCTTCATAAATAATACGATTGTTGAAAGATTTCATGACCGGAGATTTTATCCTGCAAATATAAAGAAAACGAGGGATTATGTATTATCTTTGTATACATGAAAAAATGGAAAGTCGGATTGCTTGCCAGAGTTGCCATTGCCATTGTTCTGGGCATTGTATCCGGTTTGTTTTTTCCCGTTTGGGCACAGCGTATTTTTCTGACATTCAATGATCTGTTCAGCTCTTTCCTGGACTTCATTGTGCCGTTGATCATCCTGGGGCTTATAGCTCCAGGGATAGCCGAATTGGGGAAAGGTGCCGGTAAAATGCTGGGTACAACACTGGGCCTGGCTTACGGTTCTACGTTGTTAAGCGGGTTCTTTGCTTATTTCACATGCCGGGCCATATACCCTGTATTGTTGCAGAGCAACGGAAATGCATTGGGGCTGGCAGCTGAAACGACGGCCGGTCTGGCAGAAAGTGCAGACAAACTAACGCCTTATTTTACCCTGGATTTTCCGCCTCTGTTCAGCGTTATGTCTGCCCTGGTCTTTGCCTTTGTCCTGGGGCTCGGGCTTACCGTTATTCCCAACGGAGAGCCACTCAGAAACGTCCTGACGGGATTCAGGGAAGTGATCAACAAGACCATTTCCGGGGTGATCATCCCTTTGTTGCCCTTTTTCGTGTACGGCATTTTCCTGAAAATGGCAGCCGAAGGACAGGTTCAACAGGTATTGGGTGTCTTTCTCAAGATTATTGTACTGATCTTTGCCATGACCGTTATCCTGTTGCTGTTCCAGTTCATAGTGGCGGGACTGGTTGCAAGGAAGAATCCTTTCCTCCTTTTAAAGACCATGTTGACGGCCTATGTAACGGCTTTGGGGACACAGTCTTCCGCCGCGACCATTCCCGTCACCCTGGGGCAGGCGGTCAAATGCGGGGTGGACCCCAGGGTGGCAGGCTCTGTGATCCCTCTTTGTGCCACTGTTCATTTATCCGGGAGTATGCTTAAGATCACCTCCTGTGCCATGGCCGTTATGATATTGATGAACATACCTTCGGATCCGGCCGTTTTTGCCGGATTTATCTTTTTATTGGGGATCACCATGATAGCGGCTCCCGGGGTGCCCGGCGGTGCCATCATGGCGGCCATAGCCGTACTTCAGTCTGTACTGGGTTTCAATGCCGAGGCTATTGGTCTGATGATTACCCTGTATATTGCCATGGACAGTTTCGGGACAGCCTGTAATGTAACGGGTGACGGGGCAATTGCCGTAATAGTGAATAAATTATATGCAAAGAGTTAGCGTTTTTTGCGGATCCCGGAAAGGGAACAATCCGGAAATCATCCGCCAGGCAGCACTTTTGGGAGAGCTTTTGGCTAAAAAGGGGATAGAGCTTGTTTACGGGGGAACCCGGGTGGGCATTATGGGTGTATTGGCAGATAGTGTTCTGGCACACGGGGGAACTGTAGAAGGGATCATGCCTGCTTTGATAGAAGAAAAGAAGATCGCTCATGAAAAGCTTACAAAAATGGTACAGGTTGCTGATCTTGAAGAACGGAAACAAAGACTGATTTCAAATTGTGATGCCATTTTGGTTTTCCCGGGCAGTTACGGAACCATGGACGAAATGTTCAACGCCTTGGTATATAAACAATTGGACAAAATTCAAAAGCCTGTAATTTTGCTGAATATCGGAGGGTTTTATGATCCTTTGCTGCTTCAGTTGGAGCGGATGGTTGCTACAGGGTTCATGCCGGAGCGTTTTTACCGCAATTTACAGGTCGTCACCGATTGTCAGGAACTGGATTTTCTTGCGGATTAACGTATTTTGCACCCTGATACGTGTTGCGTTCTTCCAGGCGTTTTTCCAGGAGACGAATAATTTCAACGTTGCGAATCAACCCCCAGGGCGTTGCATTTACAAAACGGGGAGGGACTTCTCCGGCTATCCGTTCAATGAAAATATCCGGGCGCAGCAATTCCAGGAAATCGATAACAAAATCCAGGTATTCAGGGAGTGTGAATGTCACAAAGTCTCCGGGAGCTTTGTCAAATTCCTTCTCCATGGGAGTTCCTTTTACTATCTGAAGCTGGTGCAGCTTAAGACTTGTCACTGGCAACCTGCTGATTATGGCCGCTTCATTAAGCATGTCTTCCCGGGATTCCCCCGGAAGTCCAAGGATCATATGAATACCTGTGTGTAGACCGTGTGCGGCTGTTGTTTGAATGGCTTCCACCGATTGTTCCCAGGTATGACACCGGTTTATCCGTCTCAGTGTCCTGTTGTAACAGGATTCCACCCCGTATTCCAGCATGACGATCTTTTCTTTTGACAGTTCCCGGAAATAAACCAGTTTTTGCTCATCTATACAATCCGGACGGGTTCCTATAACAATCCCGCTTATCCGGGGATCATCCAAAACAGGTTTGTAGATACGGCGCAGATCTTCCAGGGGGGCATGTGTGTTGGAGTAAGGTTGAAAGTAGGCCAGGTAACCCCCGGCTTTCCTGTACCTGACGTGATGAAATTCAATACCTTCATCTATCTGTTTTGTGAGGCTTTTGTCCGGAGTGCTGTATCCGGGATGAAAAGCCTTGTTATCACAATAGGTACAGCCTCCTGTCCCTACAGTCCCGTCGCGGTTTGGGCAGGTAAAACCTGCGTCAACGACCACTTTCTGGAGCCGTGTTCCGTATTTTTGAATAAAAAATCCGGTAAATGAACGATACCTTTGCATGCTGCAAAGGTAAAAGTAAGGCTTGTCATATCAAAGATTTGCCCTAAATTTGTAAGTTATGAAAAAGCTGAGCAATTACCTCCTGGCGGCTTCTGTCGCAATTGCCGTTCTCGCCGGGTGCGCGAAAGGCAGGAATCTGGAACAATTATCGGTCATTTCCGAAAACATGAAATCGGCTTTCGCACCTGACAGAAGGGAGAAAGTCTATGATATTACTTTTGAAAAGCAAAAAGGTTCAAAGAGTTATATCGTTCGGGGAACCACCACTGAATCGGGGGTGGTGCCTGCTTTGATAGCTGCCGCAGCTTCCCAGGGCATTACACTTGAAGACAGTGTAACCGTATTGCCGGATCCGGGGCTGGAGGGATTCATATACGGAGTAACTTCTCTTTCGGTTGTCAGCCACAGGTACGAACCGAGGCATGCTTCCGAATCGGCCACACAGACTTTGATGGGTACACCTTTAAGGATCTTGCAGGAAAAAGGAAGCTGGACCATGGTAAAAACACCTGAAGGATATATTGCCTGGGCTCCGTCTTCAGGAGTACAGGCTATGGACAGCCGGGCTTATGCAGCATGGATGGCTGCTCCCAAGGTGATCATAAACAAACATTATACATTATTCAGGGAACAGGCGCTGCCCGGTGCTCCGGTCGTGGCTGACGGTGTCTGGGGAAATATTGTTGAGCTGGAGGGGCACACTCCGCTGTATTACAGGGTAAAACTTCCAAACGGGAAACAGGCTTACGTATCGCGCTTTGATGCGGAACCTTTCAGGGAATGGGCCATGAATGAAAATCCCATGCCGGAACAAATTATTTCCACATCACTGCAATTTATGGGATTTCCTTATTTATGGGCAGGAACATCTGTCAAAGCAATGGATTGCAGCGGTCTGGTAAAAAACACGTATTTCCTGAACGGCGTAATTCTTTTGCGTGACGCTTCCCAGCAAGCCCGCATGGGCCAGGAGGTAAACATTTCCGAAGGATGGCAAAACCTGCAAATGGGAGACCTGATATTTTTCGGAAGAAAGGCTACGGAAAAAAGAAAAGAAAGTATTACCCACGTGGGCATCTATATTGGAGACAGCCGTTTTATTCACTCATCCGGTCTTGTTCGGGTGAATTCCCTGGATCCTGCCAGTGAAATTTATTATTCGGGATCCGACCGGTTATTGCGAGCCGTCCGGATTCTCAATCATATAGACGACGGAACCGGTGTGGTATCTGTAAGGGAGCATCCCTGGTACGGACTATCGGCAAACTAAGTTACAACATACCTAATAGAACATGAATTCAACCAGACGCGATTTTCTAAAAACATCCATGGCCCTGGCCGCAGCCGCAGCGGTCGCCAATCCTGTACGTCTTTTCGCATCGGGAGCAAGCGGTAAACGCAGGTCCGTAAGAGTTGCCGGATCAGACAAAATGGTCCTCACATTTGAACCGTTTGAAGCCCGGATGAAACACGTTTTCACCATTGCGGGATCTTCCCGTTCCACAACCCCCATAGTTTTGACCAAAATTTCTTATCAGGGATATGTAGGTTACGGAGAGGCTTCCATGCCGCCTTATCTGGGAGAAAGCACGGCTTCTGCCATGGAATTCCTCAAACGTGTGGATCTGGGCAAGTTCAGTTCTCCTTTCCAGATAGAAGATATTTTGACTTATGTAGATAATATCACTACCAATAATACAGCCGCAAAATGTGCCGTAGATATTGCTTTGCACGATTTATGCGGCAAAATCATGGGACAACCCTGGTGGAAAATCTGGGGATGGAATAACCAAAACCTTCCCAGTACTTCTGTGACAGTGGGGCTGGCCTATGCTCCCGACGGAAGCATTGATAAAGAAGAAATACGTAAGAAAACCCTGGAAACTCTGGACTACAACTTGATTAAGGTTAAACTCGGAAATTCGGAAGAGAACGACAAAACCATGATCACGACCATCCGCGAGGTCACCCAACTGCCCATAGTAGTTGATGCCAACCAGGGCTGGAAAGAAAAGGGGTATGCCCTGGAGATGATAGAATGGCTTGCCCAAAGGGGAGTGGAAATGGTTGAACAGCCCATGCCAAAATTATTGCTGGACGAAGCTGCCTGGCTGCGGGATCGCAGTCCGCTGCCGATCATGGCCGATGAAGCGTGCCAGCGGTTGTCGGATGTAAGAAAGCTTTACGGAGCTTATGACGGTATCAACATCAAATTGATGAAATGTACCGGAATGCGGGAAGCCCGCGAGATGATATCCCTGGCCAAAGCACTTCATATGCGTATTATGATGGGGTGCATGACCGAAACATCTGTCGCGATCTCTGCCGCGGCCCAGTTTGCAGATCAGCTGGAATGGGCAGATTTGGATGGGAATTGGCTGATAGCTAACGATATATTCACCGGAATGAAGGTGGTGGACGGACGTATTACCCTGGAAGACAAACCCGGAATTGGGGTTGAACCTTTATAATTTATTTTTTTAAAAAAACGAGTATGCCTGAAAATTTAAGAACATTCAAAAAAGATATTGATTATTTAATAGATGAGGTAATCTCTGATTGCTGTACATTTATATACATTAATCCCGACAAAAAGGAAGAAGAGGCCATGGAAGTGATCAACCAGGCGATTGCCCTGAGGGATGAAATGTTTGAAAGACTGAATAAAATTCACGAGAAACCTGCCAGGCCTCATTTCAAGGCGTTGAAAGAAGAATTTCTTAAAAGAGTGGATGACTTGTTTGAGACAATAAGTGAACTGGCTAAACAGTAAGCCCGGATCCCATCTGAAAGGGCGTTTGTTGATTTTGGACGGCGCTATGGGAACCATGATCCAGCGCCACAGTCCGTCTTTTCCCGCCGGAGCGGAGGGAAACAATGATATTCTTGTCCTTACGCAACCTGCTCTTATATTGTCCATACACAAGGAATACGTTGCGGCGGGAGCCGATATTGTCACTACCAACACCTTCAATGCCAATGCTATATCCCAACAGGATTACGGCTTGCAGGACCGGGTGTACGAAATGAATCGGGAAGCGGGCCGGCTGGCGCGTGAAAGCGGGGCCCTGTTGGTGGCCGGATCTATGGGACCTACTAACAAATCGGCATCCATATCTCCCGATGTGAACCGTCCCGGAGAACGGGCCGTTGCTTTTATGGACCTGGTAAACGCTTACAGGGAGCAGGCCAGGGGATTGAAAGACGGGGGCGTAGATATGTTTCTGGTAGAAACGGTATTCGATACCCTTAATGCCAAAGCGGCTTTATTTGCACTGGAAGAAGAAGCTCCCGGAATGCCGGTTATGTTGTCTGCCACCATTGCTGATAATTCCGGAAGGGTGTTGTCCGGCCAAACCATTGAAGCTTTTCTGGTTTCTACAGAACATGCCGGATTGTTCAGCACAGGGTTGAATTGTTCGTTCGGTCCGGATAAAATGTTGCCCTTCTTACGCACGTTATCCCGGCATGCAACAACGTTTACCAGTGCACACCCCAACGCAGGATTGCCGGATCTGTATGGAAATTACAACCTTACACCGGAGGAAATGGCTCGCCAAATGCGGCCCTTTGTTGAAGAAAGCCTGGTGAATATTGTAGGAGGATGTTGCGGAACCACACCCGCGCATATTGAGGCACTGGCTTCTATGGTACGAAAAAGCAAGGCTCTGCCAAGGGTTGTCACAGCAAGTGAAAACCGCGAACGCTATCCCAAAATGGTGTTAAGCGGGATGGATGTATTGTGGGTGCAGGATGAACCTGCGTTTGTGCTGGCAGGGGAAAGGACCAATGTATCGGGAAGCCGCAAATTTGCCCGGCTGATCCATAACAAGAATTATGACGAAGCCCTGGAAACCGCTCGAAAAATGGTTCAGGACGGAGCTCATGTGCTGGATGTAAATATGGATGATCCCATGCTGGATGCAGTGGAAGCTATGCGGGAATTTCTTTTGAGATTGGGGTCCGATCCCGAGATCGCCCGTGTTCCGGTGATGTTGGATTCTTCCCGGTGGGAAGTTCTGGAGACCGGATTACAATGTATACAGGGAAAATCCATTGTCAATTCCATCAGTCTGAAAGAGGGTCCGGAGGAGTTCCTGCGACGTGCCCGTCTTATAAAACAATACGGGGCAGCTGTGATTGTAATGGCATTTGATGAGGAAGGTCAGGCTACTACTTTTGAGCGCCGGATAGCAATTTGTAAGCGGGCATACAAGATGCTGACAGAAGAAGCCGGATTTCATCCCCGGGACATTATTCTGGATCCTAACGTGTTGGCGATAGGCACAGGGATGGAAGAACACCGTCGTTTTGCCGTAGATTTTCTGGAAACAGTCAAATTTTTAAAACAAAACCTGAAGGATGCACCGGTAATTGCAGGAGTCAGTAATTTGTCTTTTTCGTTCAGAGGAAACAATACCGTAAGGGAAGCCATGCATTCTGTTTTCCTGTATCATGCTATAGCAGCCGGTTTGGACATGGCCATTGTCAAACCGGGAGAGCAACCGGTTTACAACGATATTCCCGATACATTACGCAAAGCTATTGAAGATGTTATTCTGGATTCAGACGCGGAAGCCACGTCCCGTTTAGTGGAAATTGCCGGAGATTTCAACAGGAAAAATGAATCGGGGGCAACCGGTACACGCGATGCATGGCGGGATTTGGACGTCCGGGAAAGACTCATGTACGCGCTGGCCCACGGATCGGAATCTTTTTTGGAAGAAGATCTTGGTGCTTTGCAGGATGTGCCCGCAATGGAGATTGTTGAAAAGACGCTGATGGAAGGAATGAACCGGGTAGGAAAATTGTTTGGGGAAGGAAAAATGTTTCTGCCACAGGTGGTTAAAACGGCACGCACCATGAAAAAGGCCGTAGCCATACTCCAGCCCCGGATAGAAGAGGAAAAGAAAAAAGATACCGCCACCGGAAAGGAAAGCGCAACAATCCACGGTCTTATTGCGACGGTAAAAGGTGACGTACACGATATAGGAAAAAACTTGGTCATCCTGGTGATGGAATGCAATAATTACCGCGTTACAGACCTTGGGGTTATGGTACCCGCTCACAAGATAGTCCAGGAAGCCCTGCAGAGTGGCGCTGCCTTTGTGGGATTGAGTGGCCTGATCACACCTTCGCTGGACGAGATGGTGGAGGTTGCCCGATCCATGGAAAAAGCGGGACTGACCGTGCCGTTGCTCATAGGGGGAGCCACCACGTCTGCCATGTTTATTGCCTTACGGATCGCACCCGAGTATAGCGGGCCGGTCATACATTGTCCCGATGCAGCGGGAGTGGTTCCGTTGCTGGCCGATTATTTTTCCCGTGACGAAACCATAAAAAAGCGTTTTCTTGAGGACCTGAAAGCTTCACAAACCCTTATGCGAAATGCATATACAAATGCTCACTCCAAACGAAAATACTTGAGCCGTGAAGAAGCATTCGCCAACAGGTGGGTTTCCACAATCAACTGGAGAATGCGGAACATGTGTCCGCATTGCGGACAACGGCACGGATTGGACGATTTTGTACCTCCTTTTGTAGGAGTGAAACAATTCAAGGTTTCTTTTGAAAAAATCAGCCCTTTGATTGATTGGGATATGTTCCTGAAAGCATGGGAAGTACAGGGGGTTCAGGAACAAGGAGAAAAAACGAAGGAAGAAGCCTGCAGCATGCTGAACGATCTTGTTAAGGGCCACTACGGAGACATTGCCTTTGCCCGTGCTGTTGCCGGGTTCTGGCCCGCCTTTTCCACTGTGGAAGATCGTATTGTGTTTTATGCCGATGCTTCCCTCAACCGCGTTTTGCTGGATCTGCCCATGGAACGGGACAGACTGCGTCAAAATGACGGTTCTGCCAATCTTTGTCTGACCGATTTTATTGTTCCCGAAAATCCGGCACATACACCGGATTATGCGGGATTGTTCCTGTTAACTGCCTCTTCGCCAGAAACAGAAAAACAAATAGCGCATTTTAAGGAAGAAGGTGATATATACAGTGCCTTGATGATGCAGACATTGTTGGACAGGCTGGCTGAAGCTTGCAGTGAATACTTGCATCGCGAATTCATGAAGCTGCCTTGCGGTGCGTTACGCGGAATCCGACCCGCTTTCGGGTATCCTTCGTGTCCGGACCATTCTTTAAAAAAGGATGTGGTTACCCTGTTACAGGCTGAGAAAGACCTTGGGATCACCCTTACGCCATCTTTCATGATGCAGCCGGTTTCATCTGTATGCGGCATGTATATAGGCCATCCTCAGGCCCGCTATTTTACCGTGCATAAAGATCCCGGGGCATGAAGATTACGGACATATTCAAACAGAAGGAAAAAACTTTTTCTTTTGAATTTTTCCCGCCCAAGGACGAAATCGCGGCCGTAGATTTTGGGATAAACATAGGACAGCTTATCAAACTGGATCCTTCTTTTGTGTCTGTCACATACGGTGCGGGAGGATCTACCCGTTCCCGTACTTTTGATCTGGTAGATTACCTGAAAAACAGGATAGGTCTGAATACTGTGGCTCATTATACCTGTGTGGGCAGCACAAAATCCAAAGCCATGGAAGATCTCAGGAGTCTGAGGGCAAAAGGATTGCAAAACTTCATGTTGTTGCGGGGAGATCCCGAAATTGGGTCTAAATACGGTTTTATTCCATGTTACGACGGGTTTGCCAACGCTACAGAACTGATCTCCTATACAAGAGAACATATACAAGACTGCTGCATAGGAGGGGGTGCTTATCCTGAAGTACATCCGGAATCGGTTAATGCAGAATATGACATAAAGAACCTGAAGAAAAAAGTAGATGCCGGATGTGACTTTTTAATCACCCAGTTTTTTTTTGACAATCAGAAATATTTTGATTTTGTGGCCCGCGCCCGCAAAGAAGGCATCCAATGCCGGATCATTCCCGGGATAATACCTTTGATAAAATACGCCCAGCTGGAAAGATTTGTCAATTTATCACGTGCCGGTATACCTTCCGGATTTCTTCAAAAATTAGAAGAAAACCGTTACAACCCAGAGGCGGTATACCACGCCGGAATGGATTTTGCCATCAACCAATGCCGGGATCTGTTAGCCAGGGGAGCTCCCGGTATTCATTTTTACACACTCAATAAATCCCGGGCTACGGTAGAGATCTACAGGACTTTGAAAGTAAGGTAACATTGCCACAAGACCACTCCTACTGCTACAGAAACATTAAGTGAATGTTTGGTCCCGTGTTGAGGGATTTCAATGCACCCGTCACAGGCATTGACCACTTCCTGTTGGACTCCCCTGACTTCATGACCAAAAACCAAAGCGGTCTTTGTTTGCTTATCCGGGCGGAAATGCGCCAGGTTTACCGCCCCTTCTGTCTGTTCCACAGCCCACACCGTATACCCCTTCTTCTTTAACGATTGTATGGCATCCAGTGTATTTTCGTAATACGTCCACGGTACTGTGTTTTCAGCTCCCAAAGCCGATTTGTGAATTTCAGGGGAAGGAGGACAGGATGTAATGCCACACAAACAGATGTGCTCCAGGGCAAACGCGTCTGAAGTCCTGAAAGCCGCTCCAATATTGTGTCTGCTGCGAATATTGTCCAGTACCGCAACTACTGGCATTTTGGGACTGTCACGAAATTCTTCAGGAGTCAGCCGGCGAAGTTCTTTGTTGGGAATTTTTCTGGGCATTGGGCAAAGGTAAGGGTTTTTAGTGTAAATTTGCATTATGCCAACCATGTATGTGATAAGCGGCTGCAACGGGGCCGGTAAGACAACAGCTTCTTATACCATCCTCTCTGAAATGCTTCAATGCCGGGATTTTGTAAATTCAGACGAAATAGCCAGGGGTATTTCTCCTTTTGACTTGTCGCATGCTGCCATAGATGCGGGAAGGGTTATGCTCAAAAGGATCAAAGACCTGACAGACACCAAGGAGGATTTTGCTTTTGAAACAACATTGGCCGTGCGGTCCTATGCCAACCTGATAGAAAAAACAAAAAAGAAAGGGTACGAGATTATGTTGGTGTATTTCTGGTTGAACAGTCCCGACCTGGCGGTGGAGCGTGTACAGAACAGGGTAATAGCCGGCGGACACAGTATTCCTGAAAACGTTATCCGTCGTCGCTACTGGTCTGGAATGAGAAATCTGTTCAACATCTACATACCTTTGAGTGACAGGTGGTTACTGATCAATAATTCAGAAACCCCTTCCTCTCTGATAGCAGAGGGAAGCGGGCAGAAAGAAACAAAAATCTATAACAGAGAGGATTACGAGCAACTCAAAACATTATCGCAAACCCTCCTCCCGGGCTTAAATGCACAGTAAGCGTGTCTTCCCGGGTCACATCCCGTTCTTCTATTTTGTAATCTGTCGCGTGACGGTGCGCATTGATCCCGTCGCTAAAAATCCTGGCCTTATAGGTACGCCCGGGTTCCAGGAACGACAAGTCCAGCGTGATCGTGCGCGGGGTCCAGTTAGTCAATGCGCCTACAAACCACCGGGATCCGTTCCTGCGTGCAGATACAATATATTCTCCCAACTTTCCCTGCAATATCCGGGTCTCATCCCATACTACCGGGATCTGTGTGATAAAATCCGTGGTTTCCTGTTCTTTCATATAGGCGGTTGGATTGTCGCATAACATAACAAGCGGATTGTCGAATACCACGTAAGCAGCCACCTGCCTGGCACGTGTTCCGGCAGCCATGGGATTGTTGTATACAGGGTGGAAATCCTGGCGGGTTGCGTTTCTCATAGCTCCCTGCGTGAAATCTACCGGGCCGGCAAGCATACGGATGTAAGGAAAAGTAACTTCGTAGGGAACCAGATCTTCTCGGCTCCACTTGGATTGTTCCAGTCCGAAAATGCCTTCAAAATTTACTACGTTGGGATACGTACGGTTAAATCCTGTAGGTTTGTACATTCCGTGCAGATCTATCAACATTTTGTAACGCGCGGCAGTATGGGCAATACGGTACAGCATGTCTACCACAAGCTGGTCATCCCGGTCCATGAAATCCACCTTGAATCCTTTGAATCCCATTTCCGAGTATACACGGCATGCCTCTTCCAGTTTCTCATCCAGCACGTATCCCACACACCAGAGGATCAGCCCTACGTTTTTTTCTTTGGCATAGGATACCAGTTCTTCCAGATTTATCTGCGGGATCACTTTCATGATGTCATGCCCGGCGGGCGGGGACCAACCTTCATCCAGGACAACGTATTCTATCCCGTTAGCACTGGCGAAATCTATGTAGTACTTGTATGTCTGTGTGTTGATGCCCACCGGAAAATCCACACCGGTAACACCCCAGTTGTTCCACCAGTCCCAGGCAACTTTTCCCGGTTTTATCCATTCTGTATCTCCAATCCTGTTAGGAGACCCCAGGAGGTAAACCAAATCATTGACCGGCAAAGCGGTATCTTCCTTAGCCACTGCCATTATACGCCATGGGAACGATCGGGTCCCGGCGGTTTTTGCCAGAACGTCTAGGTATTCCGCTGCCAGGACCTGTCCCCTTCCCGGCTCTGTCCGGGTTTTGGAAGGAATGGGAGCGAACACGCCTTTGAATTCAAAACCGGCGGCTGTTTTTCCTCCACGCAGGTACATGCCCGGGTATGATTCCAGATCCGATTCGGTCAAGGCGATTTTCATTCCGTTTTCCAGGCAAACCAAGAGGGGTAAAAAAGCCAGTTTTTCCGGGTTAAAAGCACTTATGGGTATGACTGAGTATATGTTTTCAAATGAATTTTGGAAGGGGTTTTCTGCTCCAAGGCTGTAAGGAATGTAACAGGTGTGATCCTGTTCAAAGATGAATCCGGCGGATTCATCCGTTATGCACAGTGAATCTTTTCTTTCAGTATAAAACTGATAAGCAGCCCCCTGGTTGTAAACACGAAAACGGATCCCGAATCCTCCCCGGAATTTCACATCCAGTTGCTGATATTGATCAACAATTTCAGATTTTCTGTAAAGCGGGGAAGGAACGATCTCTCTGGAATCGGTCTTCTTTGCTTTCAGAAGCCTGGCGTTGGGACCCAAAACGGTTCCGTCTTCCAGTGTCAGGGACAGGGAAGGGGAAGATACCAGTACATTGTCTTTGTGCAACAGGCAAAAAGAAATGTTTGTGTCTGTAACCACCTGTAATTCAAGTGACCCGTCGGGAGAGGTTATAGAGTGCACTTTTACCTTGGCTTCAAGGGTTGATGAAGAAAAAACCAAAAGGAGAAAGCATGAAATGATAAAGGTCAGGTGTTTTCCGGGAAAAGTTTTCATATCAGTAAATTTTATTTGTGTCAAGAATGGAACAGGTAAAGGAGTAATCTCCGTAGGGCAGCATATATTGTTTTTCAGGCAGGGCGCCCCATGAATTGATGCACGCTACGCCCATTTGACGGAGATCAATGGAGCATTGGGTGTAATTTTCTTCTTCCAGATCCCGGGAATGCCGGTTGTGCTTTACCGGACCCTCGTCCAGCAATTCCTGAGAATAATGAAGGGCCGAGGCGGAAAAAAGGGAATCCGAGTCCACCAGCATCCCCGAGCCCCGGTGATCCAGCAATTGCCACCACCTGATATCCGTTTTGGTCCCGTTTTCCTGGGGCCTGATGTAGGGATAAAATTGTTCTTCCACGCGCTGACGGTAAAGTCCCACAAAAGAAGCATCTTTCCGGTCCGGGTAATTTTCCCCGGGTCCCCTGCCGTAATAAACCAGGCTGTTGTATTGTTTTGGGGTAAAGAACCTGATGCCAAAACGGAACAACGGGGGCCCGGCCGTGTCTTCACCCTGCCATTCCCCTGTTTTAAGTTCCTGGGTAATGCGCAATCCCCCACGGGGATCCACACTGTATTTCATAAAGAGTTTCGCGTTCAGCTGCGGCAGGTCATATTGGGCACAAAGCTGATCTTCCTCCCGGCTGAATCCCTTGAATTCCATGACGGGATCCTTCCAGGCAGCCAGTTTGATCTGTAGCGATGCCCCAAAATCATTGTCCGTGGGAGCCCGCCAGAAATTGGGCCTGATACAGGTGTTTTCCAGGAGCATTTCCCTTCCCGAGAAAGAAAGGGACGCTACAAAACCGTTCTGTTTGCTGAATTCTACCTGCATGTTCCCGGTTTGTACTATCAGCCAGTTGCGGTCATCATCATTTACAATTATTTTTTCCGGGGAAACCGGGTCCGGTTGCCGGGTTTGCGGACCGTGGATAAGCAGTTGGCCTTTTGCCAGCAGTTCACCTGCCGCAAGCAGGCCTTCTTCTTTTTTAGTATAAAAACGAATGTTCAGGAACAATTCTTTGTTTTTGTAAGGCTGCAGGTCTGAAGAACGGTATCCCAGGTCAATAACACGGCTTTTTTGAGATTCAACATTCAAGTCGTTTACGGTTCCCTTTAAAACTGCAATGCCGTCTGCCGATAGTTCCCATTCCAGGTACAAGTGGGACAGATCCCTGAAAAAATATTCATTGAAAACGCTGATTTTTCCGTTGGCTGCATCCTCATGGTTCACCCGGACGTCCTGGTAATGATAGGCCACTTCAAACGCATGCGGGTTGGGTTTTCTGTCCGGGCTGAACAACCCGTTGCAGTTGAAATTCTGGTCGGAAGCATCGTAACGGTTGTAATCACCTCCATAGGCAAAAACATAGTGGCCGGCCGGTCGTTCAAGGAATAAAGCCTGGTCAACGAAATCCCAGATAAAACCGCCCTGGTAATGCGGGTATTTGCGGATGATCTCCCAGTAACGTCCGAATCCGCCTTGTGAATTGCCCATGGCGTGGGCATATTCACATTGGATCAGGGGCCTTTTGGGATTGTTTTCCAGGTAACGGATACAACTTTCATAGCCCATGTACATGGGAGCAAAAATGTCAGAAATTTCGGGACGGGTAGCCCGTTCGTACTGAATGGGCCGGTGTTGAACATCGGCTTCACGCAACAACTCATATCCTTTGGTGAAGTTAGGGCCGTCGCCGGCTTCATTTCCCATGGACCATATAATGACGCAGGAGTGGTTTTTGTCTCTTTCATACATTCTTTCCATACGCAACAAATGGGCCTGAAGGAAATCCTCACGCGCTGCCAGGGTATGTTCCCCGTATCCCATGCCGTGGGATTCAATGTTGGCTTCGTCAACCACATAGATCCCGTAAAGGTCGCAGAGTTCGTACCATAGAGGGGTGTTGGGATAGTGACAGGTCCTTACGGCGTTGATGTTGAATTGTTTCATGAGGCGGATGTCCTGTATCATCCGTTCCCTGGAAACATTATAGCCTGCAGACGGGTCAATTTCGTGCCTGTTGGCTCCTTTTATCAGCACCGGTTGTCCATTTACTAGCAATTGGGCATCCCGTATCTCCACGCTTCTGAATCCCACTTTCCAGGGGATGTATTCCACCACTTTGCCGGTGTGCCGGTCTTCGAGGGATAACACAAGGGTATACAGGTTGGGCAACTCGGCAGACCAGGGTTGCACGTTTTTTACCACAAGGGTTCCGGTAAAGAGATTGTCCCCGCTTTCAGAAAGGGTTTTGCTACCCAGGCTCAGGCCTTGAGGGTCTGTCAAATGGGCTTTCACAATAAAATCCTCAGAGGGCTTATTCAGCGTGGCTGAAAGGGAAAGGTTCCCCTGCCTGTAATTCTTTTCCAGCGAAGGGTTCAGGATAAAATCGTGAATATGTGTTTTTTCACGTGCAAAAAGGTATGTATCGCGGGCAATGCCGCTCAGGCGCCAAAAATCCTGATCTTCCAGGTACGTGCCGTCGCACCAGCGGAAAACCTGCAAAGCGATCAGGTTATCTCCCTCCTTCAGGTAAGGCGTGATGTCAAACTGAGCTTCCAGTTTGCTGTCTTGTGAATATCCCGCGAACATTCCGTTGATCCACAGGTATGCGTTGGAAGTTACGGATCCCAGGTGTATGAAAACCTGTTTGCCTGTCCAGTTTTGGGGCAGGGTAAACGTATGCCGGTAATAGCCGGTATGGTTGTTCATCAAGGGAACGACGGGTGGATTTGACCTGTATTGGTTCATCCATGCATAGCCTGCGTTCAGGTACAAGGGATCTCCGTATCCGTTGAGTTCCCACAACCCGGGAACGGGCATATTGTCCCACGCCCTGTCGTCGTAACAGGGTTGTTGGAAATCCGTGTATCCTCCATCAGCATCCTGCGTCCAGGCAAATTTCCAGAGACCTTCAAGATTTTTAAACATTGCCGAGTTGGCCTTGTCCCCCGATTGTGCCAGCGGAAGGCTTTCATATGCAAAATATGATGTGCGCATGGGAGCCCTGTTAACCTGGCTCATCCCGGGATCCTGCCATAACAGAACGGGAGCGTAGGCGGGATTGTCCGTTGTAATATAATCCACCCCGGAAAGTATGAAATACTGTATGTCTTCCGGGCGGTTCACGGTCCACACGTTAACGGTGAGGCCCAGTTGTTTTGCCTGCCGGATCCATTCGGGATGATTCCGGAATATCCTCATGTTGTAATCCAGTCCGGAATAACCCTTTTCCTTGAGTTGTTCCGGAGAGAGCGATCCGCTCAGGTAAGCCACCCGGGCAGCCGGTTGGGAAGCGATTACCGTTTCACAGGCATGGGCAGAAAAACTGATGTATTCCACTTTGTCGCGTACACCTGCCTCATCCACCAATTCCAGGATCTTTGCCACGGCCGCTTTTTCAGTGTCTTTATCCCTGTGCGTTTTGATTTCTATGATCAATCGGGTGCGTTCCTGTGCAGCAATAAGCGGCAAAATCTCGTCAAGCAAAGGAAGGGTTTCTCCGTTGGATAAAGCATGATGTGAAAGGTCACTGTAAGAGCTTTCATCTATACGGACTCCGTTCAGTACCGGATCGTGGACCAGTACTACTTTGCCGTCAGTAGTCATATATACATCAATTTCCACCCCATAGCAACCTGCGTTGATGGCATTTTGTACTGAACTCCTGGAGTTTTGGGCGGACCCTTCCCGGTCCCAGAAACCACGATGGGCTATAATGCCCGGTTGTGCTGTTAACGAGAAGAAGGAGAAGATGTAAAGAATAGTAGAAATAATAGTGATACGCAACATGTTGTTTTTATTTTGTAAATTGCCAAATCTTTTGACGTTCTGATATGCGAATATACGACATTTCCCAGGAAATATTCAGTGGTGCCATATTCAAAGGAGACCCGGTCCCTGCGGCCATTCCGCTATCCCGTATAAAAAACGGATCCCCGTACAACTTGTCCTCGGTATCTATGTGTCTGCACAGTGCGACACATATTGATGCACCTTCTCATTATATAGAAGAAGGTAAATCCGTTGACCAGATACCATTGGATTATTGTATAGGCCCGTGTATGGTCTTAACGGCTAATGGTCCTATTGATGAAGGTTATCTTTCCCCGTTGTTGGGCAGGGGGGCAAAGCGTTTGTTGTTCAAAGGGAAAGGATGGCTGACACTTAAAGCTGCCCGTGCTTTGGCAGAAAGCGAGATCATACTGGTTGGAACAGAAAGCCAGACCGTAGGACACGGTAACCAGACAGACGAAGTACACCGTACCTTGCTGGAAAGCGATATGGTTATCCTGGAAGGGCTGGTGTTACAAGATGTCCCTGAAGGCAATTATTACCTGGCTTCTTTGCCGCTCAAATTCGGGGGCATGGAAGGTTCTCCCTGCCGTGCAGTTCTTATGGATTTCCTTCCGGGAGCGTATTAGAGGACCCCGAAATCATATTCGATTTTCTGCAAATACAATTCACCCGGTTTTAAAACACAATTGGGATATTCCGCATGATTGGGACTGTCCGGGTAATTCTGACATTCCAGGGCTACTGCATGCCGGTTTTTGTGGGGTATGCCGTTCTTCCCTTTTCCGTTGCCATCCAGCCAATTCCCTGTGTAAACCTGGATTCCCGGCTGTGTAGTGCGAATAGTGAGCGTTCTTCCGCTTTCCGGATCCTGTAAAAAGGCTGCCTGCTGCATGGTCCCGTCACTCAGGGGCAGGCACCAGCAATGGTCGTAGCCGTTTCCTATTCGCAATTGTTCGTTTTCCATTCCTATATCCCTGCCGATGGGTTTGAGATTCCTGAAATCGAAAGGTGTTCCTTCCACCGGGGCAGGGTCTCCCAACGGAATACTTGTCTTATCAACAGGGAGGTATTTGTCTGAGTTGATTTGCAGAAGATGGTCGTAAACGGGACCGCTTCCTTCTCCGGCCAGGTTGAAATAGGTGTGACTAGTCAGATTGATAATGGTGGGTAAATCGGATATGGCGCGAAGTTCCATGATCAACACATTGTTTTCAGTCCAGCGGAAGGTAACGGTAACCTGCATGTTGCCCGGGTAATTCTCTTCTCCGTGCGGGCTGGCATAGGTGAAGGAAACGGCGTCATCCCCTTCTTCTATACGGGAAACCCATACTTGTTTACACATGGATTGCGGTCCGCCGTGAAGGTGGTTCGGCCCGTTGTTTACAGCCAGTTGGTATTCTTTACCATCCAGGGTAAACAGCCCCCGGGCGATCCGGTTGGCGTAACGCCCCACCGTTTTACCAAAATACGGAGGATCCTGGAAATATTGCATGATGTCTTCGTATCCCGGGACAACGTCTTTCAGGATTCCGTTACTGTCGGGAACACAAATGCCTGTAACCGTCGCTCCAATGTTGCACAGTTCTACGCAGGCACCACTTTTATTGGATAGTTTGTAGCTTACAATGGCTTCTCCCTTTGGAGAATAACCTTTCATATACTGGGTTGCTTCCATAATGCTTGTTATTGCGAGAACCATAAAGATAAGAATAATGTCATATTTTCTTAAATTTGTTTTTCCGATCAAAGTTTAAAAATGAAAAAAGTCCTTGTTGTTGTTGCCTTGAGCCTGGGCGTTTTGCTGCCTGCATGTCAATCATACCATGATGCTCCCGTTGAAAACCGTTACCTGGCCGGCGTTCACCGGAGTGTGGATCTGAACATAGATGCGCTATACGATTCTTTTGGGGTTGAGGATTATCCCGAGATTACATCAAAGCTGGAGTATATCATTACAAGCAGGATTTTCAGGGCGGTGGTGATCACTTACCATACAACCGATCCGTTGGGCAACCCGGTTATTGCAGACGGAACGTTGTATTATCCCCTGGACCGCGATATCAAAGGAGTTGTGGAAATGTCCGGGATCGCTCACATGAACAAAAACGGGGGTTCGTCCGAAGATATCCCTATATTGGAAGCCCTTCCGGTCCTGGCCGGTTACGCGGTCATACTGCCCGATATGATAGGGTATGGCAAATATGGAAATACCAAGGAAATGAATCATCCTTTTATGATGATAGAAAACCTGGGAAAAACCGCATGGGATATGCGTCAGGCAGCCACTGAATTCTTTGCCGGGCTGGGTTACCGGATCCCCCGCAAAACAGTTATTTCCGGGTATTCATACGGTGGCGGGGTCGGACTGGCCGTTGCCCGTTATTACCAGGAATACCATCCGATGGAAGTTTCCGTGGAACGGGTGATTGTAGGTGGGGGTGCTTACGATCTGAATGCCACTTTTGACGGATTTGCCAAACATCCCATATGTGTGTACCCGCTTTTACCCGGAATTATTATGTCCCTGGATCATTATTACGGGCTGGATCTGGATTACAGCCAAATCTTCAGGGGGCCGTTGGTTGACAATTATGAAGAATGGTATGACAGAACCCGGAACGCCAGTGGTCTTATTGCTTTGATATCTGACGATATGCGCAATTACATGCACCCGGATTTTTTTAAACCGCGTGAAGAAAGAAATGCCGAGTTTCAAAAGATACAGCCTGTGTTGGATATGAATTCAGCTGTTGACGGATGGATCCCGCGCATGCCCATATACATTTTTCACAGCACAGAAGACCAATATGTCCCGGTTGAAGCTGCCGAATATGCATACAGGGAATTCAAAAAGAACGGTGCTTACGTGCAATATCAATCGGGCCCGGGGACACATGCCGACTGGGGTGTGAAAACGTTTGCTCCTATGTTGCTGTACCTGGCCGTTCAGTAATAATTCTCAAAACTACGCGGGCTGCTTTCTCCATGCTTTCCAGGGGGAGGTATTCCATTTTACCGTGAAAGTTATGCCCGCCGGCAAAGATGTTTGGACAGGGCAATCCGCGGTAAGACAACTGGGCCCCGTCTGTTCCGCCCCGGATGGGGTGTACAATGGGTGTTATGCCTTCCGCTTTTATTGCCCGGAAAGCCTTGTCAACAACATGCATATGCGGTTCAATTTGTTTGCGCATGTTGTAATACTGGTCTTTCAATTCCAGGGAGATGCATTTGGCCCCGTATTTTTTATTCAGAAAATCAACCGCTTCTTTAATGAGTTTCTTTTTTTGTTCGAATTTATCAGAATCATGATCCCGGATAATATAATTCATTTGAGCTTCTTCCACGGTTCCGCGGAATGAAGTGATGTGGTAAAAACCCTCATAATCCCGGGTGAATTCCGGTCTTTGTTCCACCGGAAGCATGTTGTTCAGTTCTGTTCCAATGATCAGGGCATTGATCATTTTGTCTTTGGCATAACCGGGATGGATATTCCGGCCCTGGATATGGATGTTTGCCGCGGCTGCGTTGAAATTTTCGTATTCCATTTCTCCAACCTGTCCGCCGTCAATGGTATAAGCATATTTTGCGCCGAATTTTTCCACATCAAATTTGGCAACACCGCGTCCAATTTCTTCGTCCGGCGTAAAAGCGATTTTGACGGGTCCGTGTTTGATTTCAGGGTGTTCCATCAGGTACTGGGCTGCCCACATGATGGCAGCCACACCGGCTTTGTCATCTGCTCCCAGCAGCGTGGTGCCGTCTGTGGTGATGATAGTTTGTCCTTTGTAGAGGAGTAATTCCGGAAATTCACACGGATCCAGGTACAATTCCTTTTCTTTATTCAAAAGGATCGCTTTCCCGTCATAATCAGGGAATATTTGCGGGTTAACATCATTCCCGGGAGCATCGGGCGAAGTATCCACGTGTGCAATGAAACCCACCGCCGGAATGTCCTCAGGGGTATTCGGAGGGATGGTTGCCATAACGTACCCGAATTCATCAAGGTGCGCATCGGTTATGCCCATTTTTTTCAACTCGGCAAGAAGGAGTTCCAGCAAAGCGAATTGTTTGGCTGTGCTGGGCTGGCTTTCGGACATGGGATCAGAAGCCGTATCAAAGGACACGTATCTAAGAAATTTATCCAGTATCTTTTCCATAGTATCTCTTTTTTATTTTTGTTTTCCGGCTTTCATACTGCTGACAGCCAGGTATATGATTATTCCGGCGTAGGCTGCAAGAGCAAGTGCCTGGGCAGCTGATGATCCCTGCCATTGAGAGTTCACCAGGTTAATCCCGGCAAAGCGCATGACGGCACTTACCACACCCATGAGTGCGCCTCCGGCAATGAATCCGGATGCAAGCAGGGTGCCGCGGTCTTTACGCTCTTCATTTACGTTTTGGTCTTTACTGCGTGTTGAAACATACCAGGCAATGGCTCCGCCAACCAACAGGGGCAGGTTGAGTTCCAGGGGAATGAACATCCCCAGGGAAAAGGCGAGGGCAGGAATCTTGAAAATGGTCAACACGATGGCCAGGACTCCTCCTATTCCGTACAGCAGCCAGGGGGCGCCTCCCCCGGACATGAGCGGTTCAATCACGGCTGCCATGGCATTGGCCTGCGGGGCAACCAAAGCATTCTCGCCCGTAAATCCGTACGTCTTGTTCAGTACGATCATGACACCGCCTACGGTGGCGGCAGCCACCAGGGTCCCGGCAAATTTCCAGATCTGTTGTTTGAAGGGTGATGAACCCAGCCAGTAACCGATCTTCAGGTCTGTTATAAAAGATCCGGACACAGCCAGTGCCGTACACACTACACCGCCTATGATCAGCGCAGCAGTCATTCCTGCTGTCCCTTTCAACCCGGCAGCCACCATAATTACAGAAGCCAGTATAAGGGTCATCAGTGTCATGCCGCTCACCGGATTGGTGCCCACAATAGCAATGGCATTAGCTGCAACGGTAGTGAAAAGGAAGGCAATCACGGCTACCACAATAAGCGCTATGATGGCATGCCACAGGTTGAAGTCAAGAACACCAAAGTAAAAAAACACAAAAGTCAGGGCAAGGGTTACCAGGGTGCCAATGACAATAATTTTCATGGAAAGGTCGCGCTGGGTCCGAACTGCCTGTGCTTCTTCCGGATTCTTTTTCCCGCCGAGTTCCTTTTTGGCCATTCCCAAAGCGGATTTGATGGTTCCCGAGGCTTTTATGATGCCGATGATCCCGGCCACTGCAATACCTCCGATCCCGATGTGCCTGGCGTACCCCGTGAAAATTTCCTCGGGACTCATTTGCCCGATGGTCTGAAGGACCCCGCTTCCCATCAGGTCGATGACCTGTTCTCCCCAGATGAGATTCATTAACGGGATGATCCCGAACCAGACCAGGAAAGAGCCGCAACAGATGATGAATGCGTATTTCAATCCTATGATATAGCCCAGGCCCAGCACAGCGGCACTCACGTTCAGTTTTCCCACTAGTTTGGCCTTGTCGGCAAGGGCAACTCCCCACGGGATTATGCGGGTGGTAAAGACTTCGCTCCACCATCCGAACGTGGACACTATGAAATCGTAAAGTCCGCCAATCAGTCCGCTGATGAGCAGGTACCGCGCGCTTTTTCCTCCCGTTTCCCCGCTGACCAGCACTTGAGTGGATGCTGTGGCTTCCGGGAACGGGAATTTGCCATGCATGTCTTTAACAAAATATTTACGGAACGGGATGATAAACAGGATTCCAAGGATACCCCCCAACAGGGAACTGAAGAAAATCTTCATAAAATCCACAGATATATCCGGGTATTTGTCCTGCAGGATATACATGGCCGGAAGGGTGAATATGGCGCCGGCCACTACGCCTCCTGAACAGCCTCCTATGGATTGGATGATCACGTTTTCTCCCAGGGCATTTTTTCGTTTCAGGGCAGAAGAAAGACCTACGGCAATTATGGCAATGGGGATGGCGGCTTCAAAGACTTGTCCTACTTTCAGTCCCAGGTAAGCTGCTGCGGCAGAGAACAGGACGGTCATTAGAAGGCCAATAACGACAGACCAGAAAGTGACTTCCGGGTATTTCCTGTGTGGCGACATAATGGGCTCGTAAGATTCGCCCGGTTTTAATTCCCTGTACGCGTTATCGGGAAGTTTTACGGGTTTGTTTTCCGGTGATTTCATAATATTCTTCCAATGTGATTTTATGTTGGTATATATAGGTGGCTGCTTTTTTTCCGACGTACCGGTAATGCCAGGGTTCATAACGGTATCCCGTGATATGTTCCTTTCCGGACGGGTACCTTTCTATAAACCCGTAGCGGTGTGCATGTTCTTTTAGCCAGGCAGATTCAGGTGTGTTGCTAAAAGAATGATGTACGCTGTTAATATCTACGGTAAGTCCGGTCTGGTGTTCCGAGTGTCCGGGACGTGCAGAAAAATTTTCGGCGCTTGAGAGGCCGCTGCGCAAGACGGCGTTTTCAAACAACTCCCGTTGTACGGTGTCTGACCGGTAGGCGGACCTGTTCCAGAGTGTAATGCTGTCTTTGGCTGCCCGGCTGCACATATGTGAAAAAGCCGAGGCTGCTTCTTTGCGCAACAGGTTCATAGCTGCGCGGTTGTACGCTTTTTCTATGGGAACAAGATCTGCGGGACGGTATCCTTCGGGAAGCTTCCGGGTTTTATTTACCAGGATGAGAATTCCTGCGGAAGTGTCTGCTTCTGTTATGGTTACATAGTCGTCGGTCCGTAGTTGCGTAACAGTGACCGGAGATGAAGAAAAGGCCTGTATATACAGTAAACACAGCAAAAACAGTTTCATCATGCGAAATTAAGGAAATATTTGTACAAAAATTTGCGAATTCTGGAAAATCATTTACCTTTGCAGCCCGTTTGAAA
>DAOSXZ010000003.1:36798-36879 GCA_035380845.1 Bacteroidales bacterium | reverse complement strand
TTGATAATTAACATATTTTGTAAGTGCTTTTGTGGTGCCACCGGGAATCGAACCAGGGACACAAGGATTTTCAGTCCTTTG
>DAOSXZ010000003.1:27782-36788 GCA_035380845.1 Bacteroidales bacterium | reverse complement strand
AGCTATGGCACCATTCTTGAACGGGGGAACAAAGGTAAAAATTAATTTAATGCCGGCAAAATAATTTTACCTCATTAAACCATTTGCCTGAAACCTTATCAAATGAGTACATTTGTCGAATTTTTCACCAAAAAAGACTTTTGAATCAATAATATGAAAAAGAAGAATATCATCATTTTGAGCTCCGTGGCCGTGGTTGCCATTGTGCTGATCATTATTTTCGCAACCGGCAACAAAGACAGTTATCAGCCCCAGATTGTGAAGACACAGAAAGGATTGTTCGAGATCATTGTTACCACAACCGGTGAATTGGAAGCGGAAAACAATATCAAAATTGAAGGACCTGCCGGTATGCGTGCCCGTAATGTACGTATAGGAGATGTGGAAATTCAGGATCTGGTTCCGGAAGGTACCGTTGTGAAAAAAGGCGACTATGTAGCCACACTTAACAGAACCTCTGCGGACAATACCCTCAAAGACCGGGAAGACGAATACGAAGCGCTTCTGGCAAGGTATGAAAGAACGCTCCTGGACACATCATTAACGCTCAGGAAGTTGCGTGATGATATTGAAAACCAGCGTTTTACAATTGAGGAAGCCCGTATTGCGGTAGAACAGTCCATTTACGAACCGCCTGCAACCCAACGGCAATATCAGAACAACCTGGAAAAAGCCTTGCGTTCTTACGATCAGGCACTCAACAATTACGACCTGCAGGTGGAACAGGCAGAAGCTACCGTGAACGACGTTCTCATTGAACTAAACCGTAATAAGCGCCAATTGGATGAACTCCGTGCCGTACTGGAGGACTTTACCATATATGCTCCGAGTGACGGAATGGTGATTTATTACAGGGAATGGAGCGGGGACAAACGCCGTATTGGCTCTTCCATAAGCGGATGGGATCTGACAGTAGCCACATTGCCCGATCTGAGCAATATGTTGTCTAAAACATACGTTAACGAGATTGATATAGCAAAAGTTAAAGCCGGACAACTTGTCCGCATGGGTGTGGACGCTTTCCCGGACAGGAATTATACAGGTTTTGTAAAAGAAGTTTCCAACATTGGAGAACAGCTTAAAAATGCTGACGCCAAAGTATTTGAAGTGATCATAAAAGTTGACGGTCAGGATGATATATTACGTCCGGCCATGACCACCAGCAATAAGATCATAACGGCATCCCTGGATTCAGCCGTATATATTCCCTCGGAAGCAATTTTTGAACAAGACAGCATCACGTATGTTTACAAAACAAATAATGTACGGCAGATTGTTGTTACCGGGCTGTCCAACGAAAATCACACCGTGATAGAACAGGGACTGGAAGAAGGTGTAGAGGTATATTTGTCAAGGCCTCTGAATCCTTCCAAATTCAAAGTACAGGGTGAAGAGTATATTGAAACAATCAAACAGCGTATAAAAGAAAAAGAGGAAGCAGAGAAGAAAAAAGCGGAAGAAGAACAAACCCGGGGAAAAAGAAGGATTATGATTCAGGGAGGCCAGTTGCCCGAAGGGTTCCAGCTTCCTGAAGGCGTTCAGCTTCCTGAAGGCGGAACCCCTAGAAACACCCGGCCAAACAACACACAAAAGTAAGGAACTGTGTTATGAACATTTTCTTTATTAACCGGTATATGCATGACATCCACATTGCAGTGGAGTCGATCATACACAACAAACTGAAAAGCTTTCTTACGGCTTTGGGGATTGTCTTTGGTGTGGGCGCAGTCATCAGCATGATGGCTATAGGGAACGGAGCACAACAGGAAATTCTGGATCAGATAAAAATGGTAGGAGTCAATAACATTGTGATTCTTCCCGCGACTCTGGAGAATATAGAGGAAGAAGATTCCGGATCATCTGCCAGTCAAACCAAGAAATTTTCACCGGGGTTGCAACTTTCCGATGCCGAAGCCATTCGGCAGGTATTGCCGTCTGTCAAACACGTATCGCCCGAAGTAAGTGTATTCACCTATATCACATTCGGCGGCATGCGCCAGCCTGCCAAAGTCCTTGGGATTACTTCCGAATATTTTCAATTGTATGACATCGGGCTGGAAGCAGGGGAATTTTTTACTGAGGACCAGGAACTGAATTCCATGGCCGTATGTATTATAGGCCATAATGTAAAAACCCGGTTTTTTCAGCAAAAGGACCCGATTGGCGAATTCATCAAATTCGGGGCCAACTGGGTTAAAATAATCGGAGTTCTTGAACAAAGTGCTTCAGGAGCTTCAGTGCCCAGGGAAGACGAAGCATCTTCAGGGACAGCCTCCTCGGCAAGATCCGGCTCCCTGGGTACCATAGGCTCTGAAAGCATGGGAATGCAGGGATACGATGATCAGGTGTTCATTCCCATCCGCACCATGTTGCTTCGGCAGGAAAACAGAGCGCTGGCCATTACAAATCCGGCGTCTTCCAGCTCAGGAGCGGTTAGAATTGGAGGAGGAGGTCGTCGTCGAATTGTGATTAGCACCAATACAAGTACCTCCGAATCTTCCTCAAATTCAAACTACCACCAGCTGGACCGTATAACAGTCCAGGTAAATGAGACAGAACAGCTTACGTCTTCACAGGAAGTGATTACCCGTATGCTTAACAGGCGCCATCAACAGGTCCCTGATTTTGAAGTGACTGTTCCCGAACTACTATTGAAACAGCAACAACGTACCAAGGACATTTTCAATATTGTATTAGGTGCGATAGCCGGAATATCCCTGCTCGTAGGAGGAATTGGCATCATGAACATCATGTTTGCCTCGGTAATGGAACGGACCAAAGAAATCGGGACCCGGTTGGCCATCGGGGCAAAAAAAGCCGATGTAATCGCCCAGTTTTTGTCCGAAGCCATACTTATTAGTGTTGCCGGCGGTATGATTGGTGTGATTGTCGGAGTCATTTTATCGTTCCTGATAAAATCCTTCTTTGATATTACCACCATTATTTCATTTGCATCGGTCGTAATATCCTTTGGCGTTTCGGCTGCCGTAGGCGTAATTTTTGGTTATTCCCCGGCCAAACGTGCTGCAGAACGCGATCCTATTGAATCTCTCAGATATGAATAAATTTATGAAAATACCCTCAGCTATTCCCCTATTGTTGATCTGCATCCTTTTACCGGCCGGAAGTCTTTTTGCACAGGAAAATCCGGAAACGGCAGATCCGAATTCACCGGAATATACACTGGAAACCTATACCCTGACGCTGGACGAGGTTTTACACCTGGCCAGCACCCAATCCAACGAAGCCTTACGTGCAAGGAATACATTCCAGGTTGGTTATTGGGAATACAGATCGTATAAAGCCAGTTTTCTTCCCAACCTAATGTTTGTATCGCAATTGCCCGAATTTTCACGTAGGATTGTGGATGTTCCAAGCATCGACCCCGTAACGGGAGAAGTCCGTCATGATTATTCTTCTGAGTTTTACAACATTGTCAGCGGAGGTTTGATGGTACGTCAGAACCTTCCTACAGGCGGTACCATTTCTCTAAGTTCTTCCTTGCAGCGTACCGACCGTTTCAGCGGTTCTTTCAGCAATCACGAAAGTACCGAGTATCTTTCCACAGCCCTAAGTGTCCAGATCCAACAATCCATTTTTGGTGTGAATGAAATGAAATGGGACCGGAAGATTGAACCTTTGAAATACGAAGAAGCCCGCCGCACTTACATAGAAAGCATGGAAAATGTTAACCAGCGGGCCATCCAGTTGTTTTTCAACATGGCATTGGCTCAACAAAGACTGGCAATTTCCGAGTTCAACCATTCCAACAACGACACACTTTATAACATTGCTGCCGGGAGGTACGAACTGGGAACCATAGGCGAAAACGATCTGCTTCAATCCGAACTGGCTTACCAGAACGCCCTGAAAACCCTTAACGAAAACCGTCTGAACCTGGAAGATGCAGAAAACCGCCTTCGTTCATACCTGGGTTTCACCGAACGTGTGGAATTGAATATACAAATACCTGACAGTATCCCCGATGTATTATTGGATGTAGAGAAGGTACTCCAGCTTGCCTTTGACAACAATCCGGACATGATCACCTATGAACGGCAATTGATAGAGGCCCAGAAAAATGTGGCACAGCAACGGGCCAACAGGGGATTCCAGGCCAATCTGAACGTAGCGTTCGGTTTGAACCAGCAGGCTACCGGTCTTTTTGCATCTTACAAAGATCCCCGGGATATGCAAACAGTAAGTATTGGTTTGACCGTTCCCATTCTGGACTGGGGCCGCGGACGTGGAATGGTAAAAATGGCCCAGAGTAACGAAGAACTGGTCAAACGCCAGGTGGAACAATCAAGGCTTGATTTTGAACAAGACATCATATTGAATGTGCGTCAGTTCAATATGCAGACCCAGCAATTTACCATTGCAGCCAAAGCAGATACAATAGCCCAAAAGAGATACGACGTAGCCAAACAACGTTATCTTATAGACAAGATAACGGTTACGGATATGAATAACGCGCAGCTGGACAGGGATGAAGCCCGCGTAGGATACGTCCAGGCATTG
Organism: Bacteroidales bacterium; assembly: GCA_035380845.1. Taxonomy (GTDB): domain Bacteria; phylum Bacteroidota; class Bacteroidia; order Bacteroidales; family UBA932; genus DMER64. The sequence goes on along the minus strand of DAOSXZ010000003.1, from coordinate 32,267 downwards.
TTCAATTACTGGCGGTATTATTTTGAATTGAGAGCCCTGTCCCAGTTCGATTTCATTGCCAACAAACCGCTGGATGCCGATTTTGAATCGCTTGTAGATTAAAGAGTCATTCCGTAACACCGTCTGCGTCTGTGCATACGATGTTCAAAAAGCTTCCACTGGCTCCGGACCTTGATGTTTTCTTCAAGTTCGGGGCCTGTTTCTGCATAGTGCACCCCCGTCTGCATGGCATTCAGTATGCTGTTGTATATAATGACTGCATTAACACCTCTATTCTGGTATGCCGGCATCACCCCAATGAGATACATATCCAGCACCCTGGATTTTCTGATATCACGCATGATCCCATATAAGCCCAGGGGGAAGAGCTTCCCTTTCCCCAGTCGCACACCCCGGCTTATGGAAGGAGCCATCAACCCGTATCCGACAATCTCTCCCGCCTTGTTTTCCACCACAGTTATGTATTCCAATTTACAGATAGACATCAACAATTTGGCAAAGTCCATTAATTGTTTTTCTGATATTCGCACTACCCCGAACAATTCGGAAAAGGCTTCGTTCAACACCGGCAGGGCTTCCCGGAATACCGGCTTCAGATCTTTTACCTTTTGAAACTTCCTGATTGAATACCCGTACTTTTCCATGGCTCCCAATGCCAGCCGTTCCAGAGTAGGATCCATTTTATCCGGAACATGTACCTTGTATTCCACCCAGTCAACCTTTTTAGCAAGCCCCAGCCGCTCCATATGGCTAATGTAATAGGGATAGTTATACTGGGTAATGTACATGTCCATCTGGTCAAAACCTTCAATGAGCATTCCCATTTTATCCATATCCGAAAAACCCAACGGCCCCACGATCTCTTTCATATCCAGAAACCGGGCCCATTCGGCAACTTTCCCGAACAATGCAGCCGACACCTGGTAGTCATCAATGAAATCAAAACGGGTAAACCGCATTTGACGTACATCCATCTTGTAATTATAGGCATTGTTCAGAATTGCGGCAATTCTCCCGGCAATTCTCCCGTCTTTATAAGCCAGAAACATTTTGCAGGACGCATAATCAAAAGCTGCATTTTGGGCGGGATCAAAATCCCTCATTTCTTCCGAAATCAATGTGGGAACAAAGCAGGAATTGTTCTTATAAAGTTTGATGGGAAATTCAAAGAATTTTTTCTTGTCCGACCGCGAGGTGATCTCTTTAACAGTAATCATAAACAAATATAAAAAAATCGAGTAAATTTGCACCATATATCATTTTACATACATTTATACTTATATGGCAACTACAGCAGACTTTAAAAACGGATTGTATATTTCTTTCAACGGGAAACCCTGTTCAATCATATGGTTTCAGCACGTTAAACCCGGCAAGGGAGCCGCTTTTGTGAAAACAAAACTACGCAACCTGGAAAACGGACGTGTGTTGGAAAACACTTTTAATGCCGGAGAAAAAGTGGAAACCATCCGCGTGGAAAGACGCCCTTATCAATTCCTCTATAAAGATGATATGGGTTTTAATTTCATGCACACAGAGACTTTTGAACAAATATCCCTTCAACCGGACCTGATTGAAAATCCTGATCTCATGAAAGAAGGACAAAACGTGGAAATGATGTTCCTTGCAGACGAAGAACGGGTTCTGACTTGTGAATTGCCTCCTTTTGTAGAAATGGAGATTACTTATACAGAACCGGCCGTCAAAGGAGATACGGCTTCTACCAATGCCCTGAAGGCAGCTACGATTGAAACCGGTGCCGAAATAATGGTTCCCCTGTTCATTAACCAGGGTGAACGCATTAAAGTGGACACACGCACCCGGGCTTATTCGGAACGGGTAAAATAACCTGATTATGAAAATATGGCTTACGGCCCTCGTGGCATTTCTGACCTTGATTTCGTGCAACAACAACGGGAAAACCCCCACTCCAAAAGAGGTGGCTGTCGGGAATTGGGAAGTGGAACGTATGCGCCGTATAGCTCTGGATTTTAATAAAACAGAAAAAGAAGCCCTGGCTTATATACACCGGTATTTTCCGGATGTAACAGCAGAACAATTGAAAAAGTGGGAAGAATCACGAGCATTGGAATCAAGACTCATAAACGGAGAAAAACGCTATTTCTCCAGAGCGTTCAGAAATTTGTTCCGGATTGACAGCACCTGCCGGGCAAAATATGAAGAGATCAACGGGCCCGAGGAAGATCCCAAGGCTCCGCTTCTTCAGGAACACCTTCCCCGCGTAGTGGAACTGACAAAAAAAAGTGGTGTAAACAAAGTTGAACCCGTCACATATTCCATCACATATACCCTGACTGTCCCGGCAAATACTGTACCTGAAAGAGAGGTCATCAGAGCCTGGATGCCGCTGCCCAGAACAGACGTGCCCCGTCAAAAAGATTTCAGGCTGACTGAAGTATCTGAGCCCGATTACATAATCTCTCCGGATAGATACGTGCACAAATCCATTTATATGGAAAAAGAGGCGGTCAAAGACAGTTCTACCGTTTTCAGCTACTCTTTTACCTATACGGCTTTCGCACAATACGATCATTTTGATCCTTTGGAGGATATACGTCCCTACGATACGTTAAGCGAGGAATACCGCAAATACACCCAAGCCGTTCCGCCGCATATTGTTACGGACGGGAAAGTGGCAGAACTGGCTCGTAAAATCGTGGGAGATGAAACCAACCCGTACCTTAAACTTCAAAAGATTTTTTCCTACATAAGCCGGAACTACCCCTGGGCGGGGGCACGGGAATATTCGACCATTGAAAGCATACCCCTTTATGTATTGGAAAACGGTCACGGGGACTGCGGCCAGGTAAGTTTGCTTTTCATTTCCATGTGCAGGAGTCTTGGCATTCCTGCCAGGTGGGAAAGCGGATGGATGTTGCATCCGGGAGCCGTGAATCTTCATGACTGGGCCGAGGCTTATTTGGAAGGCGTGGGCTGGATCCCTGTAGATCAGTCATTCGGCCTGCAAAGGCCACTTGTTGAGCTTTTTTATTCCCGAGGCATAGATGCGTACCGCATGGCGGTGAATTCAGATATTGGAGGTGCCTTTTTCCCGGCAAAAATCCATTTTCGTTCGGAAACCGTAGATTTTCAACGCGGAGAAGTAGAATGGCGCGGAGGAAATCTCTATTTCAACGAGTGGGAATACGATTTGCAGGTCCATCCTTCCGGCAAATAGAAAACCCGTCTTCAAGGGGAAGCAGCACAGAAGTAACTTCCGGGTCTTGTGACACCAAAATGTTGTAAGCCCGCAAGCCTTCGGTCTGAGGGTCTTTGTGTTTTGGATCAGCCACTTTGCCATCCCACAGTACATTATCGGCAATGATGTATCCACCGGGTTCCAGTACCTGTTTAACAACCGCATAATAATCACAGTATTCCCGTTTGTTCCCGTCTATATATGCCAATTGACACGTATATCCGTTTTGCTTCATTCCGGGAATCACTTCCAAAGCATTGCCTGTATGCAGATTGATCTGTTTTTCCAGGCCGCTTTTACGGAATGCTTCCCGGATCAGATCATTGTTTTCATCAAAAATTTCAATAGTATCTATCCTTCCTTCCGGGGACAATCCCCGTCCCATACATATAGAGGAATAACCGGTAAATGTTCCTATTTCCAAAACATTCCGTGGATGAATCATTTTAACCAGCATGGTTAGAAAAGACCCCAATGGTTCTCCGCTAAGCATCCTGGGATGAACGCACCGGTAATGGGTTTCCCGTTCCAGCCATTCCAAAACCGGATCCTGTTGCCTTGAAAGACCATTCAGGTATTTTTTCAACACATCCATGATCATCAAATATATACCAGGGTACACCTCCTTGAACTGTCCCAAATCTCATTGGCTACGTGAAGGACCTGTTGCGGTGTGACAGAAGCGATGAGCGAAAGCATTCTGGCATGAGAAATGACCTTCCCGAATGCCAGTATACTTTTTCCCATGGAAAGACATTGCACTTCGTGGTTATCTTCTGTTATGGACATTTGGCCAATGAGCTGTTTTTTGGCCCGTTCCAATTGCAGAGACGTCATGGCAACGGACGCGTATTCCCGTAATACTTTCTCTGTCAGCTCCCTGCACCTATCCAGATTGGGCCCGTCGGTTCCAAAGTAAATGCCGGCAAATCCGGTGTCAATATAAGGTGAATAAGAGGCTTCCACAGTGTAGACCAATCCGTATTTCTCCCTTAAAACCATATTCAGCCGCGCATTGGAAGCCGGACCTCCAATCAGGTTCATCAACAATACAAGTGGTATCCTGTTCTTGTGGTGAAGTCCGTAGGCAACAGAGCCTGTCAGGCAATGTGTCTGGTAGGTGCCTCTTTTTTCCGTATCGTTAAACAAAACGGATGGAATATGCAAAAACGAACGGCCCGGTTCCGTCCGGATCCCGGTTTCTCTATCCTGAAAAGCCTCTTTCCCGTAGAACTTTTCCGCCAGAACCAGGGCCCGTTGCGGAG
>DAOSXZ010000003.1:23385-27682 GCA_035380845.1 Bacteroidales bacterium | reverse complement strand
GATGGATTTCGTAGTTTTTGTCATAGTCACCGGAGGCCGCAAAAATAGGGATAATTTCTTATCTTTGCATCCTATGGATCAATTTGTGGTATCGGCAAGAAAATACCGTCCTCAACAATTTAGTGACGTTGTTGATCAGGATAATATTGTAATAACCCTGAAAAATGCAATCACCAGGAAACAACTGGCTCATGCCTATCTGTTTTGCGGCCCAAGGGGAGTGGGGAAAACCACTTGTGCGCGGATTTTTGCAAAGACTATCAATTGCCTGCAACCAACGGAAAACCTGGAAGCTTGCGGGACATGTGAATCTTGTCTTTCGTTTGCCGAAGGCAGATCGTATTCCATCCATGAACTGGATGCTGCGTCCAACAACTCGGTTGACGATATCAGGGAATTGATAGATAAAGTCCGCATTCCCCCACAAGTTGGCAAATACAGCGTATACATCATAGATGAAGTACACATGCTGTCCCAGTCTGCATTCAATGCTTTTCTAAAAACGCTGGAAGAACCGCCTTCCTATGCATTGTTCATACTGGCCACAACCGAAAAACATAAAGTATTGCCTACCATCCTTTCCAGATGCCAGGTTTTTGATTTTAACCGCATATCCGTTAAAGCAATGACACATCACCTGGAAGAAGTTGCAAAAAAAGAAGGCGTTACAATTGGACGGGATTCACTGGGTGTTATTGCCCAAAAAGCAGACGGAGCCATGCGGGATGCACTTACCTTGTTGGATCAGTGCATAGCCGTCAGTGGCAAAGAAGTTACTTACGAACAGGTGATTTCCAATTTGAACGTTTTGGACAGGGAGTATTATTTTCGTCTCACACAAATGGCTCTTGACGGCAGCTTTGAAAAAATGTTGCTCCTTTTTGACGAAGTCCTTTCCCGCGGATTCAATGCTTTGCATTTTATTGGAGGTTTGAGTTCTCATTTCAGGGACCTGCTTGTATGCAAACAGCCGGACAGTCTTCCTTTGCTGGAATACGGCCAGGAAACGGCCATGAAATTCCGCGAACAGGCCGGAACATGTTCTTTGCCATTTCTGTTCAAAGCACTAAGTATCACTACACAGGCAGAGGCCGGTTACAAACAGAGTAACCAGCCCAGGCTTCATATTGAAATGGCTCTGATACGCCTGAGTCAGTTGGAAAATCCGGCAAACACGACAGACCAGAAAAGCCCTCCGGCCGAACCGAAACCCGAATCCCGTGAGCCGCAACGCCCGACTACCGTAAGAAATACTGAATCCGCAGAACTTCCCATAACCGAGGTACCCTCAAAAACGCAGGACACGCCCACGAAGGACAACTCGGCAAACATATCTGCCAAAGCCGGCACGGTTTCCATAAAAAACCTGATGCGCCAAAACGGCAAGAACCGGGAAACCGCTACAACACAAGAACCGGAAGAGGTTGCTTCTCAGGTGAATGAACAGTGTATTCAAATGGATGACTTGCAAAACATACTCCCGGGTTTGTATGCTCTTTTTGAAAGCAGGCCTCATTTAGCGGCTACCCTTTCCCGTTGTGCTCCAACCGTTGTAGATGGCCATACGGTCCAATTCAAAGTGATCAACGAACTACAAAAAAACTGGATAGAGGAACGTTTTGGCGTTACTATAGATCAATACCTTCGTAAATCTCTGGGAAATAAAAACGTAAGTTCCTGCATAGTGGTTGAAGAATCACTGGAAAACACACCTGACGGAACGTGTTACATGCCGGAAGAAAAAGCAAGGTTCATGGCCGAAAAGCATCCGCAGTTGGCGGCTTTAAGGGACGATTTGAACCTGGATATCAGTTAATCATTGCAAATTATGCGTTTACATTGTCATAACCTGGTTAAGAGATACGGTTTGCGCACCGTTGTGAAACATGTTTCCATCTATGTTGACCAGGGAGAAATCGTTGGCCTGCTGGGACCTAACGGGGCAGGGAAAACAACCAGTTTCTACATGATCACGGGATTGATCAAGCCCAATGCCGGAAAGATATTTTTAGACGAAGAAGAAGTTACTTCTTATCCCATGTATCAGAGAGCCCAAAAAGGGATAGGTTACCTGGCACAGGAAGCGTCCGTGTTCCGGAAACTGAGCGTGGAAGACAATATCATGTCTGTTATGGAATTGTCTGCTTTTACAAAAAATGAACGGAAAGAACGCATGGAGCGTTTGATAGAGGAATTCGGTCTGCAAACGGTCCGAAAAAGTTACGGCATTCAATTGTCCGGAGGAGAACGCCGTCGTTGTGAAATTGCACGGGCTTTGGCCCTGGACCCAAAGTTTATTTTATTGGACGAACCTTTTGCCGGAGTAGATCCCATAGCCGTAGAAGATATTCAGCAAATTGTGGCTCAGTTGAAAACCAAAGACATTGGAGTGATCATTACGGATCATAATGTACACGAGACACTGGCCATCACAGACAGGGCTTACCTGTTATACGAAGGAAGCATCCTGGAAAGCGGAACGGCAGATGAGCTGGCCGCCAATCCGGAAGTCAGGCACAAATACCTTGGACAGAATTTTGAGTTGCGCAAGATCGTTCCCGTGAACCGGGAAAAAGAGCTCAATCAAAACTGATCCCGGCAAAACCTACAATTTGCAAAGCAAGATCTTTATAATAGCCGGGATTCAGGCTTCTCCGGTAAGGGGCAATATATTCCATAAAATCGCGCATGTTTTCCCTGTGGACCGGATCTGCCGGCGGAGATTCCATTTTTAACGGATTAATGGGTTTGCCGTTTCTCCATACCCGGAAATCAAGGTGCGGTCCGGTAGACACTCCCGTACTTCCCACATAGCCGATTACTTCTCCCTGGGCAACTCGTTTGCCTACTGCCAGGCCTTTTGCGTAACGGGATAAATGAAGGTATGCGGTCGTATATACACTGTTGTGCTTAATCTTAATGGTATTGCCGCCTCCACGGGTATATTTTCTTTCGGTAACCACCCCTTCTCCAATACTCATAACAGGCGTTCCTGCAGGCGCCGCATAATCAATTCCGGTATGCGGACGCACTACCCGGGTAACGGGATGCCTCCTGGCATAACTGAATCCGGAACTAATCCTGGAAAACCTCAAGGGGGCTTTCAGAAAAGTGCGTTGCAGGTTGATCCCGTTTTGGTCCCAGTAACCGGGCATACTGTCCTGAACGTAACGGAAAGCCATCTGTTCTTCTTGTGACCGGATAAATGAGGCGGCCAATATAGGTCCGGCCTCAACTTCTTTTCCGTTCAGCATATAAGCCTGGTAGTAAGCCCTGAACGTATCTCCTTTGCGAAGACCGAAAAAATCCACCGTCCAGGCGTATACTTCAGATAAGCCGTTAGCGACCAACGGGTTGTACCCCGCCTCTTCCAGGTTTTGCCACAAAGAAGTGGTTATGGTTACGTCCACAAACTTTTCTTCTGTAACTAACGGAAACTCACAACGTGAAACCCATAAGCTGTCCGTCAGGGAAAAACAGACATGCCTTCTGAAATCCTCTTCATAGATCATATAAGACGGCTGAGCGGAGTCGGGAATATAAAGAAGTGTATACGCATTCCCAGCCTTCAATTTTCTCATGTCAAACACATCCCGGAAATCCCGGGAAATGCTAAATATTACGGAGTAATCAATGCCTCTGCGTTGCAAAATATCTGCAAAATTTTCATTCCTGCGGACAATGTCGTTTTCCATTTCGTAACCTATGGAAGGCAGGCTGAACAAATCGCAGAATTGGGAAATCTGCCCGTTCGTTTGCTCATTGGGATTGGGTTGCACAGGAATTGCCGCCTCTTCTTTTTCACCGGAACATCCTATAAATACAACGCTGATTATCAAAAAAATAAACCGCTCAATTTTCATAAAAAAAGATTTCATCAGTTACAAAACTAAAAAAATTTCAGGCATTGTGGAAAATTTTGTAATAAAATGGAAAATAGTGGAAAAGTTTTTTTACTTTTGCATCTAAGATAATAGGCTAAAAAGTGGCAAAATTTATTGGAGAATACAATGCGAAGCTGGACGACAAAGGACGCCTGGTATTTCCTTCCGGACTGAAAGCGTTGGCAGATGTCAATGTGCCGCTTCGTTTTGTGGTGAAGAAAGACCTGTTCAGCCCCTGCCTTGAAATGTATTCCTACGATGAATGGGAGAAACAATCGGAAGCCGTAAAAGCCCGCCTGAATCCCTCGTTTAACCGGGAACACGCCATACTGTGGCGTGCTTATATGAGTAACCGGGCTGTTGTAGAACCCGATGAAAAAACAGGAAGGATATTGATTCCCAAACATTTGCTT
>DAOSXZ010000003.1:790-23319 GCA_035380845.1 Bacteroidales bacterium | reverse complement strand
CCTAATATTGGCTCCTATGGGTTTGTATCATACACCGGTTCTTTTGAGAGAAAGCATCGAATCTCTGAACATAAAGTCTTCAGGCATATACCTGGATGCTACTTTTGGAGGTGGTGGTCATTCCCGTGCCATTCTGGAACAGCTGGGAAAACAGGGCCGTTTGCTGGCTTTTGACCAGGATCCCGATTCACAACAAAATGTACCGGATGATAAAAGGATCACCTGGATACGTTCCAATTTCAGGTTCATTCATAATTTTTGCAAATACCTTGGCATACCTGGCGTAGACGGCATTCTTGCCGATCTGGGCGTTTCCTGGCATCAATTTGATACGGCAGAGCGTGGATTTTCCTTTCGTTTTGATGCACCGCTGGATATGCGAATGAACCGCGAAAGCGGAAAAACAGCATCTGAAATATTGAACGGATATGCCCGGGAAGAACTTGCCTCTTTTTTTTTCAAATATGCCGAGTTAAAAAACGCAAACGCGGTGGCCGGAGCCATAGTGGAAGCTCGCAGCCGTGAACCCCTTGAAAATACCCGTGACCTGAGTCGTGCCCTGGAAAGATTCATTCCCCGGAATGCGGAGCATAAATTTCTGGCCAAGATCTATCAGGCACTTCGCATGGAGGTTAATGAAGAGATGAAAGCCCTGGAAGGTCTTTTAAATCAAAGCATTCCATTATTAAATGTGGGAGGAAGACTGGTTGTGATCACCTACCATTCCCTGGAAGATCGTATGGTCAAATATTTCATAAGGGATGCTTCCGGGAAAGGGCTGCTACAACCCGTCAATAAAAAACCGGTCCTTCCCCGGGAAGAAGAAATTCAGGAAAACACGCGGGCCAGAAGTGCAAAACTCCGCGCCGCAGAAAGATCGGAGGAGAATTCCCATGCGTAAAAGTGAACAGATCATATCCACCTTGTTCGGAGGTAGAGTTTTGTTACAGGATGTGGTATCCAAACACCTGAAATTCATTCTCTACATTTTTTTTCTGCTGATCCTGTATATCAGCATGAACAATGCCGTAGAAAAAACATTGCTGGAAAACTACCGCCTGGAAAAAGAACTCCAACTGCTCCACGCCGAATATACCCGAAAGGCCGCCGACCTCATGCAACAGAGCCGGCAGCAGGAAATTGAAAAACAACTCAGGTTGTGGGGCTCTTCACTGGAAGCTCCCGAAAACCCGCCTGCATGGATAAAAAGTAAACGATGAACACATACGGAAAAATGATGATCGTCTATGTTTGCTACCTGGTGACAGCTCTGCTGGCCATCGGGCAAATTGTCCGTTTGCAGTTCTTTTCCGATTACCGGGACCAGCTGGACTCCATCGTGTACAGATCCATAGACATACCCGCTTACAGGGGAAGCATCCTGGGTTGCGACGGACGCGTGCTGGCCAGTACGGTGCCTTTTTATGAAATACGGATGGACTGCCAGGTCCCGGATGACATGCTTCTGAACAGTAACCTGGATGATCTTGCCCGTGCCTTGTCGCGCTTTTTCGGGGATCAATCAGCTGCTGCTTATGAACAGGAAATCCTGCAAGCCAGGTTGCAAAAAAAACCCGGATACAGGAACCTCCCCATTGGCAATCGCCTGGTATCTCATGACGAACTTCAAAAAATCCGGGAATTCCCCGTGTTTAACAAAGGTCAGTACCAGGGCGGACTGATAGCCAATCAAAAGGAAAAACGCATCTACCCCTACGGCAGGCTTGCTTACCGCACCATTGGGTACATAAGTGATGACGAGCGCACGGGAGTGGGTATTGAATATGCCTATAACTCCTATCTGAAAGGACATCCGGGCAAACAAAGAGTACGTCGCCGTTCGGGAGATGACAAATGGGTTCCCGTGTCCGGTAATCCGGAAGTTACCCCTAAAGACGGAATTGATGTCATCAGCACCCTGGACATAAATATTCAGGAAGCAGCAGAAAATGCTTTACGTGAACAACTTTCCATGGATGACACCTTTGAGGGAGCCACAACTGTGGTCATGGAAGTGGAAACCGGTGCCATCCGGGCTATTGTCAACATGAAGCGCATGAAAGACGGCTCGTATGATGAAACCTTTAATTATGCCATAAGCCAGTCTACCAACCCGGGATCCACATTCAAGCTTGCCACCCTGATCGCGTTGCTGGAGGACGGCTATGTAAGATTGAGCGATAGTGTGGAAACCGGACGGAACGGATGGAGGTACTACGGAAAAACATTTACCGAAGCCAGCCGTTCATACGGGACCATCACTGTACAACAAGCTTTTGAAAAATCGTCCAATGTGGCTTTTGCCAAGATGGCCGTTGAAAAATATGCAGACAGAGAAAAACAGTTTGTCAACCGGTTATACAATATGAAGCTCAACGAAAAACTGAATATTGAGCTGATAGGTGAAGGTCGGGCCAAAATACCTTTTCCCGGAGAACCGGGATGGTCAGGGTTGTCCCTGCCCATGATCGCTATGGGATATGAAATGCAGCTTACACCCCTGCACGTTCTGACGTTTTACAATGCCATTGCCAATAACGGGAAAATGGTCACGCCCTATTTTATTGAAGCGTTCATGCAGCATGGCGGCATAGTGGAATCGTTTTCACATACCCCCCTGAGCGGAACACTTTGTTCTCCTTCTACCCTCCGATCCGTTCACAAAGCCCTCAGGGGCGTTGTGGAAAACGGGACGGCGGCCGGGATTAACGATCCGCGTTACAGTATTTCCGGTAAAACAGGAACGGCCCAGATTGCTTACGACGGAGCATACGTTCACGACGGCTACCGGAAACACCAGGCCTCTTTTGTTGGATTCTTTCCTTCGCAGGCCCCCAAATACAGCATGATAGTCATACTGTACTCAGGCCCCACGCGCAGTAACTTTTACGGAGCTTCATGGGCAGCACCCGTTTTTAAAAAAATTGCCGATCACATATACATAACCAATCCCTTTTGGAGTGCCCCCCTGGAAGCTCCGGAAAATGCATGAAAACCTGATAAGCAAAATGCAACTCTCAAAACTAATTGAAATACTTGACAATATAAGTGTCACCGGTTCGCCTGACCGGGACATAACCGGTATTTGTGCCGATTCACGTCAGGTAACCGGGAGTTGCCTGTTTGTAGCTGTCCCCGGCATACAAACAGACGGACACCTGTTCATTCGGCAGGCAGTACAATCGGGTGCTGCCGCCGTGGTGTTCCGCAAGGGACACCTGGCAGATACCGCCTTAGTACAGGAATTTGCCTCAACCACAACCTTTATTGAAGTGCCGGACACCCTCAGGGCCCTGAGTCTGCTTGCCGCAGCATATTACGATTACCCTTCGGCCAAATTGATACTAATAGGTGTTACCGGGACCAACGGAAAAACAACCACGGCTACCCTGCTTCATCATTTGTTCAGCAATCTGGGTTATAAGTGCGGCCTGATTTCTACCATAGCAAATTATATTGAGAACCGGGAAATTCCGACTTCCCACACTACACCCGATACCCTGACAATAAACAACCTGCTGGATACAATGTGGCGCAGCGGATGTACACATTGCTTCATGGAAGTAAGTTCCCATTCCATTGTTCAGCAAAGGATACTGGGACTCCGTTTTACCGGAGGTATTTTTACAAACCTGACGCACGATCATCTGGATTACCATAAAACTTTTTCCGCTTACAGGGACGCCAAAAAGAGTTTTTTTGACACACTGCCGGCAAATTCCTTTGCCCTTGTAAATGATGACGACAAGAACGGGAAGATCATGATTCAGAATTGCCGGGCAAGAAAATATACGTACGCGTGTAAGAAAATGGCCGATTACAATGCACGCATTTTGGAAAACAGCGTAGACGGCATGCAACTGAACATAGACGGAACCGAAATATGGAGTTCCCTGATAGGCATGCACAATGCTTATAATTTATTGGCTGTATACGCATGTTCCCGGTTGCTTGATGCCTCCGGGGAGGAAATCCTGCCAATACTCAGTTCGTTAAAAACGGTAAGCGGCAGAATGGAATACGTACGGGGAGGCGACAACATAACAGCCGTTGTAGATTATTCCCATACTCCCGATGCATTGAAAAACGTACTGACCACATTGAAAGAACTGCTTAAACCGGGACAGGAACTCATATGCGTAGTAGGGTGCGGCGGTAACCGGGACAAAACAAAAAGACCCGTTATGGCTCAGATAGCGGATCAATATTCACACATGTGCGTTTTTACTTCTGACAATCCCAGGTTTGAAGACCCTGAAGATATCCTGGATCAGATGATGGCAGGACTGACCGCCGAACAGCAAAACCGTCATTTACGCATTACTGACAGACGCCAGGCCATCAAGACAGCCGTACGGACTGCCCGGCCCGGAACTATCATCCTGGTAGCAGGAAAAGGACATGAAACCTACCAGGATATTAAAGGAGTCAAAAAACATTTTGACGATAAAGAAATCCTAAGTGAAATTTTAAAGACCGGATGATATGTTATACCATTTATTTGAATTTCTGAAAGAACATGTGGACTTTCCCGGAGTGGGACTGTTCCGCTATATTTCTGTCCGGTCCATTTTTTCTGTGATCATCGCATTGTTCATTTCCCTTACTGCCGGAAAATATATCATCGCCCGATTGAAAAAGAACCAGATTACCGATACAGCTTCCAAAACAGGTGAGAACGGGAAATCCGGCACGCCTACCATGGGAGGAATCGTAATTATCATATCCTTGCTGACGGCTGTGTTGCTGTTATGTGATCTGACCAATCTATATGTCCAGCTGCTGATCATCTCCACCCTCTGGCTATCCCTGATCGGGTTTCTGGACGACACGCTAAAACTCAGAACCAAAACAGGGAAAAAAGAAACGCGTGCAGTCCGTTTCCTGAGGAAACTGCAACGAAAAGACAGGGACGGCATGAAAGGAAAGCTGAAAATATACGGTCAGGTGGGACTGGGCCTGATTGTAGGCCTGGCTTTGTACATCAGTGACCAGGCCGTTATCGTGGAAATTGCCCATGTTCCCGGAAATGTGGAACAGACAGAACAAGTTGAAGAACTGCAATACATCCGTCATATTAAGAGTACCAAAACGACAATCCCTTTCCTGAAAGACAATTTATTCGATTATTCCTGGCTTACTCCCTTTAAAGGAGAGAGCGGTCAAAAAGCCGGCTGGATCGTTTACATTCTGGTAGCTATTTTTATTGTAACGGCCGTATCCAACGGCACCAACCTGACCGATGGCAGGGACGGACTGGCCACCGGAACGGTGGCTATTGTAGGGATAACCCTGGGGATACTGGCCTATTTATCCGGTCACATTGTGTACGCCCGGTATTTGAATATCATGTTTATTCCCAATTCAGGGGAAATGGTGGTATTCATGGCCGGTTTGATAGGAGCGCTCATTGGTTTCCTCTGGTACAACGCCTATCCCGCACAGGTATTTATGGGCGATGTGGGAAGTTTGACTCTGGGAGGTATTGTAGCCGTGTTCGCATTGATGATACGCGTAGAATTGTTGCTTATTATTCTATGCGGTGTATTCCTGGCCGAAAGCATCTCTGTAATCGTTCAGCGTCTTTGGTACCGGCATACCCGCATTAAGGCAACTAAAGAATTGATGGCAACCGGTAAATACACAAAAGGGGCCGTTGTTCCCGGAGACCGTGTTTTTGTAAGAGCCCCTTTGCACGATCACTACATATTTGACAAAAAAGACGTACCGGGCCGTGTTGTTCTGAAAGGACCGGAAAAACCCATTGCCGAGCCGAAAGTGGTAGTACGTTTTTGGATCATCAGTATACTGCTTGCTGTACTAACAATTATAACACTGAAAATCAGGTAACACCATAAATATTTATGAATGACAAACTGGTAATACTGGGTGGCGGCGAAAGCGGCGTGGGAGCTGCGGTTTTGGCAAAGAAACAGGGCTACAACGTGTTTCTTTCAGATTCCGGAATTATTCGCCCGGCAGCAAAGGACCTGCTAAGTGAATACGGCATTGAATATGAAGAAGGGAATCACTCTGTTCCCCGAATCATGGAAGCTGCAGAAGTGGTAAAAAGTCCCGGTATCCCTGATACATTACCCTTGGTGGAAGACCTGAACAAGGCCGGCATTCCGGTAATCTCGGAGATTGAGTTCGCCGGCAGGTTCACGCAGGCCCGCAAAATATGTATTACCGGTAGCAACGGGAAAACGACCACTTCTTCCCTGATATATTACCTGCTTAAAAATGCAGGACTGAATGTCGGGCTTGCCGGAAATGTGGGTCAGAGTTTCGCTTACCAGGTAGCTACACAAAACTACGATATTTATGTTTTGGAACTCAGCAGTTTCCAATTGGACGGAATGTACGACTTCAAGGCAGATATCGCCATTTTGCTGAATATCACACCGGATCACCTGGACCGGTATCACAACGATCTTAAGGAATACGTGAAAGCCAAGTTCCGGATCACCCAGAACATGGATGAAGACGATTGCTTCATATTCTGCCGTGACGATGAAATTTCAATGGAACATTTAAATCGCATAGTACTTAAAGCTAAAATGCTGCCGATATCACAACACGTCTCTGTCCCGGAAGGTGCTTATACCATTGACAATAAGATGCATGTAATCTATGGGGAACAGGAATTTGAAATGTTCATCAATGAGCTGGCCCTGCAGGGGAAACACAATGTTTACAACTCGATGGCCGCCGCCCTGTCTGCAAAGATAATGAACATCAGCAATCCGGTGATCAGGGACAGCCTGACATCCTTTAAAAACATACCGCACAGGATGGAGCAGGTTGCACGGGTAAAAGGGGCTTTGTACATCAACGATTCTAAAGCAACAAATGTAAATTCCGTCTGGTATGCACTGGACAGCATACAAGGGCCTGTTATCTGGATAGTGGGAGGACAGGATAAAGGAAACGATTACGCCTCACTTGCAGACCTTGTTTCCAGGAAGGTAAAAACCATTGTATGCCTGGGAAAGGACAATAAAAAAATCATAAACGCTTTCTCCGGGAAGGTTCCTGAGATTATTGACACACACTCTATGGAAGAGGCCGTTGCGCAATCGTACCGGGCTTCCGGGCCGGGAGATACCATATTGCTTTCTCCGGCTTGTGCCAGCTTTGACCTTTTCCGTAATTATGAAGATCGTGGCGATCAGTTTAAAGAAGCCGTAAGAAAACTGTAATCATTTTTATGAGTGCAAAGAAGAACATATCGTTAAAAGGGGATACGTCTTTGTGGGCATTGATTATTATTTTTTCATTGCTTTCCCTGGTTTTCGTATATTCTTCTTCCAGCCGGATTGCGGTAATGGAACATACCACTACTTTTTCCATAATGCTCAAACAAATGAGGTTTATCCTACTGGGCTTCGGAGTCATTTATTTGTGCCATATCATTCCTCTGGGGGTATACCGCAAAGCCGCTTATTTTGCATATGCCGGGGCTTTGTTACTGCTCTTACTAACATTGTTCATGGGTGAAAGCAGGAATGAAGGCACACGCTGGCTGTCCATTAACGGAATCAGCTTCCAGACTTCGGAATTTGCGAAAATTGCATTGATTCTGTTCGTTGCTAAAGTATTGGAAGAAGACAAGATAAAATCATTCAAGGACTTTTTCTTACGGTTGTTCCTGCCGTTGTTGGCATTTATCATTCCTATTATCTGGGAAGGATTTTCCACAGGGGTTTTACTAACCGTTACCATATTTATTATGTTGCTCATATCCCGTGTCCGTTTTTCATACATTGCTAAAGGAGCAGGTATTGTCGTTTTGCTGGCAGGATTGCTTTACGGAGGGATGGTGCTTCAAAGGGCTTTGCAAAAAGACGGAGGTTCTAATCTGGCATCTTCTTCCCGCCTAGAAACCGTCGAAAAACGTATTTCCGGATTTTTGGGTGTAGGGGAGCATGAAGAAGAAAAAGAAAGCGATCAGGTCATGTATTCCAAAGTAGCCATAGCTACCGGCGGGATTGGGGGCAAGATTCCGGGAAACGGGAATTTGCGCCATGTTTTACCGCTGTCAAACAGTGATTATATCTATTCTATCATAGTAGAAGAAACAGGGCTTATAGGAGGAATCTTTGTTATAGGCTTGTATTTCTGGCTGCTTTACAGCGTCGTTCTGATAGCCAAAGTATGCAAAAAGGTGTTTTCCTCCATGTTGGTGTGCGGCCTGGGAATCCTGATAGTTACCCAGGCAATGATCCACATTCTTGTCAATGTGGGATTGCTGCCTGTCACGGGACAGACACTTCCTCTGATCAGTTCGGGGGGATCCTCCGTACTGGCTGTCAGTATTGCTTTTGGAATGATGTTATCGGTTAGCAGGGCTTTGCAGGACGAGAGGCTTGATACACTTGAACTTACGGAAGAAGAAATGAAATCGGTTACAGGAAATGAAACTACACAATAACCATAGGATCATTATAAGCGGAGGAGGCACAGGTGGTCACATCTTTCCGGCTGTTTCCATTGCTCATGCCATACGGACACAGGATCCCGGGGCGGAAATTTTATTTGTAGGAGCTCTGGGAAGGATGGAAATGGAAAAAGTGCCGGCAGCAGGATACGTGATCAAGGGGTTGCCCATCGCCGGTCTCAGGCGTGATTTGTCGCTGAAAAGCATCTCGGCAAATCTTTTGTTGCCTTTCCGTCTTTTGGAAAGCATTGCCGCTGCCCGGAGGATCCTGGAAGATTTCAAACCCACTGTTGCCGTGGGAGTGGGAGGTTATGCCAGCGGTCCCCTTTTGTGGGCGGCCGGCAGGAAGGGTATTCCCTATATCATACAGGAACAAAATAGTTTCGCAGGAAAAACCAATAAATTACTAGCTTCAAAAGCCGTTCATATTTGCGTGGCGTATCCGGGAATGGAAAAATTTTTTCCGGAATCCAAGATCGTTTTGACGGGCAATCCCATCAGAAACGATATTCGTCCCTCTACCCGGGAATCGCAACAGGCAGCCCGCACCCATTTTGGGCTGGATCCGGGAAAAAAGACCATCCTGGTAATAGGCGGAAGTCTGGGTGCGGGGACCCTGAACCGTTGTATAGAAAATTTCCTGCCCGGGGCAGGAAATTTTCCGGTTCAGATACTCTGGCAATGTGGAAAAAACGGCATCCGCCAAGCCGCCCTGGTTAAGCAAGATTATCCGGACAGCGCCGTTTATCCCATGGAATTCATACAACGTATGGATTTGGCTTATAATGCCGCAGACCTGGTTATTTCGCGGGCAGGTGCGGGGAGTATCTCTGAATTGAGTGTAGCCGGAAAAGCCTGCATATTTGTACCATCCCCCAACGTGGCGGAAGATCACCAAACGCACAACGCCATGGCCCTGGTAAAAGAAGATGCCGGGTATCTGGTGAGCGACAGTGCGGCCCCTGTTTCACTTATGGACAAGGCCATGGAACTGATTTTCAATGACAGCCGTCTGCGCGTTCTGTCTGAAAACATATTGAAATTAAGCCGGCCTGATGCAGCCGGTCAAATAGCAAAAATGGTTCTGGAGTTATGATAGAGAATGTTTATTTTCTGGGTATAGGAGGAATAGGGATGAGTGCTCTGGCCAGGTATTACAAAAAGGCCGGAGCAAGGGTAGCCGGTTATGATTTGACTCCGACCGCGCTGACCAGTCAGTTGGAAAGCGAAGGTGTCTGCATACATTATACAGATGATCCCTCACTGATCCCGGAACACATCCGGAAAGAACGGGACAAAACGCTGGTTGTCTTTACACCGGCAGTTCCGGAAGAACATAAAGAACTGCAATGGTTCAGGGAACAAAGGTTTGACATCATAAAAAGATCGGTGGCACTGGGACGTATCGCCCAAAATCATAAAACGCTGGCTGTAGCGGGTACACATGGAAAAACAACCACCTCTACCCTTCTGGCTCATATTATGCAGGTTTCGGGAACCGGGTGTACGGCTTTCCTTGGAGGTATTTCAAAAAATTACGGGTCTAACCTGTTATTAAGCGACAACACATTTCTTGTGGCCGAAGCCGATGAATACGACCGTTCTTTTTTACAATTGTTCCCCCAAACGGCATTGATCACATCTGCAGATGCTGACCATTTGGATATTTACGGATCTCACCGGGCAGTGCAAGATGCTTTTGCACAATTTGCATCGCAAATTGTACCCGGTGGCTCGCTTGTATTGAAAAAAGGAGTGTCATTGCCTTTGTCTCTTCAGCAAAATGTCAATTGCTTCTATTATCATTACAATATTCCCTGTGATTTTTACACAACAAATCAACTCATCAGGGAAGGCGGTCTGTTTACTTTTGACCTGATTCTTCAGAACATCCGGCTGAAAAACTGTCACCTTGGTATTCCCGGCCAGCTAAATGTGGAAAATGCCGTTGGAGCTGCTGCGTTGGCTTATCTGAACGGTATTTCTGCCGACGCCATAAAAGAAGCTCTGGCTTCATTTCGCGGCGTGGCCAGAAGAATGGATGTACAGTACCGCACCAAAAGGTATTGCTATATAGATGATTACGCCCATCATCCACGGGAAATACAGGCCGCTGTTCAATCGCTCAGGGAGTGGTTTCCCCAAGAAAAAATCACAGGTATATTTCAACCTCATTTGTATTCCAGAACAAGGGATTTTGCACGGGAATTTGCTCAAAGCCTGGATCTGTTGGACCGGGTGATCCTTATGCCTGTTTATCCGGCCAGGGAAAAACCTATTCCCGGGGTGGGCGCAGAAATGATAGCGGAAATGTTAACCGTAAAAGAAAAAGAAATACGGGATGCCACACAAATAATTGATTGTATAAAAAAGTATAAACCAGGGGTTTTGGTCACATTGGGAGCCGGAAACATTGACCGGCTTGTTCAACCGATTACAGCCTGTCTGAAGGAGATGGATGTATGAGTAAAGGGAAAAAAATACTGCATTTTATAGGCTATCTGGCATTGTCAGGAGCTTTGGGTGCTTATTTTTATTTTGCCGGCAGCCTGGTTCGCGAAAAAAGCCAGGAAAGGTGCCAGGATGTAGTGGTTGTAGTGAAAGACAGCCTGGAAAACCCCTTGATCCAGGCCGGTGAAATTGCCTCTTTTCTGGAAAACAATCCCATGAAAATGCTGGGAGAAAATTTTGCCGAGATCCCGATGCATTTACTTGAAAAGGAAATGGAATCTTTTGCCTCTGTGCGGCAATGCAACGCCGTGAGAACCATAAACGGGACCCTTCGCCTGGAAATAGAGCAGCATATGCCTTTATTCAGGATTGAGACATCCGCCGGATCATTTTTTGTCTCCCGGGAAGCATATATCATTCCCATGGTTAATCCTTACCGTTTGCCTGTACTGGTTGTCAGAGGGGATGTTCCTTTTGATTATCCTTCGGCATACCGGGGATCCATAAAAGTTGCCGACACCTGGCTGCAGGAAATGAGTCGCCTGATGGCATACGTTTCCGATCATCATTTTTGGAAAGAGAAAGTACAATACGTATCTGTGTCCGGACCACGAGATATAACCATTATTCCCCGGGAAGAGAATCCGGTTCTGAAAATTGGCACACTGGAACACTTTGAATACAAAATGGACAAACTTCTGGAATTTTACCGGGTACTGGTCCCCCGTGACGGATTGGAAAAATACAGTGCCGTAGATGCCCGTTTTGGGAACCAACTGGTTTGTACGCGAAAAGAAAGATGAAAAATATATAAACTATCTGACCCATGGAAAATACTATTTCTATAATCGATTTGGGAACCACCAAGGTGGTATGCCTGACCGGAACAAAAACGAATGAAGGCTATAAAGTGATTGCTTCTTGTGAAGCCCCGTCACAGGGGGTTCTTCGCGGTGAAGTGGTAAATAATCAAAGTGTTCTGAATACGCTAAAACCTCTTTTGAAAGAATTGGAAAACAAAACGGGAATACCCGTCAGAGAAGTAACTGTTGGCATAGCCGGACAGAATATCCGCTGCCAATCCGTTAGCAGCACCAATAACCGCTCCAGTTGTAACGAAGAGATTTCCCGGGAAGAGATCGACCGTATGTGGCGTAACATGTATCATTCGCGTGTCAATCCCGGTGAAGAAGTACTTCATGTGGTACCCCAATCTTATCATGTGGATGAATACAGGGACATGCCGGATCCGGTAGGTATGTACGGAAGTTGTATTGAAGCCAATTATAAACTTTTTATTGGAAAAAGCGTTTCGGCAGAACACACCAAAAGATGTATAGAAAACGCCGGCCTGAAATTGTCAAAACTTATTCTGGAACCCCTGGCCACTGCAGAAGCTGTACTGCACGAAGACGAGAAAGAATTGGGCGTAGCCATGATAGACATAGGCGGTGGAACAACCGATGTGCTTGTATACCAGGACAACATTGTTCGTCACACAGCCGTAATACCGTTTGGAGGAAATGTCATTACAGAGGATATCGTTCAGGGCTGTGAAGTGACTTCCAGGCAGGCAGAACAGATGAAAATACAGTATGGTTCGTGTTATGCAGATCTGGCACCGGAAAACAAGGCCATTGTAATTTCCGGTATAGGAGGAAGGGAATCCAGGGAAATCCCTTTTAAATTTCTTGCTCATGTAATTGAGGCCAGGATGGATGAAATTCTGGAGGCCGTTATGTATGAAATCCATCAAAGCGGCTTTGCCGATAAATTGCCGGCAGGCATTGTTCTTACAGGAGGCGGTGCATTGTTATCCAATTTGCCCCAGTTTATAAAGTACAAGACGGGCTACGATGCCCGTATTGCCCGTCCACACGGATTGATCACGGAAGATTGTGAGGAAGTGAATCAGGTCACTTATTCATGTGCAGCCGGAATGTTGATCAGCGCTTTTGAAAAACAAACCAATTATGCTGCCGAACAAAGTAAAAACCTGGATGAAATATTTCAGGATGTAGAAAACGACAGTCCGGAAAAGACAAAAAAGGTCAGAAAGCCCAAAACCGTAAAAAGCAACACTAACAAGGAAAACGCGACACAGGGCAATTTGTTTATAAATTCTCTGAGCCGGTTTTTTACCAATGTGGATAATGAAGCGTAAATGATATGGAAGAAAAAGAAGAATTCATCCCTCTGAACTGGGAAAACAACCAATCTATCATTAAAGTTATAGGGGTCGGAGGCGGAGGCGGAAACGCCGTCAGTCACATGTTCCGATCCGGGCTGACTGATGTCGATTTTGTGGTCTGCAATACAGATGCCCAAGCTCTGGAAATGAGCCCCGTCAAGGAAAAATTGCAATTGGGCAGTGTAATAACCCGTGGCAGGGGGGCCGGCTGCAATCCCGAAATTGCCAAACAGGCTGCCCTGGAAAGCGAGGAACGTATCCGGACTCTGTTTGAAGGTAATACAGAAATGGCTTTCTTAACCGCCGGGATGGGCGGGGGTACAGGAACCGGAGCGACTCCGGTGCTTGCCCGGATAGCCAGGGATATGGGTCTGCTGACTGTAGCAGTGGTTACACTGCCTTTTCGCGACGAAGGGAAAGATTTTTTGAAACGCGCCATGGAAGGGATCCAGGAAATGCAGCAATTCACAGATTCCATGCTGGTAATCGACAACGATAAACTATACAAAGCATACGGGGACCTTCCCATATTCGAGGCCTTTCATCGTACCGACGATATTTTGAATTCCGCTGTCAGGGGAATTTCCGAAATCATAACCAGGCCCGGATTCGTCAATGTGGATTTTGCCGATGTAAAAATGGTAATGACACAAAGCGGCATGGCCTTGATGGGTACCGGATCCGGAAGCGGCGAAAACAGGGCGATGAAAGCTGTTAAATCTGCTTTCACCTCTCCCCTGCTGGAAGACGCGGATTTGACACGTGCCCGGAATGTTCTTGTAAACATCACCTCGGGTAAAGAAAAAGCTTTGACCATGACTGAATTATCCCAGATCATGGGTTATATGGCAGACTATACCGGAGGCGTTTCCAATTTTAAAAGAGGAGTTATTTGTGATCCCTCTTTGCAGGATGAAATCAGGGTTACCATGATTGCCACAGGATTCAGTATTCATTCACTCCCTCCGATTGCCGTTTACGGAAATGAGGCAGGCAAAGACAAAGAGACGAAGGAATCCGTATACCTGGAAGGGGAATCGGCAGGAAACGACGGCACGGATATTGTTGATAATCAGGAGCAGGTACCTGATGAAGACCCGGACGGAGGGTTCCGGATCACATCCAACCGGAGTGTTTTCCAGGTAGAACCGAAGATACACTCGCGACAGGCCGTCCGGGGTAATAAACCTGTCCTTATTCTGGATGATAAGCAAGACATTACAGAACTGGAACAGGAACCGGCCTATAAAAGAAAAGACACCCGTTATAAAATGTCGTACCAATCCGAAGTGCCGGGCCCGTCCAAACATAAGATTGAAGAGAAAAACGGGCAACAACGATTAAGTACAGATAACTCTTATATACATCAAACACAAGACTGATATGCAAACAGAAAAAGTCAGGGTGCGTTTTGCCCCCAGCCCTACAGGACCGCTTCACATGGGAGGTGTACGCACTGCACTTTTTAATTATCTATTTGCCAGGCAACATAAAGGGACTTTCGTGTTACGGATAGAAGACACGGACAGACAACGTTATGTTCCCGGATCCGAAAAATACATTATTGAAGCTTTAAATTGGTGTGGTATAATTCCCGACGAAGGAGTTGCATCTGACGGCAATATGGTGTCGGAAGCTTCTTCACGGCATCCTTTTGCTCCATACAGGCAAAGCGAACGAAAACATTTATACCGTGAATTCGCCCAACAGTTAATAGATCAAGGAGATGCTTACTACGCTTTCGACACTCCGGAAGAACTGGATGCATACCGTAAAGAAGCAGAAAGCCGGGGAGAAACCTTCATATATAATCACGCATTCAGAAATAAGACTGCCAACTCCCTAAACATGTCTGCTCATGAGACCGGACGTCGCCTGATGGAAAATGATCATTGGGTTATCCGGTTTAAAATTCCCGAAAACAAAACCATTGAAATGAAAGACCTTATACGGGGAGATGTAAATGTTGAAAGCGACACCCTGGATGACAAGGTCTTATGGAAAGCAAGCGATGGCCTTCCCACTTATCACCTGGCCAATATTGTGGACGATCACCTTATGGAGATATCCCATGTGATCCGGGGTGAGGAATGGCTTCCTTCCCTTCCTTTGCATTATTTGCTCTATGAAGCCTTTGGCTGGCAGGACCACAGACCGCAATTTGCACATTTACCCCTGTTGTTGAAACCTGACGGAAAAGGGAAACTAAGTAAAAGAGACGGGGACCGGCTGGGTTTTCCCGTATTCCCGCTGGAATGGACAGGCCCCGCCGGAGACAGGTCAAGAGGATACCGGGAAGACGGTTATTACCCGGAAGCTTTTGTCAATCTATTGGCTTTGCTGGGCTGGAATCCGGGTACGGAACAGGAACTTTTTTCCCTGGAAGAACTGATACAATCCTTTTCACTGGAACGTGTAACAAAATCGGGAGCGCGTTTCAATCCGGAAAAAGCCAGATGGTTTAATCAACAATACCTCAGGAACCGTTCAGATGCCAAATTGGTTCAGGACTTTATTCCCGTTTTGCAAAGCAAAGGAATAAAAACCACTCCCCTTAAAGCGGAAAAGGTTGTATCCCTGATTAAAAGCCGGGCTACTTTTGTTAATGATTTTTGGGATCTTTCTCATTATTTTTTTGTACCTCCGCAGTCCTTTGACATGAATCAGCAGAAAAAACACTGGAAAGAGGAAACTCCTGCAATAGTCCTTCGTGCTAAAGAAATTTTGGCTGCATGTACGCCTTTTGATGTTACTGCCATTGACAAAACACTGCATGAATGGATAGAGCAGTCTCAGCTGAAAACAGGTCAGGTGATGAATGCTTTGCGACTATGCATTGTAGGAGAGCCTAAAGGCCCGGGCATGGCTGATATTATGGCGGTAATAGGGAAAGAAGACACCCTGGAACGGCTTGATTATGCATTAAAAACACTCTGATATGAGCAGGCATACCAGATGGTGGCCTCTGTTGTCAACAAATTTTCTGGGAGTTCTTAACGACAATTACCTGAAAACCCTTGCTTGTTTTATTGCCGTTGGCTGGGTTGGCGTGGAATACGAAGAAACACTCGTCTCTCTGGCAGCCGGATCGCTTGTTTTGCCTTATGTTTTTCTTTCTCCATTGGCGGGAAAATGGTCCGTTACATTAAAAAAAATCCGCGTAGTAAGGATAGCCAAAGCGGTCGAGATACCGATAATGATAGTTGCTTCTGCCGGTTTTTTGTTACACAATGTATGGCTGGTCATGTTTTCCATTCTTTTTATGGGTATACAAAGCAGCTTGTTTTCTCCTTCCAAATACGGCCTGATAAGGGATATCGGGGGAAAAGAACATATTGCATTTGGCACAGGAAATATGGAAATGGTTTCTTTTCTGGGTATGATCCTGGGAACCATGATGGCTTCGTTTTTTGCACTTTCCGTGCCTGCCTGGGGTTTGGCCATTCTCTTTATGAGTATTGCCACGGGGGGACTTATATGCTCCTGCTTCCTAAAGGCGGAAGAATCCCCTCCGGAGGACAACGGGGAGACCATAAACCCGTTCTCATATCTTGTAATAAGCATACGCAAAGCGAATACTTATAAAGGACTGAACAGCGTAATTTTGGCATTGTCGGTCTTTTGGTTTATTGCAGCCATGATACAGATGACACTATTGGTTTATTGCCGCAGGTCTCTGGGGATGAATGATTTTCAGACCGGGTTGGTGCTTACTTCCGCTGCCGTTGGTACAGGAGCAGGCTGTTTTCTGTCCGGCATCACAGCAAAAATATGGGATAGAAAATTTTTCGTTCCTCTTTGCGGCACAGGTATTACCCTTCTTTTCCTGTCGGTATATTTGTTTCCTGTTAAAGGTATATGGTTTGCACTGCTGTTTTTCATAACAGGATTGCTTTGCGGATTATACAAAGTGCCTTTTGATGCCGAGATTATTAGAAAAGTACCCGGACGCAACCTGGGTCATATGCTGGCCTATTCCAATCAAATGTCGTTTATTTTCATTCTTGCCGCATCTGCCGTTTTTGCACTGATCACGAAATACCTGGCAACTGCAACTGTTTTTCTTTTCCTGGGAAGTCTAATGGGTGCAACAACCATATTTGTTATATTTTCTAAGTATCTTTGGAGCACAAATCAGGAATAATGGTTTTTGAAGAAGCCCCCATAAAAGGCATTTGGATTATTACTCCCCGTGTGTATCGCGATGAGCGGGGTTATTTTATGGAATCTTTCCTCAGGGAATCGTTTTCCCGTCATATAGGTCTCATAGATTTTGTGCAGGAAAACGAATCCATGTCCCGTTTTGGTGTAACCAGGGGACTTCATTACCAGGCAGACCCGTATGCCCAATCAAAGTATATCCGAGTAGTAGAAGGAAAAATCTTTGACGTAGCGGTAGATATTCGTCCGGAATCCCCTACCCGTGGAAAAGTTTTTTGTTTGGATTTGAGTGCCGAAAACAAAAAACAATTATTCATTCCCAAGGGCTTTGCTCATGGTTTTTGCGTTCTTTCACCCACAGCTGTCGTACAATACAAAACAGATGTGCCTTACCACCCGGAATCTGAAGGGATTTTTCATGTAGACTCCCCTTCTCTTGCTATTCCATGGCCTTTGTCTACCCAGGAAATGATCCTGTCCCCAAAAGACAAACTGGCCGCTCCTTTCCGTCTTTGAACTAATGCTGATACTGAACAAACATACATTGCACGAACCCCCTCCGGCACCGGATATCCTGTCCATGGAAGGGATGGTCTTGTGCATTGACAAACCGCTTACGTGGACTTCAGCAGATGTGGTCAGAAAAATCAGATTCAGACTGCAACGTTATTACCAGGTAAAAAAGATAAAAGTAGGACATACGGGAACACTGGACCCCCTGGCAACAGGACTGATGCTTATTTGTGCGGGAAAAGCAACCCGGATCTCCGATTCATTTCAGGCACAGGACAAAGAGTATATTGCAGGCATTCAGTTTGGGGCAACCACACCTTCCTTTGATCTGGAACATGAGCCGGATGCCACTTACCCATGGGAACATATTACACGCAACAGCCTGGACCAGGAGCTCAAACATTTTTTGGGAGAGCAGTTACAAGTCCCCCCTGTATATTCTGCCAAAGTTATTGACGGGATAAGAGCTTACGAATACGCAAGGCAGGGTATGGAATCACCGGAAATGAAAAAGAACCTGATCCGGATCAATGCTCTGGAGATTCTTGATTACACTGCACCCGTTCTAACATTGCGTATTACCTGCAGCAAAGGAACATACATTCGTGCTTTTGCCCGTGATCTGGGAATAGCCGTGGAAAGTGGTGCCCATTTGGTTTCTTTACGCCGTTCCGGTTCGGGAACCTACCGGGCAGATGAAGCTCTGACCATAGAGGAATTTGAAAATATTTTCAAATAATTGAAACTTTTTTATTTTTTTTACGTATAATACGTCGTTTATCCTTTATATAAACCGTATGAAGCTTTCACAATTCAATTTCACTCTTCCTCAAGAACTTATTGCAACACATCCCGCCAAAAACCGCGACGAATCGCGCATGATGGTGTTACATAAAAAAACCGGAGCCATAGAACATCTGGTCTTTAAAGACATCATTAACGTCATGCAGGAAAAGGATGTGGTCATT
Organism: Bacteroidales bacterium; assembly: GCA_035380845.1. Classification (GTDB taxonomy): domain Bacteria; phylum Bacteroidota; class Bacteroidia; order Bacteroidales; family UBA932; genus DMER64. The sequence goes on along the minus strand of DAOSXZ010000003.1, from coordinate 4,595 downwards.
TTCAACAACACCAGGGTTTTTCCGGCCCGTCTTTATGGAAATAAAGAAAAAACAGGGGCGGAAATTGAAGTTTTCCTGTTAAGGGAACTCAACAAAGACCAACGCTTATGGGATGTTTTGGTTGATCCCGCGCGAAAGATACGGATAGGGAATAAACTCTATTTTGGAGAAAATGACGCCCTGGTTGCCGAGGTGATTGATAACACCACATCGCGTGGCAGGACATTGCGTTTTCTTTGTGACGGAACGTATGATAATTTCAAAACCACTTTGTTCCGTTTGGGAGAAATGCCCATTCCAAAATGGATCCGCAAACACGTAGAGCCCGTTGACGAAGAACGCTATCAATCCATTTTTGCAAAAGTGGAAGGAGCTGTCGCAGCACCTGACGGAGCCCTTCATTTCAGCAGAGAGTTGTTAAAGCGAATGGAAATCAAAGGCGTAAAAACTACGGAGATCACCCTTCATATGGGCATGGGACATTTCAGGGCGGTTGATGTGGAAGATCTTTCAAAGCACAAAATGGATTCGGAACCTGTAAAAATCACAACAGAAAGTGCCGGTATCATCAACAACGCAAAAGCAGAAGGAAGACGAATTTTTGCCACCGGGATAGATGTATTGCGGGCCGTAGAAACTTCCGTAACTACAAAAAGAGAAATTACCGCTTTTGAAGGATGGACCAACAAATTCATTTTCCCTCCTTATGATTTCTGTATTCCGGATGCCCTGATTTCAAATTTCCAGCTTCCTCAGTCCACCATGCTTATGTTCGTAGCCGCATTCGGAGGGTATGAAACCGTGATGAATGCTTATAAAACAGCCGTTAACGAAAACTACCGTTTTGGAGCATACGGGGATGCCATGTTGATAATATAATTCATTTCCTTTATATTTGGGAATGATCTGTGAAGTTGAGAAAATATCCAGATGCGCATTAAACCTGTGCATGAGATATGAAGGAGGATTAGCCAGAAGATTGTATGACCATTACGGCAGTGCCACAGCTGTTTTCAAGCAGCCACTTGCCGAACTTGTCCGTCATAAAGGATTCCGCAGAAGTATTGCCGAAAACATGAATAATCCCGGGCTTATGAAAATGGCTCAAAGGGAGTTGCAATGGATGGAAAAGCGGAAGATCAACACTGTTTTTTTATACGACGACTCTTATCCCGTAAGGCTCCGCGAATGCCCCGATGCACCATTGCTTTTATATGTCACAGGACCTGCCGATCTGAACCGGGGGCCCTTTCTTTCCGTTGTAGGAACAAGATCGGCCACTCCGTACGGAAAAGCCGTGTGCAGGGATATCATTGGCGGGTTCAAAAATTTGGGGATAAACCCGGTGATAATAAGCGGACTGGCTTTCGGCATTGACATCACGGCACACCTTGCGGCAATGGAAAATAACCTGACGACCCTTGCGGTATTGCCTGCCGGGCTGGATCAGATTTACCCGGCCACTCACCTGAACACCGCAATGGAAATTTCCCGCCGGGGAGCTCTTGTTACGGAATTCCCGTCTGAAACACAAGGGAACCGGCACAATTTCCTGCAACGGAACCGCATCATTGCAGGTTTGTCGGATGCCACACTGGTTATTGAATCCAAGAAAGACGGAGGCGCCCTGATCACGGCACATCTTGCCTGTGATTATTCCAGGGATGTGCTGGCTGTACCGGGAAGACCCTGTGACATTTGTTCCAAAGGGTGCAACGACCTTATAAAAAACAACAAGGCAGCTCTGGTGGCTTCTGCCTATGATATTGCCCGGACAATGTTATGGAAAACCGTTCCGGAACATACAAATGCTTACCAACAAGATCTTTTCGCTGCATTGGATAATCCCGAAAAACTGGTATATTCACAAATAAAAAAGCAGGGCGGAGACGTGAATTCCCTGTCGGAATGCCTGCAGCTTTCTTTCCCTGTCCTGTCCGCTACATTGACAAAACTTCAGGTTAAAGGGCTTATAGAATGTATGGAAAACAACGAATACAAAATTAAATCATGATAGATACGCACGTACATCTCTACGACAGTGCGTTTGATCCCGACAGGGAGCAGGTGGTTGAAAGAGCCAAAAATGCCGGTGTGACGCATTGCATTCTTCCGGCTATAGACAAAAGCACCTATCCGGCCATGCAGGAATGCCTTGAAAAATACCCCGGATTCTGTTATAAAGCTATGGGACTCCACCCCACTTCAGTCGGAGCGGATCACGATACGGAACTCGGCTTTGCCTATTCAAAAATGGCTGACGCTGTCGCGATTGGAGAGATAGGGCTGGATTTTTACTGGTCACGCGAACATGTGCAGGAACAGATCCGGGCCTTTGAACAGCAGCTGGAATGGGCGCGGGACCTGGACCTTCCGGTTATCATCCATTCCCGGTCTGCATTTCCTGAATTGCTGGCCTCTTTAAAAAAATGTGCTTTTCCCGGCATACGCGGTGTTTTACATGCATGGTCCGGAAGCCGGGAAATTTTTGAACAAGCCTGCCGGACAGGAGATTTTTTCATGGGTATAGGCGGCGTTGTCACTTTTAAAAATGCCCGTCTGGCAAGTGTTGTAAAGGAAACCGGGCTGGAAAGGATTGTGCTGGAAACCGATGCGCCCTGGCTGACACCTTCCCCATACAGAGGAAAAAGAAATGAAAGTGCTTACTTATCTTTCATTGCCCAAAAAATTGCTGATCTAAAAGACATAAGCCTGGAAAAAGTAATGGATCAGACTACTCAAAATGCATTATCTTTGTTTTTTTAAAGAAATGATGAACAAAGCAGCCATTCTTGTTATTTACACGGGAGGTACCATAGGCATGAAAGCCCATCCGGTTACAGGAGAACTGGTGCCGTTCCGTTTTGAACATATTTTGGATGAAGTTCCCGAACTGCAAAAATTCTGCTTCCGGATAGATTCCTATTCTTTCGATCCGGTTATAGATTCATCCGATATCTTTCCCGATTTCTGGGTACGGCTTGCCTTATTGATTCGTGAAAAGTATGATCAATACAATGGCTTTGTAGTTCTGCACGGGACAGATACCATGAGTTATTCCGCATCTGCACTCAGTTTCATGCTGGAGAACCTGGAAAAACCGGTCATATTCACCGGCAGTCAGTTGCCCATAGGTTTGCCTCGTACAGACGGCAAAGAAAATTTTATTTCTGCCGTGGAGATTGCAGCCGGAGTTGACAATGAGGGACATGCCCTGGTCCCTGAAGTGTGCATTTTCTTCCAGGATCAGTTATTCAGGGGAAACCGGACTTTAAAATACAATGCCGAGGAGTTTCGTGCCTTCCGCTCTCCTAATTACCCTCCCCTTGCCGATGCGGGGATTCACATCAAATACAACCGCAAATACATCCGATATCCCGAGTCATGGGGTCGTCCCCTGCAAGTACATACACAAGTGGGAACCGATGTGGCTGTCTTGAAAATTTTTCCCGGTATTGAAAAAAAAGTGGTGGAAGCCACACTTAATATCCCCGGATTAAGAGCCGTCATCCTGGAAACATACGGACAGGGAAACGCCCCGTCTGCACAGTGGCTGCTGGACTTGTTGTCCGGAGCCGTTTCCCGGGGAGTTATCATACTGAATGTCACACAATGTCCGGCGGGAAGCGTATCTATGGATACTTACGCCTGCGGGATGAGGCTTAAGGAAGCCGGGGTTCTCTCCGGATATGACATGACAACGGAAGCTGCCATTACCAAGATTATGTTATTAACAGGCCAATTTTTTGATAATAAAAAAGTTAAAGAACTTCTTTCACAATCTTTAAATGGTGAATTTTAATAC
>DAOSXZ010000003.1:0-766 GCA_035380845.1 Bacteroidales bacterium | reverse complement strand
TTATTCAACAGAAATGAAAAAACTTTTCGTATTTTTAGCAGTCCTTGGATTCATTACCATTTCTGCTCAGTACGCAGTCGCACAAACAGCCGCCGCAACAGGTGAAACTGAACAGGTTGAAGTACCCATTCACCAGCAGCTCAAGACCAAATTCATAGAAGGTGGTCCTGCTTTTATGTCAGTGGTACTGCTCTGTTTGATTTTCGGACTCGCACTTGCAATTGAACGTATTATTTACCTGACTCTGGCCGAAACCAATACAGGCAAACTACTGGACAAAGTTGAAGCAGCCATCAAAGACGGCGGCGTACCTGCCGCTCTTGAGGTTTGTCGCAGCACACGCGGTCCTGTAGCCAGTATTTTTTACCAGGGACTTTCCCGGGCCGATGAAGGTCTGGAAGTTGTAGAAAAGTCTATTACATCTTATGGTTCCGTACAGATGAGCCAGTTGGAAAAAAACCTTTCCTGGATCCAGTTGTTCATTGCCATTGCTCCTATGTTGGGATTTATGGGAACCGTTATCGGGATGATCGGTGCTTTTGACGCCATCGAAGCTGCAGGGGACATTTCTCCCAACATCGTGGCCGGAGGTATCAAGGTCGCTCTTATCACAACAGTAACAGGTCTTATCGTGGCCATTATTCTTCAATTGTTCTACAACTACCTGGTTGCCAAAATTGACAGCATCGTTGTCAAAATGGAAGACGCTTCTATTTCTTTGATGGACATTTTGGTTAAATACGAAAAATAAAACTTTGCAATGAAG
>DAOSXZ010000002.1:0-37286 GCA_035380845.1 Bacteroidales bacterium | reverse complement strand
GAAAGAACAAAAGTGATCCGTTGCGGTTATCACGGATGGCATGACTGGTGTGTGGAAGTCAAAGGAGGCATTCCTCAGAAATTGTGGGAGGATGTTTACGAATTCCATTACAACCGCTTGGATGAGCTGGAAGACCTCATGAAAAAACACGGAGACCAGACAGCTGCCATAATCGTTACGCCTGTGGGACATCCTTTGGCTGAAAAGGTCCAGATGCCTGCTCCCGGTTTCCTGGAAGGCGTACGTTCCCTGGCCGATAAATACGGTACAGTTCTGGTATTTGACGAAATCCGCAGCGGATTCCGTTATGATATGGGTGGGGCTCAGAAAGTATTCGGAGTAACGCCAGATCTTTCCGTATTCGGAAAAGCCATGGCAAACGGGTATCCCATTGGAGCCGTGGTTGGCAAGGAAAAATACATGAAAGTATTGGCAGACAAAGTATTCCTGTCATCCACCTTTTTCCCGAACAGCCTGGAGCAGGTAGCTGCCCTGAAAACCATAGAGATCCTTGAACGCGACAACATTCTGGAAAAGATCCGTGAAAAAGGAGAACTTTTTGGAAAACGATTGCAAGAGATTGCCAAAAAAGTACCTTACGATGTAGAAATATCCGGAATACCGCTGATGCCTTTTATCACATTTAACAGGGATGCGGATAACCTGTACAAGAAACTTCGCCCCGGGTTCTATACAGAACTCATCAGGCGCGGGGTCTTCCTGCAGCCCTACCATCATGGGTACGTAGCTTACCGCCACACCAATGAAGATATCAATTATGCAGCCGATATGGTAGAAGAATCATTCGGAGAACTGAAAAAATACATATAAAACACGTAATTGCTATGGACAAACTGATCATTACCGCTGCCATATGCGGAGCCGAGGTCCTGAAGGAACATAACCCCGCGATTCCTTATACCGTAGAGGAATGTGTCCGTGAAGCCCGTTCTGCTTATGATGCGGGAGCAAGCATCATTCATTTGCACGTTCGTTACGACGACGGGACTCCCACGCAGGACAAGGAACGTTTCCGCGTAATCATGGAAGCCATTGCCGAGGCTTGTCCCGGCGTCATCATTCAGCCTTCCACAGGTGGAGCGGTGGGAATGACGAACGACGAAAGGCTGCAGCCTACCGAGTTGAATCCCGAGATGGCCACCCTGGACTGCGGTACGCTCAACTTTGGGGGTGACGAAATCTTTGAAAACACCGAGAATACCATTAAATATTTTGGTAAACGCATGATAGAAAGGGGTATAAAACCCGAGTTGGAGGTATTTGACAAAAGCATGATAGAAATGGCGCTTCGCCTGGAAAAGAAAGGATACATCCAAAAACCCATGCATTTTGATTTTGTTATGGGAGTCAACGGAGGTATCGGGGGATCCCTCAGGGACTTTGTTTTCCTGCGGGGAAGCATCCCTTCCGATGCCACATACACCGTAGCCGGTCTGGGCCGTTTTGAAATGCCCCTGGCAGCTGCCGCCATCATTGACGGCGGTCATGTACGTGTGGGTTTTGAAGACAACGTGTACATATCCAAAGGCGTTTTGGCCAAATCCAACGGAGAGCTGGTAGAAAAAGTGGTGCGTCTGGCCCGCGAACTGGGTCGCGAAATTGCGACGCCCAAAGAAGCTCGTGAAATTCTAAGTTTACCCATAAAACAATAATTTACAATTAATTTACTTACTTATTCTAACAAAAACTGCAAATGAAAAAAGGTAACAAGTATGGTCTTCACCGGGTCATTGAACCCAAAGGCGTTCTTCCGCAACCTGCCAACAAACTGGATAACAACATGGATGAGATCTATGACAATGAGATTCTCATAGATGTTAAAACCCTGAATATTGACTCGGCAAGTTTTACCCAGATAGAGGAACAAGCCGGAGGCGATAAAGCAAAGATCGCCGAGATCATGTTGGGAATTGTTGCAAAACAGGGAAAACACCGCAATCCGGTTACCGGATCCGGAGGGATGTTGCTGGGAGTTGTGGAAAAGATAGGAGAAGCTCTGGAAGGCAAGATTGACCTGAAAGTGGGAGACAAGATCGCTACTTTGGTATCCCTTTCCCTGACACCACTGCGCATAGACAAGATCAAAGACATAAGGCCAGATATTGACCAGGTGGACATTGACGGAAAGGCAATCCTGTTTGAAAGCGGCATTTATGCCAAGATTCCCGATGATATGCCCGAAACACTTGCCTTATCTGCCCTGGATGTAGCCGGAGCACCTGCACAAACAGCCAAACTGGTTAAACCGGGAGATACCGTATTGATCATAGGAGCCGGAGGAAAATCCGGAATGCTTTGCAGTTACGAAGCAAAGAAAAGAGCCGGTGTAACTGGCAAAGTGATTGGTCTGTGCCACAGCGAACGTTCCACAAAACGCCTGGAAGCATTGGGATTCTGTGATCATGTATTCTCTGCGGATGCGACCCAGCCGGTTGCCGTTTTGGAAAAAATAGAGGAACTGACCAATGGTCAGATGTGTGATATAACCATAAACAATGTAAATATTAACGATACGGAAATGACATCGATTCTGTGTACCAAAGATACCGGAACCGTGTATTTCTTTTCGATGGCCACAAGCTTCACAAAAGCTGCCCTGGGAGCCGAAGGCGTGGGTTCGGATGTTACCATGATCGTGGGGAATGGTTATACAAAAGGTCATGCCGAGATCACATTGCAATTACTCAGGGAAAGTGATAAACTTCGTAAGATATTTACCGAGTTGTACGCATCATAATGACAATTGATATGAATGAAACAAGAAGAAAACAATTGTTTCCCAATGTGACGGATCAGGAGTGGGACGACTGGAAATGGCAGGTTCGCAACAGGATAGTTAACCTGGAACAGCTCAGAAAGTACATTGATCTTACACCGGAAGAAGAAGAGGCCATACACCAATCGCTCAAATTGCTCCGTATGGCCATCACTCCGTATTACCTGAGCCTTATAGATCCGGACAATCCCAATTGTCCGGTACGCAAACAGGCCATTCCCACAAAAAAGGAAATGTACCGGTCTCCGGCCGATTTGCTGGATCCGTTGCACGAAGACGAAGATTCCCCGGTTCCAGGTCTGACACACAGGTATCCTGACAGGGTCCTGTTCCTGGTAACAGACCAATGTTCCATGTATTGCCGTCATTGTACCCGGCGACGCTTTGCCGGACAGAAAGATCACGAAGCCTCCAGCGACAGGATACAGCAGGCGATCGATTATATAGCCCGTACACCCCAGGTAAGGGATGTCCTGCTTTCCGGGGGAGATCCCCTGACCATGAGCGATGCCCGTCTGGAATCCATCATATCCCGTTTGCGGGAAATTCCTCATGTCGAGATCATCCGTATAGGCACACGTACTCCGGTAGTATGTCCGCAGCGAATAACGCCTGAACTCCTGGAAATGCTCCGCAAGTACCATCCCATATGGATTAATACCCACTTCAACCACCCCAACGAGATCACACCTACTTCCAAAGCCGCCTGTGAAAGAATGGCAGATGCCGGAATTCCGCTGGGGAACCAAACGGTATTGTTGCGCGGGGTGAATGATTGTGTGCATACCATGAAAGAACTGGTCCATAAGCTGGTTATGATCCGCGTACGTCCATACTACATCTATCAGTGCGATCTGTCCATGGGTCTGGAGCATTTCAGAACACCCATATCCAAAGGAATAGAGATCATTGAAGGATTGAGGGGACATACATCGGGCTATGCCGTACCAACGTTTGTAGTGGATGCACCCGGCGGAGGCGGAAAAATTCCGGTAATGCCCACTTATGTAATCAGCCAGGCACCCGGCAGGATGGTATTGCGTAATTATGAGGGAGTCATCACGACCTATACAGAACCCATGGATTACAAAAACGATTGTGCTTGCGAAAAATGCAAAGACAACGTTCCGTTGGAAGGAGTGTCAGGAGTATTGCAGGGGCGGCAATTGTCTCTTGAACCATCCTATTTACAAAGAAAAGAACGCAATCATAAGAAGTAAGCTGCTGAATGCCTTTTACAGATCAGATCATCCGTTACGGGAGTCTATCGGTTGTCGGATTGGGAAAAAACACCGGAAAAACCGAATGCTTGCGGTATGTGATGGAGAAGCTGAATCAAAGGCAAAAAGCGATAGCTGTCACTTCAATAGGTATTGACGGAGAAGGGGTGGACCGGGTAACGGCCACCCCCAAACCCGAGATATTCCTGGAAAAGGGAATGTATTTCACTACGGTTGCTTCCTATTATACATCCAAACGTTTCAAGGCCGAAATATGCGAAGTGCTTCCGTACACTACGGTATTGGGAAAAATGGTCACGGCACGGGCATTGGAAAAAGGAAAAATGATCCTGGCAGGGCCCTCAGATACTTCTTTATTGCAAAAATGGGTACGTGAAATGCCTCAAAGATATCCCATTGACGTATGCCTTGTTGACGGAGCCATTTCACGCTTAAGTCCCGCTTCCCCGGCCGTTACCGAATGCATGATACTGGCCGTGGGGGCTGCCTACTCTTTGAATATGCGGATACTGGCCCAAAAGACACGTTTTGTTTTTGACACCATACATCTTCCCCTGGCAGGAGAATCCCTTCGCAGTAAACTGGAGAACATAACGCACGGGATACGCGGGATTACCGCCCGGGGAGACATTACGGATCCCGGTGTGGAATCGGCATTGCTTCCGGCACAAGTCAGGGAAGTTCTTGGAAAATGCGGGAACAGGATTTACATTCCCGGGGCCGTCAGCAACGCGTTGCTGAAGACACTGGGAGAGGGTAAAGAAGCAGGGAGTACAGAACTCTACATAAGGGATTTTTCACGTATTTTTGCCGAGCCGCGTGTTTTTTACTCATTTCTGGATAAAGGAGGACGTATTTTCCAGTTGTTCAGTACCCGTTTGCTGGCTGTTTGTGTAAATCCGTTTTCACCACAAGGATACAGGATGAACTCTGAAGAACTGGTAAACAGTATACATAAGGAAGTGAATGTTCCTGTTTACGACATAAAAAGAATGGAAGGATGAATTTTGCCCGGTATTGCGAAAGAATAGACGGTCTGAGCTACCTGGCCGGTAAAATGGAGCTTACCGGTTCCCGGGTACGCCGTTATTTGATGCAGATGCCTTTTTCCACTGACAGGGATCTGTTGGAAACCCATTTTGATATACTGCAAAAAGCCTTTGAAATCATTTCGGATCAAAAGACAAAGCCCGTTTTAATGCAATTGGAGCATCTCTTTTCAAGGGTACATGATATTCAGGGAACGCTGGTCGCTTTGAAAGAAAAACGCATCCTGGACGAGGTTGAACTCTTTGAAATAAAGTATTTTGCCGCTTTGTGTTCCGATGCGGAAAAATTGTGCCGGCAGGCCGGTTTTTCTTACGAGAACATGTATCCTTTACAAGAAGTGTTTCATATCCTGGATCCGGACAATACCGGAACTGTTTCTTTTTATCTATACGATTCCTACAGCAAGACACTTGCCCTTGTGCGTAGGCAGGTTGCAGAAATTGATCCCGACCGGGATCCGACCGGATGGAATCAGTTACAGGATATTATTCAGAAAGAAGAACTGGCAGTCAGGGAAAAACTTTCCCTGCAACTGTCTGCGCTGTATCCGGCATTGCAGGAAAATTTTGACCGGATGGCACGTATGGAGATATGGTTTGCAAAAGCCAAACTGGCTCTTTTATACAACATGGTAAGACCTGTAACGGTTCCCGGGGATCAATCCGGCGTATTGTCCCTGGACGGCATGGTAAATCCGGCTATTGCAGATCACCTGGAAAATGCAGGAGGAACATTCCAGCCCGTATCGGTCACCTTGTGCGCAGAGCCTTGTTTGCTTACAGGTGCAAACATGAGCGGTAAAACCGTGGTTTTAAAAACACTGGCACTGATACAGGCCCTAACCCAGTTTTCTTTCTTTGTTCCTGCACAAAAAGCGTCAATTCCCCTTGTAAAGGATGTTTTTCTTGTCATAGGCGACAAACAGGACCAATATAGGGGGTTGTCATCGTTTGCGGCAGAAATGCTGGATTTGGACCGGATAATGGCCAATATGAACGCGGGGACAAAAATGCTTGTTTTGGCAGATGAACCGGCCAGGACCACCAATCCTGCAGAAGGAGCGGCCATTTTATGTGCCCTGGTTGAATACCTGGAAAAACACAGTGTCATGTCCCTGATCAGTACCCATTACGGAGACCTGGGGCTTTCTTGCCGGAAATTACGGGTAGCGGGATTTCAAGGCAATCAGGTACAAGGACGTCTTGATCCGCTCCGGATGAATCGTTATATGAATTACAGTTTGATAGAAGATAAAGGCGGATCCGTTCCCCTGGAAGCGCTCAACATAGCCCGCCTTCTGGGAGTGGACGGATCGTTTATTGACACGGCAAAGAAATATTTGAAATGAGAGAATCTAAATTAGGACTTGATTTTAAAAAAGTGGAAGAGGCCCGGAAAACAGCCGGAGACATTGCGGACCAGGTCCAACGTTTTGTGGAGAATTATACTACAGTCAGTGTGGAAAGAACGTTGTGCCGGCTCCTGGGCATAGACGGTGTCAACAGGGAAGACATCCCGTTGCCCAATATGGTGGTTGATGCTCTTAAAGAAAGAGGGATGCTCGCGGACGGGGTATTGCATTTTCTGGGAAATGCCCTTTTGGATACAGGCAATACACCGCAACAGACTGCCCTGGAAATATCTTCCGGCAAATTTGACTTTTCCCGTTTATCCCCGCGTACAACCGCAGAGACAGCCCGTGTTCTTGAACCTTATATTAACCAAAGTGTTTTGCGAATAAGGGATAAAAGACGTTCCCGGGAAGAAAGCATAGCAAAACTGGGAGAAGGCCCCTGCCCGTATTTATACGTAATAGTGGCTACCGGAAACATTTATGAAGATGCCATTCAGGCGCAGGCGGCAGCCCGCCAGGGAGCCGATATCATAGCGGTCATCAGGACTACCGGGCAATCTTTACTGGATTATGTGCCTTACGGGGCTACCACAGAAGGTTTCGGGGGAACGTTTGCCACGCAGGAAAATTTCAGGATCATGCGTAACGCTTTGGACGAAGTGGGGGATGAAGTCGGAAGGTATATCCGCTTGTGCAATTACTGTTCGGGACTCTGCATGCCTGAAATTGCCGTGATGGGTGCCTTTGAGGGGCTGGATGTAATGCTGAACGATGCCCTTTACGGAATTCTGTTCAGGGATATCAACATGCAACGGACACTCATAGACCAGTATTTTTCCAGGATCATCAACGGCTTTGCCGGTGTGATCATCAACACCGGAGAAGACAATTACCTGACAACAGCAGATGCGTTTGAGGAAGCACATACGGTACTTGCCTCGGATTTTATCAATGAGCAACTGGCTTTAATCGCAGGATTGCCGGAAGAGCAAATGGGCCTGGGACATGCTTTTGAAATGGATCCGGAACTGGAAAATGCCTTTCTCTTTGAATTGGCACAGGCACAATTATTGCGCGAAATTTTCCCCAAGGCGCCTCTGAAATACATGCCTCCCACCAAGTTTATGACAGGTAATATTTTTAAGGGTCACATTCAGGATGCTTTGTTCAACATCGCCGGGATATGGACGGGACAAGGGATACAACTTCTGGGAATGCCCACCGAGGCCATTCACACGCCTTTTATGAGCGACAGGTATTTGTCCATAGAAAATGCCCGTTACATATTCACCAGTTTCAGAAGTATTGGCAACGAAGTGGAATTTAAACAGGACGGCATCATTCGTCAAAGAGCCGCCAGGGTATTGGAAGATGCCTGCGATCTGCTGGAAAAGATGAAAGAAGAAGGCCTGTTCACGGCTATGGAAAAAGGCTATTTTGCCAATGTACGAAGGCCAAAGGAAGGAGGTAAGGGGCTGGACGGAGTTACCCGGAAATCCGCGGTATATTTTAATCCCTATATAGAATTGTTAAAAGGAAAGAAATAATTATGGGTGGAGGAATGTATTCAACAGAAATTCAGGATTTTGACAAAACCCTGGATCTTTCAAAAGTAAAACCTTACGGGGATACCGTGAACGACGGCAAAGTGCAGCTGAGCTTTACTTTGCCCGTACCTGCCGGTCCCGAGGCAATAGAAGCCGCCAAACAGTTGTTGCGAAGTATGGGTATGGACAATCCGCAAGTGGTTTTTTCAAGGGAACTGACACCGGGATTCACGTTTTTCAATTGTTACGGCAACCTGCAACATACCGTTAACTATTGCGGTATTCACGTTCCAAAGGTGGAAAGCACGGTCATGGATATGCACGGGGTGGATGATTACATCCGGGAGCACATTGGACGTAAACTGGTCATGGCAGGTGCCAGTACCGGTACCGATGCACATACCGTTGGAATTGATGCCATCATGAATATGAAAGGGTATGCCGGTCATTACGGCCTGGAACGTTACGAAATGATAGAGGCTTATAACCTGGGATCCCAGGTGACAAACGAGGAACTCATTGCCAAAGCGCTGGAACTGAAAGCCGATGCCATTCTGGTATCACAAACCGTAACACAGAAAGACATCCATATAAAAAACTGCACCGAGTTTATTGAAATGTCGCAGGCGGAAGGCATCAGGGACCGTATGATCCTTGTTTGCGGAGGCCCGCGCATCTCTCATGAACTGGCAAGGGAAATTGGGTTTGACGCCGGTTTTGGTGTCAATACGTATGCAGATGATGTTGCCTCGTACATTGCACAGGAATATGTAAAAAGAAAAAATAAATAATCACAAATCAGTAAATCAGACAAGTTATGGACAAGAATCAGATCCGGGAAACCATTGCCCGTCGCGCGGCAAAAGAATTGAAAGACGGAGACGTTGTGAACCTGGGAATTGGACTGCCTACACAGGTACTCAAATACCTGCCCGCAAATGTAAAAGTAATCATGCAATCCGAAAACGGATGCCTGGGAATGGGAAATCCGCCTGCACCCGGTCAGGAAGATCCGAACCTGATAGATGCCGGTGGCGGTCCCATTACCTTGAAAGAAGGGGCTTCCTGTTTTGATTCGTCAATTTCTTTTTCCATAATTCGCGGAGGACATGTAGACGTGACTATCCTGGGCTCATTGCAGGTAGATGAAAAAGGAAATATTGCCAATTGGTGCATCCCGGGCAAAAAAACGCCCGGAATGGGAGGGGCCATGGATCTGGTAACCGGGGCCAAAAAAGTGCTGGTAGCCATGGAACACACTGCTAAGGGAAATCATAAAATACTGAAAGAGTGCACGTTGCCTCTGACTGCCGCCGGTCAGGTAAACTGTATCATAACTGAAATGGGGGTTATGGACGTTACTCCGGAAGGTTTGGTTCTGAAGGAAATCAATCCGGAATTCACACTGGAACAGGTACAGGAAGCTACCGGTTGCAGACTCATAGTTTCAAACGATCTTAAAGAAATGTAATTACTATAAAATCAATTATTTATCATGGAAAAAGTGTATATCGTAGCAGCCAAACGTACGGCTATTGGAAAAATGTTAGGATCTTTAACCGGTGTCAGTCCGGCAGATATGGCGACCGTAGTTATCAAGAACATATTGGAAGAAACCCAACTGGATCCTTCCGTGATTGATGAAGTTATAGTAGGAAATATCCTGATGGCAGGCCAAAAACAGGGAGTTGCCCGCCAGGCTTCAATAAATGCAGGCATCCCGGATTCTGTTCCAGCCTACGGTGTCAATATGATCTGCGGGAGCGGCATGAAATCCATCATTAACGGGTATCAATCCATTTTATCCGGGCACGCACGGGTCATCCTGGCAGGAGGCGTGGAAAACATGTCTTCGGCCGGTTTTGTTTTACAAGGAGTCCGGGAAGGTATAAAAATGGGCGATTTTAAAGCCGTGGATCATATGGTTACCGACGGACTGACCGATGCCTTCGGAAATTACCATATGGGGATCACAGCCGAAAATATTGCCGAAAAATACAATATTACCCGCGAACAGCAGGATGCATTTGCCTTTGCCTCGCAGCAGAAAGCCATTTGTGCCATAGACGGTGGAAAATTCAAAGACGAGATTGTCCCTGTTACCATCAAACGCAAGAAAGAATTTGTGGAATTCGATACAGACGAATTTCCCAACAGGAACAGCACTTTGGAAAAAATGGCAACACTGCGTCCCGCTTTCAAGAAAGACGGTACGGTGACAGCCGCCAATTCTTCGGGAATCAATGACGGCGCTTCCTTCGTACTGTTGGCTTCGGAAGAAGCTGTTAAGGAATTGGGCCTGAAACCCATGGCAGAGATCGTTGCTACAGGGCAGGGCGGAGTGGACCCCGCATATATGGGAATGGGGCCTGTTCCCGCCATTGAAAAAGCCCTCGGGCGTGCCGGAATGAAACTGGATCAGATGGACTTGGTAGAGCTTAACGAAGCCTTTGCATCTCAATCCCTGGGAGTTATGCACGAACTGCAGGAAAAACAGGGTGTGGATAGGGAATGGTTTGATACACATTGCAATGTCAATGGAGGAGCCATTGCCCTGGGACATCCCATTGGTGCTTCCGGAAACCGTATCACAGTTAGCTTGATTTATGAAATGAAGAAAAGAGGTTCCCGTTACGGACTGGCCTCATTGTGTATTGGAGGGGGAATGGGTACTGCGCTGATCCTCAGAAACCTGCAATAATCACAATTTCTAAGGGTCTCATATTCAAAAAAAATACATATTTTTAACCGTATTAAAAAAAAATACTGGTTATGAAAACTCATTATCTGGAGTACATCCACAACAGTATAGTTAACGCCTGGGATATGCCTGCGCTCACTAACTATAAAAAGAATTCCTTTACGTATGGAGAAATGGCGCAAAAGATTGCCCGGTACCATATCCTGTTTGAGAAAATGGGATTGAAAAAGGGGGATAAGATTGCTCTTTGCGGACCAAACAGTGCGGAATGGGGAATTGCGTTTATAGCTGTCTCGTCTTACGAGGCAGTTGCTGTTCCGTTACTGAACGATTTTCTCCCTGAAAGTGTGATGACGTTGACCGATCATTCAGAAGCAACGGCTTTCTTTGTAAGCCGCGACATATGGGACAAGATCGACAGAGCCCGTATGCCCTTGCTGGAATTGGTCATTATCTTGGAAGACTGGCAGATAGCGTATGCTAAAGATCCGGCTGTACAGGAAGCTGACGACAATATGGATGCCTTGTTTATGGAAAAGTATCCCAACGGTTTTGGTCCCGCTGATGTCAATTACCCGACCGATAATTTTGATGACCTGGCCCTGATCAATTACACATCGGGAACAACCAGTGCACCAAAGGGAGTCATGCTAACCTACAGGAACATCAGTTCAAACATACAGTTTGGATTGAGTGAAATGCCCAACGGCCCGGGTGATAACCTTGTTTCCATGCTCCCCATGGCCCACATGTACGGGATGGCCTTTGAATTTCTCTACCAGCTGGCAGGAGGTACGCAGGTTTTTTTCCTGGGCAAGGTTCCTTCTCCCAAAGTACTTCTGGATGCCCTGGCTACCGTGCAGCCTTATATGATCATCACGGTGCCTCTTGTTATTGAAAAGATATTCAAGAGCTCGGTATTTCCCACTATTCGAAAACCTGTGGTGAAATCCATTATGAAAGTGCCCGGGCTGGCTTCCGTGATACATAAGCAAATACGAAAAAAACTTTTGCACGCTTTCGGAGGCAAGATCAGAACCATAGTAATTGGAGGGGCCGCCATAAACCAGGAAGTGGAAGATCTTATGAAGGCCATCCGGCTGCCTTATACGGTTGGGTACGGCATGACGGAATGTGCCCCATTGCTGTCCTACGAGGATACCCGGAAATTCGTGAAGAAATCTTGTGGAAAGCCCGTACACAGAATGTCGTTGCGGGTTGACTCGGATGATCCTCACACCATAGTCGGAGAATTGCAAGCCCGCGGAGACAATGTCATGAAAGGGTATTACAAGAATCCCGAAGCCACTGCCGCCGCTTTTACCAAAGACGGATGGCTTCGTACCGGGGATCTGGGACTCATTGACAAGGATAATAACATTTTCATTAAAGGCCGCAGTAAGAACCTGATCATTGGGGCTAACGGACAAAACATTTATCCGGAAGAGATTGAAGACAAGCTGAACAATCAGCCTTATGTGGTAGAATCCATTGTGGTAGAAAGGGACAAGAAACTGGTGGCACTGGTATTTCCCGATTACGACCGGGTCTCCCAGGAATCACTGGATACCATGAACCTGGCTCAGCTGATGGAGGAAAATCGTATGCGGTTGAATATGCTGCTGCCTGTTTTCAGCCGGATCCACAAAATTGAATTGCAACCGGAAGCTTTTGAAAAAACGCCCAAGAGAAGTATCAAGCGTTTTCTTTACAAGTAGTTGATTGTTGCATGGAAAAAATGCATCCGCAATACTCCTGACGATACAGTTCGTATTTTTTTGAGATCTCAACGGAACGGCCAAAACCGTTCCGTTTTTTAAAATCGGAAGGCAGGTATGTCAGCCCTTTGTATTTATGTGTCAGTTCTTCACCTATGCGGTTAATCAATATGGCATTTTTATGAGGACTCAGGGTCAGAGTGGTGCAAAAATGTGAATATCCGTTTTCCCGGGCATAACGGGCTGTTTCTTCCAATCTCATACGAAAGCATATTTCACACCGCCGTCCTCCTTCAGGTTCGTTTTCATAGCCTTTTACGGCTTCCAGGAATGCATCCGGACAGTATTCTCCTTCCAGAAAATCAATTTCCGAACCGAAAATATCCCGGGTTACCCTTCTTGCTTCATCCCTGCGGAGTAAATATTCTTTTTGAGGGGCGGTATTGGGGTTGTAATAAAAAACGGTTATATCGTATTCCGGGTACAAACGTTCCAATGCAGTCGTGGAACATGGTCCGCAACATACGTGAAGGAGTAATTTTTTACGGTCGTTTTGCATAGATATATTGTACAAAGATAAAGGTTTTCCGCGAATTTGATTACTTTTGTATACCCTAACATACCCGTCTATGAAATCACCAATAAATAAAGGCATTTTGATTGTTTTGGCCATGGCTTTGATGTTCACTTCCTGCCGGTCAAAAAGAGGAAATTACCAGTCTGTGGCAGGTGAAGTAAAAGTTGAGGTAATTACCCTAACCGAATCCATGACCTGTACCGAAAGGGAGTATATAGGGGTGGTGGAAGAATCAAACAGCGTTATGCTGAGTTTTCCCGCTCCCGGAAAAATCAAAAAGGTATACGTACATGAAGGTCAGACCGTTCAGGAAGGGCAACTGCTGGCAGAAACGGATCCCGCTACGCTGGAAAACATGTATGCTACATCTGCTGCCACTTTACGCCAGGCGGAAGACGCTTATCAAAGGATGCAACAGCTTTATGAATCAAACAGTTTACCTGAAATACAATTTATTGAAATTCAAACCAAACTGGCACAAGCCCGTGCTTCGGAACAGATAGCTGCCCGATCACTTGCCCAGACAAAACTTCATGCACCCCAGCGTGGCGTAGTGGGAGAGCGTATGATGGAACCGGGCATGAACGTACTGCCTGACCAACCTGTGCTGACCCTGCTCAATACACATAAACCGCTAATAAAAGTGGCAATTCCGGAAAACGAAATTTTCGAAACCCGTACCGGTCAAACGGCACGCATAACGGTGGGTGCCCTTCGCAACGAGCAAACAACCGGAAAGATCGTGGAAAAAGGAGTACGTGCACATCCGCTCTCACACAGTTATGACGTGAAGATCGCTCCTGACAGGGATCTGGCAGGTCTTTTACCCGGCATGGTGTGTAAAGTCTTTATTGGAAACCTTACAGGCACTAACAGCCTGGTATTGCCGGTTCATGCGGTAATGCCCCTGGAATTTGGGAAAGGACATTATGTGTGGGCCGTGAATCAGGACAATACGGTAGAAAGAAGAATCGTTCAGGTAGGAGAAATCGTTTCAGGAGGCGTAACCATACTTAACGGCGTTGTTCCCGGTGACCGCGTAGTAGTTTCCGGTTTTGACAGGATCAGTGATAACATTAAGGTATTCGTGGTCAATGAGTAACAAAAGAAAAGGCGTTGTCGAATGGACAATGCACAATCACAAGATCGTTCTTTTGCTGGTTGCTTTTTTGGTGGGACTGGGTATATACGCCCTGCCCAACATGCCTAAAAAGGAATACCCGGATTTTACCATTCGCAATGCTTTGGTTCTGGGGATTTACCCGGGAGCTTCTTCTGAACAGGTAGAAGAAGAACTTACCATTCCTCTTGAAAGGCATCTTCTAAGTTATAAGGAAGTCGACCGGGAAAATACGTATTCGCTGACGCGGGACGGTATGGTCTATTTTGTGATGGACCTGGTAGATACAGAAAAAAATCCCCGCGATTTCTATGCCAACCTGCGTCTGAACCTGGACGATTTGAGGGTGCAGCTTCCACCGGGCGTTTTGCCTCTGATGGTTATCAGCGAATTCGGAGAAACCTCGGCCATCCTGATCACCCTGGAAAGTGATTCCAAAACTTATACCCAGCTGGCTAAGATAATGGATGTTCTGGAAGGCCGTCTGCGCACGTTACCAATAGTTGCCAATCTGAAACGGTACGGTCAACAGGAGGAGCAGATAAGTATATACCTGGACAAGGAAAAACTGGCTGCTTATGCCCTGAATACGCAACAGATAATGATCCAGCTGTTTGCCGGAGGGTTAATCACTTCATCGGGCAGTATTACATCCATGGGGGATGTGATCCCCATCCACATGAATAACGCCTATACCAGTGAACAGGAAATCCTGGAGCAGCCCGTATATTTTGACGGATCCGGGAATGTGTTGCGAGTCAAGGATGTAGGGAAAATTGTAAGGGAATATCCTGAACCCCTCAGTTACATAACCAACAACGGCAGGAAGTGCCTCCTTTTGTCCATGGAAATGAGCAAAGGGTTTAATATGGTTGAACTCGGGAAACAAGTGGACCTAATCCTGAAAGATTTTGAAGCGGAACTTCCACAAGATGTAAGTGTGTTCCGGATTGCCGATCAACCGAAAGTAGTGGCCGATTCCGTGTATTCGTTTCTCAAGGAAATGCTGACGGCCATACTGGCGGTCATTGCCGTGATGATAGTGATGCTGCCCCTGAGGGTGGCCTCGGTTGCGGCAACAGCCATTCCCATAACCATTTTCATTTCCATAGGCATCATGTATATCATAGGTTTTGAAATCAATACCGTTACACTGGCTTCTCTTTTGGTCGTTTTAGGTATGGTGGTGGATGACAGCATTGTGGTCATAGACAATTACATGACATTTTTGGATCACGGGATGAGCCGGTGGAAAGCTTCCATTAAAGCGGCCAGTTCCTATTTCCGTTCCGTCTTTTCAGCCACATTGGCCATAAGTATTACCTTTTTCCCGTTCTATTTCACATTTCCCGAAAACTTCGTGGAATTCATCTTCATGGCGCCGTGGGCCATTTCCATTTCACTAATGGTTTCTTTGGCCATAGCCATGCTTTATATTCCTTATTTCCAATATTTCACTATTCGGAAAGGATTGAAACAGGTAGTGGAAAAACAGCGGCAGAAAAGCAAGAGAGGAATATCCATCCTGGAAATGTTCGGAGTTTTCTACGAAAAGACCTTGCGCAAGGCTTTTTCACATCCCGTATGGGTTGTTGTGGTTATAATACTGTTCCTGGTATTGCCGTTTTTTGTATACCAGCAATTGCCAAAGCGCCTTATGCCTCTGGCAGACAGGAACCAGTTTGTGGTAGAGATCAATCTGCCTTTTGGATCTGCACTTGAAGAAACAGAGAAAGTCTGTGATTCCCTGCGAATTATGATGCAACAGGATGAACGGGTTTTGGCCGTTACTTCTTTTATTGGTGCCAGCGCCCCCAGATTTCAGGCTTCTTACACGCCCCAGATACCCGGACCGCATTTTGGGCAGTTTATTGTCAACACGCCGTCTTCCAAGGTGACTGAAGAACTGGTAGCAGAGTATCAAAAGAAATACATACACTATTTCCCGGGAACGTATGTCCGTGTAAGGCAACTGGATTATTCTTTGCTTGCAGCCAACGAGGTGGAAGTCAGGTTGATTGGGGAAGACAAACAGGCAATGATGCACCTGGGAGATTCTCTGGCAAAAGAATTGAGAAAGATACAGTATATAGCAAGCGTACGTTCCGACTTTGGAGGAATGCAATACGGGGTTGACGTACAGGTAGATCCCACCAAAGCGTCACGGGTGGGAATCAATCCCGGATACCTTTCGTTGAACCTGGCCTCCAGGTATTCCGGTGTTCCTGTTACTTCAGTGCTGACTGACGGCAAAACCGTTCCGGTAGTTATCCGGACCCAAGAGGACGGACATTCTCCGGATATTGCAAGTCTGGGTGATGAATACGTACAGGGCATGATCCCGGGAGTAAGTGTTCCTTTAAGACAGATTGCCCGCCTGGAGCCCGAATGGAACATATCACAGATTGCAAGAAGAAACGGCTATCCCACGCTTACACTCATGATGGACCTGGATTACGGTAAAATCTCCACCGATGTCTTTGATCAGGTAAAGGAAGTGATGGATAACACTACCATGCCCGATGGTATCCGTTACCAGTACGGCGGAACCTACCAGGCAGACAAATCCCTGATGCCCGGCATCCTGCAGGGAGTAGCCATAGCTGTTTTCATGATATTCCTGATCCTGTTGTTCCACTTTAAAAAAGTATCCCTGTCACTGTTGGTAATGGGATCCACTACATTAAGCATTTTAGGCGCCTTCGTGGGCACTTGGATTCTGGGCCTGCCCGTAAGCCTGACCACGTTCCTGGGACTGGTGACCCTGATTGGACTGGTGGTCCGGAACGGGATTATTATGTTTGATTATGCCGAATTGTTGCGTTCTGAAGGATCATCCGTGAAAGAAGCGGCTTTCAGGGCGGGATGCAGGCGTATAAGGCCAATTTTCCAGACCTCTTCGTCTACTGCCGTAGCGGTTATCCCCATGCTGATAGTGAACGATTCCCTCTGGGCTCCCATGGCCGCTACCATATGTTTTGGGATCATTACTTCCATGTTCTTTGTTTCGGTTTTCATGCCGGTAATTTACTGGTTGATCTACCGGAAACAGGATAAAGCCCGGTCCATTAGCGAACCCGAAAAACTGACGTTGTAATGAAGAAGATCTTTAATTTGGTATTTGTTTTAGTCCTTTTTTCAGCCGGACCGCTGGTTTCGCAACCTTATACATTGCAGGATTGCAGGCAAATGGCCCTGGAAAACAATGCCCGGATACAAGACATGAAACTGGGTGAACAGGTCTCCCTTCAAATGAAAAAGCAGGCACTGACTTATTTTTTTCCCAATGTATCTGCGTTCGGTATGGGTTTTCAGGCAAGCAATCCCATAATGTCTATAGATATGGGGATGCTGGGAAGCATGGAACTGTTAAAAGACGGTATTTTGGTGAGTGCAACAGCCGTTCAGCCGGTATTCATGGGAGGTAAGATCTTCTATTCCACAAAACTGGCAAATCTGGGAATTCGTTCCAGCGAGCTCTTTACCCAAAGAACCGTAGAAGAAGTCCTGGACAAAACCGAAGAATATTACTGGCTTCTTTTTTCGTTATCGGAGAAACGAAAAACCGTCTCTATCATGAAAACCGTACTGGATTCTGTAGAAAAAGACGTACAACAGGCCTTCAATGCAGGAATCCTGGGCAGGAATGATGTGCTGAAAGTAAAATTGCAAAAGAATACCCTTACTACCAAGAACGTAGAATTGGAAAACGGGATATACCTGGCGACGATGGCGCTGGCACGCGAAATAGGGTTATCTGTAGATTCTCTGGATCATTTTGAGATCGCTCCTCCCGTAGATTTTGTATATGCAGATCCCATGGAATTTTACGTGGAGCCGGCTTCTGTCATTGATCAACGTATAGAATATCGATTGTTGGATATGGGAGTGCAAGCCGCCGAACTGCAAAAAAAGATAGAAAGGGCAGGGTACATGCCAAAGATTGGTGTAGGTGCCATGTATTATTATGAAAACATCCTGGACAAAGACAACTGGAACGGCGCAATAATGGCGGCTGTCCAGGTCCCCATCTCTGATTGGGCCCGGGGATCCTTTGCAATAAAACAAAAGAAATTGGAAGCAGACAGGGCTCGCATTCAAAAAGAAGACGGCCGGCAACAATTACTCATGCAGATCCGTCAGGCATGGGGTTTATTCGTTGAATCTTATCAAAAATTACTATTGGCAGAACTGGCCGTGGAAGAATCGGAAGAAAATGCCCGGTTGAATGAAGATTATTTCAAGGCAGGTACCGTAAGTCTGACCGAATTACTTGCTGCAAGGGGTTTCCTCCAGGAAAGTTACGATAAGCAAACAGATGCCGTAAAGGATTACCAGATGGCCAAAAGCCGGTACCTGCGGGTTACGGGACGCTGAGAATCCTACTTATTTTATTTTACAACGAAATCGGTTGATGTCTTGAACGGATTCCCTTTGCGATCCATTCCTTCTATTACTACGCGAAATGTTCCTGTTATCTGGGAAGTGGCGGCATTCAGAGTAACAGACTGGTTTGCTCCCAATTCCAAAACGGGATTCCAGTAAAGTGTGTGACGCAGATCAGGCAGGCGGGTGTTCTCCGGCAAAACAGACAGGGAGCGGGGGTTCTGAACTCCCTGAAAATCCTGAATCCTCATGGTTTCATCCAGTTCAAGATCCGGAAAATCTCCTTTGTAAGTTCTAATAAAAACAATGCCGTTATAATATATGGGGCCAAACGCGTATTTATCTGTATAGATTAGAATTTCCCGTACAAGATTGGGATCGTAAGCAAATACCTTTTCATGGTCACCCACGGGTATTCCATCCACTAGTACCAGAGGCGGGGTAGGGTCATCCACATAAAAGGCTACTCCCTGAGCATCTCTAAGACGTACCTGGAGCCACCTTGTCCCGTTTATGGTACGAAAGCGGGCTTCCCTGATAAATTCCACCATAACTTCGCCCATGGTTGGAAAACGTGTATATTCATCAAGTTTATATGCAATTCCAGCGTTTTCAAAAAGCAAATTTGTTTCCGGCTTATGTTCCTTTATCAGGGTATCGAGCTGGAAAGCCCTTGCAATCTGGATCCCCATGTTTCTTTCTATCAAAACGTCTGTTTGTTTCTTATCTAAGATCAGCTCAGGAATATAACTGATCCCGGGATTCGTATAAACAGAATCCAGTACAAGATGGAATTTTTCCTGTTCAAATGAAGGAACGTAACTTACCAGGATTCCGTCACCGTATAGATTGGATGTGAAAAATCTGACTTTTCCGTTTTCCCGGATCTCACCGGAGTAATACTGGATCTCACTTCCGGCAATGGAAATATACGAACCGTAACTGTCCACCTCTGATATTGGTTCATTGTTTTCATCTACAACATGTCCCCTGATTATTTCACCCGTATAATCCACCTTCCATAAAGAGAAAGGAGTCGTATCTTCTTTCAGGGTACTGTCAACATAATCAATTATTGAACGGTTTCGGTAGTAGTTCAGCTCGTCCTTGCGGTATACGGAAACACTCAGGGATACCTGATCGGGTAAAGCACTCTGCAGCATTATTGTGACCTCGTCACCAGGAGAATATGTTTTCCTGTCTGTCCTGAGTATAAAACCTTTTGAATTTTCTTCTTGTTTTTCTTCAAGATAATCCCTTTCGGTATAAGTTTCTGTTGCCGTTTTCACGTTGTCCGAACGCAGCGACGTCCCGGGATTGTATATCGTTACAAACTTTGAAAAAAAATTCAGATCGCTTTCCGAATTCATGTATCGGGTATAAGCACTTAAACGGTATATGCCTGTAGGTATAGATAACGGCAGATTGATCATTCCACTGCCCCTTCCGTCGGCAAGGGCAATTTTAAACTGGGAGACAGTCCCGGACAAGTTCTGGATTTCCAAATAAGCAACAGCGCTCACAGGAGAGTGAATGCCTGAAACAGCATCGTAACAGAAAGCCGATACCCACAACTGTTCGCCGGCAAGGTAACATTCTTTATCTGTACTGACATACATACGTTCATGAAGCATATCCGTCTGTGCTAACAGAAAAGAGAAAGGGAGGAATAATATCAGCGCTGTTAAGATCCGTTTCATAATTATTTATTCAATACCAAGGCCATTCAACCGGCCAGAAAGATGGAACATAAGGTTGACCTCCTTTACTACGACAATCAATACATCTTGTTAAATTCCAAGCACTTACCCCTGCCATAGGGTCAATCATATAAGGAGAATAACCTCCTTGCAGGAGGTTCAGCATAGTTAACACTGTGGCATCCAGAGGAACCAATGTGTCTTGGGGCATAGCTTCCCGGGGATATCCGGGAAGTCCTTTGCAATCAATAAACAATCTTTTTCTCACGGAGTTACATACAGTGACAAAGCCAATAGCCCGTTTTGACTGGTCTGTTACACAATGGATGTTCCCGCTGATTTCATTGGGCTGGGGAGAAAAGAGATTCCCAATATTATAGGAATTCTTTTTCATATTTTCCATATATGTGTAAGCCTCACTATCCAATACGGTCTGAACAACTTCAATAGTATAATGCTGTGTTATCCTTATATCACGGAAATTTATGGAATGTAGCTCATAATCCACTATCCTGTCTTCTGAAAGTGAAGATGTCTCAACCAGAAGGATTTCTGAAGATTCCCGGCTGTCCCAGCAACGATACATCCAAGGCCTGTTATTCTTTGTTTCTTTAACCTCTTTTACATCAAAATAGCAATAGGCAGGCAATTGTGATACATAGTCCCATGTTTCATTATATCGCCAGTTGTAATATTTTGAAAGGCCGTTCTGATCATGGGAATTGACAAAAATTTTGATTTTATTTTCAAGAGTATCAATCTTGTAATGCAACTCCATGCTGCTACTGCTAGTGGACTTTTTGTAATCTGTTTCATATGTATGTCCGTCCATGGATTCAACAACCAACTTGAATTCATCCTTAAGGTCCGGATTTTGTGCAGAAAAGTCAAACAGGTATTCTCCCTCGGCTGTCGTCGTTTCCGGCATGTATATCCTGCCTTGTTTATCGCTTACATAAACCTTGGCGTTCCTTTCAAACTTGATAGTCTTCTGACCGTACTGATAGGAACTGATTGGTGCACTTCGTGTGATCTGTATGGTAAAAGGACCGGTAAGAGAAATATTTCCCTCTACCACTATTATATCATCCATGTTGAGCAATTCTTCCGGTTCATACGGAGTGATACAGGAAACGACCATAAGTGCCGGAAATACAATATATAATATTCTGATAAAGTATTTCATTGACATTAAAATCTGATATTATAAGTGATGTAAGGTATGGGACAACCGAAAATGGAAAGCATGTATGAATTTACCGTTTTACCTTCGGTACGGAAGAATACGGAATAAGGATTTTTTCTTCCTGTAACATTATAGACTCCTATAGTTATTGAGCTATGTGTTAGTAATGTGAGTTTATGAGACGGTTCTATATTAAAAGATACATCCAGCCGGAAATAATCAGGGATACGATGAGCGTTCCGGTCTCCGTATAATAGACGCCATCCACCGGCATAATAATATGTTCCTACCGGCATGGTTATAGGTCTTCCTGTACTATAGTCAAGATTAACAGACAGACTGAAACGGTGTGTGAACTTGAAGTTACCTACCAGTTTCAAGTCGTGAGGTTTGTCATAAGGAGCAGGGTACCAATCTCCTCCGTTAATTGGATCGATAACTTTGGGGTCATTTTGGCTTAATTGAGTACGTGAATAGGTATAAGACAGCCATCCGTTCAGTCTTCCAAGTGTACGTTTGAGCATAACTTCTACACCATAGGCTCTGCCTTGTGTTTCAATAACGTCAGTTTCAATATGGTGATTCATCAGCAAACGGGCATAGGAGGCGTAATCCAGATACCTATCCAATTTTTTGTAGTAGCCCTCCAGAGAAAGCTCTAACGTATTGTTCATTAGGTTTTTATAGAAACCCAAAGCGACTTGCCAGCCCTTTTGCGGTTTAATATTTGCATCAGACAGTTTCCATATGTCAGTAGGAGATATGACTGTGGTATTGGAAAGCATATGTATGTTCTGACGCATATTGTTGAAACCTGCTTTTACGGAAAAATCATTTGTAAAGGCATAACGCATGGAAAGCCTGAATTCAGGAGCGTGGTAGGGGGCCACCATTCTGCCTTTTGCTAATGACAGGCTATCGGTTATTGTCTCAACTGACCGGGGTTTTTCAGTATCATAAAGGTAATAATCCTTTGGGCCTAAAGCGGAATATAACCCGTAGCGAATTCCCATTTCCACAGACAGAGAAGGAGTGATGTCCCATGTATCGCTTAGGTAAACGGCTGTTTCAACAGCCTGTTCTCTTTGCAGTTTGTCTGGAACAACAAGAGACCTTTCATCAAATGGCTGGTAACTGCCGGGATCCAGAAAATAATAAAATGCGTTGAGTCCGTAATTCAGTTTGTGCTTGCTGTTCAGACGTGTGGTAAAATCGGCCTTAAGACTGGTCTGTTGAAGAGTAAACGCCATGTCGTAACCCATGGATGCATTGGTCGTATCCTGTGTATGGTAATTGTATTTATCATAGGCAACAGAGAGCACCATATCTGTGTTTTCTGAAAGAATGCTCCGGTAACGAACAGATGTGTTTATGTTTTGGTAGCGATAAGATATTTCCGGGTCAAAAGAAAACTTGTCACGAGAGAAATACCCGTTAACAAACAGATGGTTGTTGTTATTGAAACGGTGGGATATGCCGGCGTTAAGATCGTAAAAATTGGCGGATCCGTCGTTGTATCCGCTTTCTTGCGGAATAAGTCCCATTAACCAGTCCGAATAGGTTGTACGTCCAGATACAAGAACAGATGTTTTATCTTTTATAATTGGTCCTTCAAGTGTAAGTTTGGTAGTAAGTAATCCAATCCCTGCCGAACCGGTAAACCGGTTTTTGTTGCCTTCCCTGGCATTTATTTCAAGTACGGAAGATATTCTTCCACCGTAACGAGCGGGAACCGAACTTTTATACAATTCAAGACTGCTGATCACATCGTTATTGAACAGAGAGAAAAGCCCGAATAGATGCGATGAATTGTAAATAGTACCCTGGTTATAAAGTATCAGGTTTTGATCTGTTGCTCCTCCGCGGACATTGAATCCTCCGGCTGCTTCTCCCACTGATTTTACCCCGGGTAAAGTTAAAACAGCTTTAATCACATCGGCTTCTCCAAAAACTGTTGGTATATGACGTATCCGGTCAGCTCTGACTCGTTCCAAACCCAGGCTTACGTTGCGTATATTTTCCATTTTTTCGGCAGATATTACAATACCCTGTAATGAAAACACTTCTTCGGCAATATTGATATCCAGCGAACTATCAGAAAAAACACGTAAGTAACGGCGTGAATCTTTGTATCCCAATCCCTGGATCATGATTGTATTGTATCCCCGGGGGAGGGTGAGGGAATAGAATCCGTAAGTATCTGACATGGCAAAATGCACTTTGTTTTCTGACATCACGGTAATACCTGATATCGGTTCACCAGTCAGGTGATCTCTTATATAACCTGTCAGACGTACGTTGCCTCCCATTTCTGATAACAATGGATCTCCCAGTGTATAAAGCCGATTTTCCGAATCAGCCGATTGTTTTTCTTCTGCTGCCAATAAAGACAATTCATCTTCTTTATGGTACCCGTTTTCCAGTGAATCCAGGTAGAAAGCTTCATGCAGGTCCCACTTTGGTGTCCCCTTTACTATAACCCATTTGTTCTTTCCAAGCGGATTGAGCGAAAAACCGTTTTTTTGCAATTCATTTTGGAATGATTCCAGCACTTTATCCTGTGAAGTCTGTAAAGAGATTAACAGCGTATCGGTTTGTGAAGGTGCATAATAAAAACGATGGGATGTGCGATCTTCCAGTGTATTGACAAGAGAATCAATAGTGACGTAACGCAGGTTGTAAGTGTCCTGGGCAGCGGCTGAAAAGCCAAGAAACAGGGTGGTCAGAGACAACCAGATATATTTATTCATCCATCCTCTGCGTTTCATTATTCTTCTTTTTCATAAACAGCGGCGCAAGAAGTAAACGTAGCCTCTCTTTTATCTTTTCCAAATCCCAATTTGTGTTTTCTTATATGACGGTTCAGTTTCTTGCGTTTGTCACCCAGAACCTTCAACAAAGAAGACCTTCTTTTCACAGGGTGGAATATCCCGTTTTGTACAATATAATAGTAGATTTCCTCTTCAAATACGTGTGAAAAATTTATTTCGTTCACTGAAGTTGAAGCATTCATTCTTTTCAGAGTCCGTTTCAGAACGCTGATCTTCTTTCCGGAGAACAATATCTGGTAATAACCTTCCTGAGGCACTCCGGGCCATTTTTCTTTGACAAGGTGAACAAATTCCATTTGGTCCAGAGTAAACGATTCCACATGATCCTTAAGCAGAACAGAACTTGAATTATACTGGGGCATTCTAATGTACAATTCATCAGAATGTGCGTTTAAGTTCAAAGAAAGGTCAATATAACGTTTTCCGTTGTATTCCAAGGTTCCTCTGTAAAAGGTGTCAGATTCCAGATAATAGGTGCCTTTATGCCGCATTAGGTATTGAGGGGGGAGTTTTCCGTTGAATAACGGTGAAAAACCACTGCTTTGTTCCATATAATACCTAATCACAGAAGTATGATCTTGTGCTTGAATTGATTTGTATGGACCTGTGAAAAAAAAGAAAAACAGGATTACAAAAAAGGAACAGGTTCGGGCCATCGTTGTTTTTAGTTACAGTCGGCAAAAATAGTTAAAAAGATTGTACCTTTGTTAGCTAAATCAAAAAACTAACCCTTTTTTTCATGAAACTCATAGATTGCTTTATTCCGGCGGCAGATCAGGACCAGGTAGCCGCCACGCTGGCCTGCCTGAAACCATTGAAAATTATCAACCGGATTTACTTGCTCAGTACAGATCCGGGAGTGGATTTATCCCATACCGGACAGGAGGTAATTCTGATTGATAACCTTAGTTCATCCGCTACCGTAGCCAAAATTGCAGAAAAATCATCCGCCGGGTATACGCTCATATATACTAAATATACCACATTGGAAGCCGGTTATTTTGCCCTGGAACGCCTGGTTCGTCTTGGAGAAGATACGCAAGCCGGTATGTTGTACGCTGATCATTATCAAATAATTAACGGTCAACGCAGGAAAATGCCACTGATTGTATGCCAGGAAGGCGCCTTACGCGATGATTTTAATTTTGGATCGGTGCTGCTGTACAATACTGCCATCCTCAAAAAAGCAGTTGCACAAACAACCGTCACTTATCCTTATGCCGGACTGTACAATTTGCGTCTTACGGTGAGCAGAATGGCTCCGCTGGTGCATGTCAATGAAGTATTATACACAGAAATAGAGACCGATACACGTAAGTCGGGAGAGAAATTGTTCGATTACGTAGATCCCAAAAACCGGGATGTCCAGATAGATATGGAAAAAGCTTGTACCGAACATCTGAAAGCGGTAGGAGCGTATTTGCCTCCTGTCTTCACCCCGGTAGATTTGAACCGCGAAACGTTTGAATACGAGGCCACTGTCATGATACCGGTTTTTAACCGGGAACGCACCATTGAAGATGCCGTCAGATCTGCACTTTCGCAGGAACCCGGGTTCAAATTCAATGTAATAGCAGTCAATCACCACAGTACAGACAATACCTTAACCATCCTTAAAAAGTTTGAAAACGATCCGCGTCTGATCGTCATTACGCCGGAACGTAAGGATTTATTCGTGGGGGGATTGTGGAACACGGCGCTCCATCATCCCAAATGCGGAAAATTCCTGGTACAGCTGGACAGTGATGATGTCTATTCGGGTCCCGATTCGCTGAAAAAGATTGTGAATGCTTTTTATGAACAACAATGCGGAATGGTTATAGGAACCTACCGTATGACTGATTTCCAGATGAATACGTTGCCTCCGGGTATCATTGATCACCGAGAATGGACTCCTGAAAATGGCAGAAACAATGCCCTCAGAATCAACGGACTGGGAGCTCCCAGGGCTTTCTTCACACCCATTCTAAGGGAAATCCTGCTCCCCAATACCAATTACGGGGAAGATTACGGACTGGGATTGAATTTTTCCAGGAAATACCTGATAGGCCGCATATACGATGTAGTCTACAATTGCCGCCGTTGGGAGGGAAATTCGGATGCAGCCCTGGAACCGGAAAAAGTTAATGCAAATAACCTATATAAAGACAGACTCAGAACATGGGAATTACAAGCCAGAAAACAATTGAAGTAGGGATACTTAAAGCTCCTTCCGTTTCTTTTACGTTAGAAGGAGATTTCGGGGGTTTTTCAGGAGATTTTACGGCATATGCGGAAAACGGGAAAATCTGTTTCCGGGACGAAATACTGGACAGATTTGTTTTCCGGTCCAATGATCCCAAATCCTCTTTCGTTCTGAAAGATGTGGTGATAGGGATTGAATTTCATTGGGAACGTAAAGAAGATCAGCGCTTTAAAGGTTCTCTGGTGCTGATCCCGGAAGAGGGAATGGTGCGTGCCGTAAACGTGCTTCAGGTGGAAGATTACCTGATCAGTGTCATAGCCTCGGAAATGAGTGCCACCAGTTCTGCGGAATACCTAAAGGCACACGCCGTGATATCCCGCAGTTGGCTGCTTTCGCAGATAGAAAAAAGAAAAGGGCTTGAACAAGAAAAGAAAGCATACCGGAGTGAGATCAGAACGGATACCGAATGGATCAAATGGTGGGATCGTGAAGACCACACCCTGTTTGACGTTTGTGCCGATGACCATTGCCAGCGTTACCAGGGCATTACCAGGCCGTCGCAATCCATTGACAATGTTACCGGGGCTGTTATGGAAACCGCCGGAGAGGTACTGACATACGGTGGCAGTATTTGTGATGCGCGCTTTTCAAAATGTTGCGGAGGTTTCATGGAAAAATTCTCTACTTCCTGGGAACCTGAAGACCCTCCTTATTTACAGGGAAAATACGATGGAGAATCATTTCCTGCGGAAATTCCTTTTCCCGATCTGTCCGATCCCGTTCAGGCCGAGATCTGGATTCGCAGTCAGCCACCGGCTTTTTGCAACACAGATGATCAGGAAATTCTCTCCCAGGTCCTGAATTCCTACGACAGGGAAACCACGGGCTTTTACCGCTGGGAGGTGACGTATACTGCCTCGGCACTTACCGCCTTGATCAAAAAACGCATAGGTGTTGATTTTGGAATGGTAGAAGAACTTATTCCGGTGGAAAGAGGCACCTCGGGCAGGATATCCCGCCTTAAGATCAAAGGCACCAAAAAAACGCTCATCATTGGGAAAGACCTCCTGATCAGGAAGGCTCTTTCCGAATCCCACTTGTATTCCTCGGCTTTTATTCCCGTCAAACGTGAAGACACGTTCATTCTCTACGGAGCGGGATGGGGCCACGGAGTGGGTCTTTGTCAGATTGGAGGAGCCGTTATGGCAGCCAAAGGATATGCCTACAAGGATATATTGCAACATTATTACCCGGATTCCCGGATTGAAAAAATTTATTGATGGACACACCTTCCCCCGTTAAAAAAAGAAACGCCTGGGCGTGGATTCCCACTTTGTATTTTGCCCAGGGCCT
Organism: Bacteroidales bacterium; assembly: GCA_035380845.1. Lineage (GTDB taxonomy): Bacteria > Bacteroidota > Bacteroidia > Bacteroidales > UBA932 > DMER64. The sequence continues at coordinate 9,540 of DAOSXZ010000002.1, read as the reverse complement.
GCCTTATGTAGCCGTAATGACCATAGCTGTGATCATGTACAAGCGGCTTGGACTTTCCAATACAGATATAGCCCTGTATACCAGTTGGTTGTATTTGCCCTGGGTGATCAAACCCCTCTGGAGCCCGTTTGTAGACCTGATTAAAACAAAAAGGATGTGGGTCGTTCTCATGCAAAGCTTCATAGCTGTAGGTTTTGCGGGAGTGGCTTTCTTCATCCCAACCACTTTCTACGTACAGGTTACACTTGCTTTTTTCTGGCTCATGGCCTTCAGCTCGGCTACGCACGACATTGCCGCAGACGGTTTTTATATGCTGGCATTATCGCAGGGAGAGCAATCTTTCTTTGTGGGCATCAGGAATACGTTCTACCGGTTTGCGACCATCTTTGGACAAGGCATCCTGGTCATGTTTGCCGGATTGATGGAAGAAGGCAAAATATTCCCATCTGTAGCAGGGAACATTCCGTTGGCCTGGAGCTTATCGTTCTATCTGCTGGCGGCTTTGTTTCTGATCCTGACTGTTTACCATAAATTTGCCCTTCCCCGGCCTTTGAGTGATGTTTCCCGCGAAAACATCACACCGTTAGGACTTATAAAGGACTTTTTCAAGACTTTCGGGTCCTTTTTCAAGAAAAAAGACCTGGGACTTGTATTCTTTTTTATTCTGACATACCGCCTTGGAGAATCCCAGCTGGTGAAGATCGCCTCTCCGTTCTTACTGGACACGCCCCAGGCCGGGGGCCTGGAACTGCAAACAGCCACCGTAGGTATGGTCTATGGCACCATAGGTGTAATAGCCTTGCTCTTAGGTGGAATAATCGGGGGGATTGCTGTCTCGCGCGGGGGTTTGAAAAAATGGATCCTTCCCATGGCATTGGCCATCAACCTGCCGGATCTGTTGTATGTGTTTATGGCGTCTACCATGCCCGAAAACGTTTGGGTGGTGATCGTTTCCGTTGCTTTTGAACAATTAGGATACGGATTCGGATTTACCGCATACATGCTTTACCTGATTTACGTTGCCAACGGGGAACACAAAACATCGCACTACGCCATCGGGACCGGCTTCATGGCTTTGGGCATGATGTTGCCCGGGATGGCGGCCGGAGCCATACAGGAAGCACTGGGGTACGAGAAATTCTTTTGGTTTGTCTGCCTGTGTACGATACCCGGTATATTTGCATCCATACTGGTAAGCAGAAAACTGCCTGCCGATTACGGAAAAAAATAACTAAACCTACAGATATGAAAAAATTGTTTCACGGTTCATTGGCCATTGTGTTAATGCTTTTTTCCGTTTCCTGCCGCTCCGGTGAAACGGAATTCAAAACCGGAATTGAAGTGCTTAAGGAATCCAATTTTGCCTGTCTGCAGGGCAAAAGAGTAGGGCTAATAACCAACCCCACCGGGGTGGACAATTCACTCAAATCCACCATTGATATTTTGCACCAGGCACCCGGTGTAAACCTGGTGGCATTGTATGGTCCCGAACATGGGGTGCGCGGAGACGTTCACGCCGGGGATCACATTGAAACACAGAACGATCCGGTGACCGGTATTCCAGTTTATTCTTTATACGGGAGCACCCGCAAACCCACCCCGGAAATGTTGCAAAACATAGATGTTCTGGTTTACGACATACAAGATATCGGGTCCCGTTCCTTCACCTACATTTCTACCATGGGACTGGCCATGGAAGCCTGTGCTGAAGCCGGTATTGAATTTGTGGTACTGGACAGGCCCAATCCCATAGGCGGACTGAAAGTGGAAGGCTGTTACGTGGAAGACGGATGCTTCACTTTTGTAAGCCAGTACAGGATTCCTTACGTATACGGTTTGACCTGCGGGGAACTGGCCCTTTTATTGAACGGTGAACGTATGTTGGGAACAGGTGCCCGCCCCGGAGAAAGCGCTCAATGCAAACTTCATGTGGTTCCCATGGAAGGATGGACCAGGGATATGTTTTACGACCGGACCGGCTTGCAATGGATCGCATCTTCTCCACACATTCCCCAGGCAATCACCTCTTTCTTTTACCCGTTGAGCGGCATAGCCGGGGATTTGAGTGCCGTGTCCATAGGGGTGGGTTATACGCTTCCTTTCCAGTTGTTTGCACCTGTAGAGGGCACAGTTGATCCGGAAGAATTTGCCCGTGCTTTGAATGACCTGAACCTGCCCGGGCTGCATTTCAGACCCATTTATTTCCGGCCGTTTTACAGCCGCGGACAGGGAACTACACTTACGGGAGTACAGGTGCACATTACCGATCCCGAAAAAGCTCCCCTTACCGATGTGAATTTTTACGTGATCCAGGAAATGCACAAACTGGATCCGGGAATTGAATTCAACCTGGACCGGATTACTAAAGTATGCGGAAGCCCTTTTATAACGGCCAAGTTTTCTGAACGTTATATGTTTGAAGATATAAAGGACTATTGGTATAAAGATGTGGAAGCATTCCGCCGCCTGTCTGCCCGTTACTATCTGTATTGATTAGCCTGTATATGAAAAGGTCGTTGTACCTGTTGCTTTTTTTACTGGTATTTTCCTGTGAAAAAAAACCGGATCCTCCCGGTCCTGAACCTGAACCTGAAGTCTTTGTTCCGGCCGACCGTATTGAAGGCCGCGTGGCCTTGTCCTATGTTACCTGGTACAGCAGCGGAATTCCCGATCCTTCGCTATTAACGCACATTTGTTATGCATTTGCCGAGTTGTACGTGGTCAACGGGCAGTACCGTGCTTTTCGCCTTCAAGGGGAAGAATCTCGTTTTGCAGACGTGGCAGCACTCAAAAAAACACATCCGGATTTGAAGGTTCTGATTGCTTTTACCCACACTGTGTCTAACAAGGACAACGTGCAAGGAGGCGGATTTTCCGCCATGAGCAGCACGGAAGAAGGCCGGAAAGCCTTTGCGCAGGATTGCCTGGATTTTTTGCAACAGTGGGGGATCGACGGCGTGGACATTGGCTGGGAATTCCCCGGTATATCCTGGAGCGGACATGCCTGTGATCCCGCTGCCGATACGCAGAATCACGTACTTTTGATGCAGCAGCTGCGCGAAACATTGGGCAAGGATTATCTGATCACTTTTCCGGGGTACGTCATGGATGTGAAGCACAAAAACGGGGAAAGCCGGTACATAGATCTGCGTGCGGTTGAACCTTACGTGGACTTTGTGAACGTTATGACGTACGATATGGATGCGGCACCCCATCATCACTCGGCATTGAATGATCCGCGCGCTTATTGGGATTGCGCACGTACTTTGAATGCCTATAAAGCGGCCGGATTCCCGGTTTCAAAAATGGTGTTGGGCATTCCCTTCTATGGCCGCATATCCTTCTCTTCCAGTCCTTCAGCCTTGACATACAAGCAGATAAATAACCTGGATCCATCGCTGTATAACAAAGACAACTGGGATCCCACGGCTTCTGTGCCTTACGTGACACGAATTAGTACAGGGGCTTTTTATTGCGGTTACGACAATGCCGCAAGCATTGCCATTAAAGGATCCTGGCTATTGTCTTTGGGCATGAAAGGCATGATGTGCTGGATGTATCACGGGGACGATGCAGGCGGGTCGCTGCGCAAAGCCATGTGGAATGCAGTCATGCAGACTGCTCCTTAGGGACGTTTTCAAACTTTTTCCGTATTTTTGCCTTATGAAACAACTTGAAACTCTGTTTAAATCCTATACCGGTTTTGCTGCAAGAACTGTAACCGAACTGCCTTCATCGGGCAGCAACCGGCGGTATTTCAGAATGGAAGGGGAAAAGGGAACCCTGATTGGAACCATTGGGACTTGTAAAGAAGAAAACAAAGCGTTTATTGCCATAGCGGATCATTTTTTTGAGCAGGGATTGTCCGTACCCCGTGTATATTGTCACAGCCGCGATTATTCCTGTTACCTGCAGCAGGACCTGGGAGATGTAACCCTTTACAATTCAGTGGAAAACGGGAGGGAACGAGGTAATTACGAAACCCATGAAAAGGAACTGTTGTTCAAAGTGATAGAAGCACTTCCGTCTTTACAGTTCAAGGGAGCTGAAGGGCTGGATTTTAAAGTTTGTTATCCGCAAGCCGAATTTGATGAGCGGATGATTTCTTTTGATTTAAATTATTTCAAATACTGTTTTTTAAAAGCAACCGGACTGGAATTCGGTGAGGTAAAGCTGGAAGATGATTTCAGGGAAATGTCCCGGATCCTGCTGCGGAACGCTTCCGAAACTTTTTTGTACCGGGATTTCCAGGCCAGGAATGTAATGTTGGTAGACGGAAAGCCTTTCTTTATTGATTTCCAGGGAGGAAGAAAAGGCCCGGTCTATTATGACGTTGCTTCTTTTATCTGGCAGGCCAAAGCCAATTATTCAGAAGAACTGAAAGAGGAATTGCTTGCCAGGTACCTGCAGGCACTCAGAGCGTATTTTCCGGTGGATGAGAAATATTTCAACAGGCAATTGCGTCATTTTGTGCTTTTCCGAACCCTTCAGGTTTTGGGAGCATACGGATTCCGGGGCTATTTCGAGAAAAAACCTCATTTTCTGCAAAGCGTACCTTATGCCATTGACAATCTGCGTAAATTACTAAAGGAACCCTTTACCGAATACCCTTATCTATCTGCCTTGTTGGAAGAATTGACAGAAATGCGGCAATATGCAGACATGGACCGTGAACGCAAACTTCAAATCACTGTTTGCAGTTTTGCATACAAAAAGGGAATACCCAACGATCAAAGCGGTAACGGAGGCGGTTATGTATTTGATTGCAGAGGACTTGAAAACCCGGGAAAATTTGAACATTACCGCCATTTTACCGGTGAAGATCCCCAGGTGATCCATTTTATGGAAGATGAGGGAGGAGTACAGAAATTCATGGATCATGCTTATTCCCTCATGGACAGTCATGTTCAACGATATATTGAAAGAAAATTCTCTCACCTTATGTGCTGCTTCGGATGTACCGGAGGACAGCACCGTTCCGTTTACTGTGCCCGTCATATGGCCGAATACCTGGCCAAGAAATACGACATAATGGTACATTTATATCACCGTGAGTTGGAATTGGAAACAGATCTTTAAAAAATCCGGTATATGCAGGCTATGATCCTTGCTGCGGGTCTGGGCACCCGTTTGCAGCCAATCACAGATACGATTCCTAAAGCCCTTGTTCCTGTTCATGCTGAAGGAGGCGGTAAAAAACCGCTTCTGGAGATTCAATTGGAAAAAATGAGGCAATACGGTTTTTCCAGGATTGTGATCAATGTACATCATTTTGCCGGGCAGGTAAAAGCATTTATAAGTGATTACCTGGAAAGCAACCATTTTCCTGTTCGTATCTGTATTTCCGATGAAAGTGACCATTTACTGGATACAGGAGGGGCCATCCGTAAAGCGCGGTCCTTATTCAAGCCCGGTGAGCCTGTGTTGGTACACAATGTTGATATTATTTCTGATCTGGATCTGGCCCAATTTTTCAGACGGCACGATCCGGCTGTTCATCTGGCCACTTTACCGGTAAGCAAAAGGGAGACTTCCAGGCAATTGCTCTTTGACAGGCATTGGGATTTGGCAGGGTGGATCAACCGGGCAGACGGCCTGACAAAATGGATGGAGGGCCGTTCTCCGGGAGAAGACTACAGTATGAGGGCCTTTACCGGTATTCACATGGTTTCTCCACGTATCCTTGAATGGATGGATCAGTGGCCGGACGTTTTTTCCATAATTGATTTCTACTTATGGGCTGGCTCTAAAGGCGTTGTGCGTGGAGTGGATATGCCGGAACTGCACATAACAGACATAGGAAAACCGGATACATTGCGAAATACAGTTATATGAAATACAATTTTGACACCATTATTGACAGATCAGGTACCGATACGGTAAAACTGGGAAGACTAAAGGCACTTTTCGGCAGGGAAGATCTCCTTCCTTTATGGGTAGCCGACATGGATTTTGAAACACCGGATTTTATTCGTAAAGCATTGGATGACAGACTTAAGCATCCAATATACGGATATACTATGCCTCCCGATTCGTATTGGCAATCCATAATAGACTGGGTCAAATACCTGCACGGATGGGAAATTGAGAAGGAATGGCTCACGTTTATCCCGGGTATAGTGAAAGGAATAGGTCTGGCTATGAATCATTTTACGGGAAAAGGAGATTCCGTGATCATTCAGCCGCCGGTATATCACCCGTTCCGTATGGTTACCGAACAGAATGGCAGGGTGGTAGTGAACAATCAACTGGAATGGGACGGTACACGTTACAATATGGATTTTAATCTATTGGAAGATATCCTCAAACGAAGAAGGTGTCCCATGCTGGTTTTATCCAATCCCCATAATCCGGGTGGCACTGTATGGAACAAGGAAACCCTGAGCACATTGGCCGCCTTATGCTATAAATATCATGTGACGGTAATATCGGATGAGATTCATGCAGACATGGCAATTTTCGGGAACAAACACATTCCTTTCACGAGCGTATCCCAGGAAGCCGAACAGGTGGGAATTGTATACAACGCACCTTCCAAGACATTCAATATGGCCGGACTGGTAAGTTCTTATGCAATCATCCCCAATCCGCAACTGCGAAAAGGTTTTTACAATTTTCTGCATGCCAATGAATTGAATGAAGCTCCATTTGTTGCCACTGTGGCCACACAGGCGGCTTATACAAAGGGTCATCAATGGCGGGAACAGATGCTGGAATACGTTGAAAACAATATAAATTATGTCATGGAAGAGATTCCCCGTCTTATTCCCGGCATCAAAGCATCCGCTCCCCAGGCTTCATTCCTGGTATGGTTGGATTGCCGGGCTCTCAATGATATAGGGATTCGCGATATTCCGGGCTTTTTTACCGATGCAGGGCTGGCGCTTAACAACGGAGCCATGTTTGGTCCGGGAGGGGAAGGATTCATGCGATTGAACGTGGGTTGTCCCCGATCCGTTTTAGAGAAGGCTGTGGATATGCTGTACAGTCACTACAGACGTGTTACTTCCTGACCATTTTTGACAGGTTGATTTTTTCCCAAATTCTTTCCGGGATCATTTTCCAGGCAAAAACAACTATGCGGTAACGCCAGTCAATAATTATATGGCGTTTGCTTTTGTGCAGTCCGCGGACAATCTTTTCCCCAACGTACGGAGCTTCCATGCACATGGGGTACTTATGATGCAAAAACTCTGTTTTTACAAACCCGGGGCGAATGTCTGTTATGTGAATATTGTACTTCCGGTTTTCTGACAATTGAGCCAATGCAGAAAGGTAAGACATTTGAAAACGTTTGGATGAAGAATATGCGGCATTTATGCCCATTCCTCTTGTTCCTGCCACAGAGGTAATCGCGGCAATATGCCCGTGTTTTTGATCTTTGAAATAATGAAATGCAACATTGACCATCCGTACAAATCCCGTAATATTGGTAGCCAGTGTTGTCATTTGCTGTTCCGTATCCAAGTCCGGATTGATCATTCCGTAGCCGGAACTGTGAAGGTAAAGATCCATTCCACCAGTTTTGGAAATCAATGATGCCAGGCGATCCGGTGCATCTTCAAGAGTTACGTCAAGCACTTCGTATTCAAATGATTTGGGATCAGACTCTTTCATTTGTTTTAACAGTGCCTCCCGTCTGCCGGCTATTCCCACTTTCCAGCCTTGGGCTGCCAGTATCCGTGCCACCTCTTTTCCAATTCCGGATGTTGCTCCTATTACGATAGCACGTTGCATATTCGTCTTATTGGATTTTCTTCTTCTTTCTAAGCAATCCGTATCCTATTCGCTTGTTGTTGCGTCTTTCCCGGATCTCTTCCAGAGTATGTATGTCTCCACGCACCGGCATATCGTTATTGGATGCATCGGACAGGAACTTCCAGGCATATTCAGAGGCAATGACTGCATCTTCAACCTTGGGCATGGCAGGATCAGGAATACCGGAAAGAACCGATTGGACAAACATATGACACAAAATGTCCAGATTCTTATCTCCGAAAGGTTTTTTAATGACCTGTGTCCGGGTGATTCCGTGCAATTCTACGGTAGCAGTGACAAAATCGTGATGCATGCGTGCAACCCCCTTTGTTCCTATCAAATCTACATACCCGTTGTGTGTAAGGTCTTTTGCCAGCTGTCCGTACACATGTCCCTGTGTTACATCAAAAACAATACCGTTCTGGAAGGTTCCGTGTGCCTGGAGCCACCATGGGTCTTTATAGTCCCACATCCGGATGGCCTGTGCGTTCCATGTTTTAAATTCGCTTTGTGCATACCAGCGCGCAATATCTACGTAATGCATGCCGCAATCATGAAAAAGAGGTCCTTCCGCCCAATGTCCTTCACCGGGAGCCAGCCCGGGAGTCATATGACATACCCTGACTATGGCCAGATCCCCGATTTCTCCGGTAGCTATGAAATCCTTAATGGTCTTGTGGTACCACGCCGTCCGTAAAGGCAGGTTCACAGTGATCATGATCCGGGAATCCTTCAGTTTTTCAAGAACTGCTTTTTCTTCTGCAATATTGGATCCCAGCGGTTTTTCAGTGATCACATGCTTAGAATGTTCCACGGCTTTAAAGATGTGCTTTTTGCGGGAGTCTGCCAAGGTAGCCAAGACAACTACTTCAATACGGGGATCCTCAAAAATCAGGTTTTCATCAGAAGTCAGAAGTGTTCCGGCAGGAGTTATGTTTGCAGCAATAGCCAGGGCATCGGGATCGGTATCGCATATAGCCAGAATATCCCACTGATTGCTTTTCAACATCTGGTTCAGGTACATCTCTCCCATACGGCCAAAGCCTATGATTCCTGCTTTAATTTTGCGGTGTGACGGCATAAGTAACAGATCGGTTCAACAAAGCAACAAAGGTATAAGTCTTTTTAAATTCAGACAAGACATTTTTTAGCAGATTCTTGTCATAGATATATTTATCTTCCATATTCCGTGCCAGGAGATGGTTTCTGAGGCGGAAAAGATTTTCATCTTTTGAATTTGAAGGGTAACCGCGGGGAACCCTTTTCAGGGATTCATCGTAATCGATAATCCATTCTTTCGCCAAGCGTACAGATTCCAGGTAGGATTCAGAATCATAGAGGATATCGTCCCGAACGCTTTTTAAAACATCCGGAGCGGGGTGCCACAGACCGCTTGCAAGGAAATGATTTGACGATGTGCTTTGCGGGCGCGGTTCCAGGTGAAAATAATAGCCTGCATAACCGGATTTTTTGCCTCCCGGACAAATGTAAGCACCCATATGTGTTTTGTATGGTGTTTTGTCCGGTGAAAATCTAAGATCCCTGTATATACGGTAGGTACAATCTTTTACGCTCAATGTTGTTATCTCCTTATGGAAAGAAGCTATTCCCTGTATCAATTGTTCAGTAAATGCATGAAACTCTTTTAGTGCGTTCAGGTATTGATCTTTATGAGAATCAAACCATTCTTTATTGTTGTTAAGATTCAGTTCTGTCAGGAAATCAATAACCTGTTTCATAGTTTTTTGTATTTTTAACAAATATAAAGATTTGCATTATGAA
>DAOSXZ010000001.1:0-37725 GCA_035380845.1 Bacteroidales bacterium | reverse complement strand
CGGGAAATATTTCCCAATACAGAACTGAGTACGGAAGGCCGTATATTCAGTGTTCCGCGCCGGTTTATCCAAGCAGAGGCTGAATAACTCCGAATATGAGGTAAGCTACCAAAAGGGTAAAGACTATATTCACTCCCTGTGCTGTAAGGAATGCTTTAAGAGGCTGGCGGTTTTCCTTAGAGAAAATTTCTTTAAACCGGGTTTCCAGACCAATGCATACAAAGGCAATACTGAACAGGGAAGTGCTGAATCCCTTGGTGATCTTTCCAACTATTTTGGCTTCTTCTATGCTGAAAAAAATGCTGAAGATCAGAGAAGCCAGTACAAATCCTACTACAAATTTCGGGAAACGGTCCCAAATCAGTTTTGCGGTAGGTTTTTCCTGACCTTCTTTTCCTTTATAAGTCCAGTAGAGTGCTATCAGGAAAGCGGCGATACCCAGCAGTACATTTTGCGAAGATTTCACAATAATGGCCGTCTGAGCGGCTTCCTCTCCCAACATGGTACCGGCGGCAGCTACAGCTCCGGTAGTATCTATGGTCCCGCCCAGCCAGGCTCCTGCAACCGATGAAGATAATCCCATAAGTTCTGAAAGCCAGGGTAACAGGTACATCATAGGAATTGCGATTACCAGTACGAGTGAGATTACCGTGGACAATTTTTTGTTGTTTCCCTTAATCACACCACATGTAGCGATGGCGGCAGACACTCCGCAAATGGAAACACCACTGGCCAGCATAGTGGCCATTTCGTCATCAACTTTCATTTTTCGTGCAACCCAGAATGCAAAATTCCAGACAACAAGAACTACTACCAATGCCTGGGCCAGGCCGTATGCACCGGCTTTCATGACTTCTCCGAACAAGATGGTAGACCCCAGTGTGATAATACCTATCTTAATGTAGAATTCACTCTGTATAGCCGGTTTAAGCCATTTTGGCACTCCTACTATGTTGCTGATGACCAAGCCAAAGATTACAGCAAAAAACACGGATTCCAAACCGGTGGATTTGACGGCGGGAATAGCTGCAACAACATTGGAAAGAAGCGCCAGAAGGTAGATTGCCAGGAAAGAGAGGAACAGTCCTTTCAGAGGTTTTTTAAGAATAAATGATGTCAGGTAAGTAACAAGCAGCAGAAAAACAAACATATACCCTGCATCCAGCCATTCTTTGGCCGTAAATAACGTTTTTGGCATTCTGGGCATAACAGCAGGCACTATCACCGCCAGGACCAGAATGATGGTGGCTGCAATGACTATGATCCAGTCTTCGGTCATAAATTGTTTCCACCACGGTTTTTTAGTTTCTTTTGTCATATCAATCAGGTTTTAGTTAGTTCTTTTCATTAGAAACGTGCTGTAAGCATTATGCCCAGCAATCCGTTGTTGTTCTCCTTTTCAATAAATGTCCGGTAGGTGTAATTGACCTGCACCCGGAACATATTGTGAGGCCAATAATCCAATCCCACCAGGTAGTTTATCTGCCGGGAATTATCGTTGGCCAGGTCTTTGCGCATGAAATCGTATTTCAGTATAGGCTGAAATTTTCCTGAGAATTTATATCCGGCAACAACATAAAAACCGTCGCTGTCTGTCTGGTCGGTTTTTCCTTTCAGGTATTCACCCCTCAGCAGGACGGTCCCGTCATCGTACCGTGCCCCGAATCCGTAACGTGTTCTTGGTCTAAGGTCTCCGTCCTGGCCTATCTTTCCGTTGTAATAAGATGCGGTCAGGGTTACCGGGCGTATGGGATGGATCTCCAACCGGCCTGTAATGTCCTTATGTTTGTTGTTGTCTTTTACATTGATGCCGGTCCCGTTGTACAGACCTACTACATAATCAATAATGTTGTATCCGTCTTGTTGAAAAAAACCACCGTATACGGCGACCCCCAGATCTCTTCCGGATCCTTTGCTCCCTGCAAGGTCATTGATCCCTGAAAGGTAGCTGATGACCTGTGAGTTATCCATGGTCTCGAGTGTCAACGGTCCGTAAGGGTTTTCCAGAGAAAAGGCCAATTTGAACTGACCGGCCTGGATGTTGAACATAGGACTGAATTTCAACCTTACGTATGCGTCGATTATCTTTGGTGAGGTGGCAAAATCTACTTGCAACCTGTAATCCAGCCATTTGACAATGTTGCCTTTAAAGTCAAGCCTGGCGCGTCGGATATCAAAAGAATTTTGATCGTTGTCATATTGGTATCGTAAATTCAAAAATCCCGACATCTTAGGCAGTTTTGACACGATATTTTCCAAAGCGGATGTCCTTTCTTCAAGTGATGAAACCTGGGCCTTTGCAGGTAAGAAAGTAATGAAAACCAGAAATAAAAAGATAATAGGCCGGATGATTGATTTCATAAATATCAGGTCTGTTAAATTGTATAAGGTTAGATAGTAAATGCAAATATAGTAAAAGCATTTACTAAATAACAGCCCGGATCAAAAAAATCAAAAAGGGGAGTAATATTTATTACATTTGCACATTATGAGAAAAATCCCCTTTATTTTGCCTTTATTGGCTTTCGCTCTAATAGTAAGTCCTCCCGTACACGCACAAATATCTGATGAAGGCCTGAACCAACAGGTAAACAAAATGGGACAGGCTTTGTTTTATGTGGGTCAGTACTATCTGGATAGTGTTGATACAGGAACAGTAGTTGATGGCATGATGAAGACACTGGTGGACCAGCTGGATCCGCATTCAACTTATATACCTGCCCATGAAGTGAAAGCCATGAACGAGCCTCTGGAAGGTAATTTTGAAGGAATAGGTATTGAGTTTGCCATCATACGGGATACATTGGTTGTTGTGAATCCTATTGCCGGAGCCCCGTCTGAAAGCGTGGGCATAAGGGCAGATGACAGGATTGTGGCCGTGGACGGGAAAGAGATATCCTCTCCGGATCTTGGCAATCAACAGGTATACGATTTACTGAGAGGTCCCAAAGGCACCCGGGTGGGACTGACTGTAAAGCGCAGGGGAGAAAATGATCCTCTGTACTTTGAAGTGGTACGGGATAAAATTCCCATTAACAGTATAGATGCTGCTTACTGGGCAGCTCCCGGTATCATGTATGTCAAGCTGAACAAATTTGCCTTGACTACCCAGGAAGAATTCATAGAGGCCTTCAGGGGGATTGAGAGGATGCCCGATGGATTGATCCTGGATCTTCAGGGTAACGGAGGCGGTTTTCTGGGGGCAGCGGTTTTCCTGGCAGAACAATTTTTGCAAAAAGGAGAGCTGGTACTCTTTACGGAAGGCGGGAAAATGCAACGCCGTGAAGTTCCTGCCTCGGGAATGGGTTTCTTTGTGAATACTCCGGTTGTTGTTTTGATAGATGAAAGGTCTGCCTCGGCAAGCGAGATTGTGGCGGGAGCCATTCAGGACTGGGACCGCGGAATGATTGTCGGGAGGCGTTCGTTTGGGAAAGGGTTGGTGCAGCAATCGTTCCCGTTGAACGACGGTTCGGAATTGCGGCTAACCGTGGCAAGGTACCATACTCCCAGCGGCAGGGTAATCCAGTCTCCTTATGAAATGGGAGAGAAAGACATGTATTATAGGGATTTCATGGAACGCTACCAGAGAGGTGAATCGTATCATGTTGACAGCATACAGATTCCGGATTCACTGGCATTCAGAACATTGAAAGAAAACAGGATTGTGTACGGGGGAGGGGGGATCATGCCGGATGTCTTTGTACCTGCAGATACGACTTATTATTCGGAATTTTACATACAACTGGCCCGACGGGGTATCCTGAATGCATTTATCAATGATTTCCTGGATAAATCAAGGGATGAACTGTCAAAGCGTTACGATTCTTTTGAGTCTTTTGACAAAGGCATGACAACGGATAAGGTCCCGTTTGAAGAACTGTTGGTATATGCAGAAAATGAGGAAATCGTTCCGGGTGAAGGTGACCTGGTATTGTCTGAAAAGCATATCAGAATGCAACTCAAAGGTTTGATAGGTGCCCGCCTGTTTGGACAGGGATCTTTTTACAGGGTGATAAATCCGCTTCTTCCTGAATACAGGAAGGCACTGGAAATTATGAACGGGATGCTATGACCCCGGACCCGGCCAGCTCTTCTCCAAGGTACCACGCTGCAAATTGCCCCGGAGTAATTCCGCGCTGAGGTTCGGTGAAGGTGATGGTAATGCCGTTCTCACACCTGACTATTCCTTCCTGGAGCGGTTGCCTGTAGCGTATCCGGATACTGAAAGGACGCTCTTCACCTTCTTTTAATTCAAGTCCCGGACGTATCCAGTGAATGTCTTTCTTCTCTACAGTCAGTGTTTTGTGGTACAAACCCGGATGATCCTGTCCTTCTCCTACATAAACCGTGTTCGTTTCAACGTCTGTCGAGATCACAAATAAAGGATTGACGTGCCCGCCAATGTTGAGTCCTTTGCGTTGTCCTATGGTGTAAAAATGAGCTCCGTGATGCTTGCCGATGGTTTTCCGGGATCCATCCCGGAAAATTTCCACAACATTTCCTTCGCGAGGTCTGAGTTTTTGTTGTAAGAATACGGGCAGATCCACTTTCCCGACAAAACAAATGCCCTGGGAATCCTTCCTCTCTGCCGTGGGCAGACCGGCTTCCTGTGCCAGCTCCCTTACCCGGGGTTTTAGAAGATCACCAATGGGAAAGATCGCTCTGGACAGTTGTTCCTGGTTAAGCTGGCACAGGAAATAGGATTGGTCTTTATTGCTGTCAATTCCCTGTAAGAGCCTGTATTCACCACCGGCAGTCATGTCTGTACGACAGTAATGGCCTGTGGCCACTTTTTCCGCGCCCAGTTCCAGTGCTTTTTCCAGGAAAGCATCGAATTTTATCTCACGGTTACACAAAATATCCGGATTGGGTGTGCGGCCTTTTTCGTATTCGTTGAACATATAGTCTACTACCCGTGTACGGTATTCCCGGCTCAGGTCTGTAAAATAGAAAGGGATATCCAATTTGCGTGCGACCATCTTGGCCAGATCCAGGTCCTCTTCCCAGGCGCAATCCCCGTGCAACGTTCCCGTGGTGTCGTGCCAGTTACGCATGAACATGGCAATAAGATCGTAACCCTTTTGTTTTACACGACTTACCCCCGGCAAAGGTACAAAAAATCAGAAAGAATCAAATCCGAAAGGCAGGAGATCTTTCACGCTGTTAAAAATAAAAATTTTATTTCCGTTAGCCAGGATCATGCGTATGGGAGCACCTGCTCGTTTTTCACTTTCCAGAAGTACCTGGCGGCATACTCCGCAGGGAGATTCTGTAACGGCAATGGCCCGGATTTTTGATTCGGGGTAATTGGCATGCGCATAAGAGATGGCGGTACGTTCGGCACAGATCCCGGCAGGGAAGGAGGCATTTTCCTGGTTGTTTCCCTGAACAATCATGCCGTTATCCAGCCGGATAGCAGCTCCCACCCGGAAGTTGGAATAGGGTGAATAGGCATTCTTTGCTGCTGCAAAAGCCTGTTCTACTAATTCGGAATCTTCCCGGTCCAGGCTCTCTTTGACCGTCTCTGAGTAATAAATTTTAAGGGTACTCCTGTTCATGAGGTGTGGTGGTTTATTGAACGCAAATATAATAATTTATGCTACATTTGCAGCATGTTGAATCCGTGTCTATATAAGGCATTTTGCATAGTTTTATTTATTCTGCCGGCAAATGTCACTGTTGTTGCCGGTCCCTTATCCGGTCAACGGGTTCAGGAATTGACTCGTGAACAATACATAGCTCATTACAAAAATATTGCCATAAAGCAGATGCACCGGTACGGTATACCTGCCAGTATCATACTGGCGCAGGGTTGCCTGGAATCCGGCAACGGGAACAGCCGTCTGGCTGTAGAAGCAAACAACCATTTTGGTATCAAATGCCACGAATGGGAAGGAGACCGGATCTATCACGACGACGACTCCGCCGGGGAGTGTTTCAGAAAGTATCCTACCCCTGAAGATTCTTATTACGATCATTCCGATTTTTTAAGCACACGTCCCCGTTATGCCGGCTTGTTCCAACTGGATCCTGCCGATTACAAAGGATGGGCATACGGCCTTAAAGAGGCGGGTTATGCGACCAATCCAAGGTATGCCCAATTGCTCATAGACCTTATAGAAAAGAACCGGTTGTACTTGTACGACAGTTATCCTGTTGCGGAAGCCGGGGAGGAACCCGTTGTTACCGGGGATCGTTTGGAACAGCTGATTCTTCCAAAGGATGATGATGTGTTTGCCATTTCACTGGAAAGAAGAATCCGGTTGACAAACGGGAAGAAATATATCCTGGCTGCACCCGGAGATACCTACCGTTCTTTGGCTGCCGAATACAGGCTTTTCCGCGGAGAAATTACCCGCTTTAACGATGTTTCCCGGAATGCCGGTTTGGCTGTTGGAGAAAAAGTATACCTGGAGCGCAAAGCCGGGAAAGGTCCGGAACTGACAACCACATGGACATCCCGTGAAGGAGAAACCTGGCACGATGTATCCCAGCGTTTTGGAATAAGACTGGGATCGTTGCATAGTATGAATGCCGGGATAGAAGGCGAATTGATCCCGGGAACGGTATTACGTCTTAGATAAGTGATCATTGTATGAGAAGAAGATCTGGAATTTTTAAAAGCGTTTTGGTATTGATCCTGTTAGCGGTTGTTGTTGCAGCAGGATGGTTTTTTTTAACTTTTCGTCATAAGAACATCATTATAAAAGACGGCATTGTTTCGTATTTATTAATACCGCACGGTGCAGATTTTGAGCAAATTATGGACAGCCTGACCGACAATGGCCATTTAAAACATGAAAAAACTTTCCGTTGGGCAGCTGCACACGAAAACCTCCCGGAGAATGTTCACCCCGGAAGGTATGCCATAGACCCGGACATGAATAACCAGCAGCTGGCAAGAAAGCTGGCTATGGGCTGGCAGGATCCTTTGAACATAACCATTTCCGGAAGCATAAGAACATTTGAACGACTGGCTGCCGTATTGTCCCGGAATCTGGAAATTGATTCGGCAGGGGTGTTGTCTCATCTCCGGAATGATTCCCTGATAGCATCTATGGGATTTGATTCGGTCGGCATACGGGCCATGTTCATCCCGAATACGTACCAGGTTTACTGGACCATATCTGAAGAAGAACTTCTAAAACGGATGTCCCGTGAATACGAACGGTTTTGGAACGATACCAGAAAGGAAAAAGCCCGCATGTTAGGAATGACACCTCTGGAAGTAAGTACGCTGGCTTCTATTGTCTATGAAGAAACTAAGAAAACAGACGAAATGCCTGCCGTTGCGGGTGTTTATTTAAACCGTCTCCGGATCAATATGCCGTTGCAGGCAGATCCTACATTGATCTTTGCTGCCGGAGATTATACCATTCGCAGGGTTCTCAAGGCACATACACGCATTGATTCTCCTTACAATACGTATAAAAACCGGGGGCTTCCCCCCGGTCCCATAAGTGTGCCGTCCATAGATGCCATAGACGCCGTATTAAATTACCAGGATCACGACTACCTGTATTTCTGTGCTAAAGAAGATTTTAGCGGATACCACAATTTTGCCCCTACATTACGGGAACATATGAAAAATGCCCGGAGATTCCAGCGTGCTTTAACAGAGCGTCTGCGGCAGGAGGGCCTGGGTCAATGAAAGATGCTGTTTTATACCTGATACCGGCACCGCTGGGAGATACCGATCCCCGGCAGGTCATTCCGGAAGGGACCATTCAGAAAGTCCGTGATTTACGTTATTTTGTGGTTGAAGAATTGAGAACAGCAAGGCGTTATCTTTCTTCCCTGGGATTGCAGGTCAATACTTTAGAGTTGGAATTGTTAAACGAGCATACAGCTAAGAATGAGCTGATTCCGTTGTTGGATCCCATGCATAAAGGTTTTTCCATGGGATTGATTTCGGAAGCCGGATTGCCTGCCGTAGCAGATCCCGGTGCGGCGTTGGTGGCTCTGGCGCATGAAAACGGATTCCGGGTGGTTCCTCTTACCGGACCTTCATCCCTGATGCTTGCGCTGATGGGCTCGGGACTCAACGGGCAGCAATTTGCATTCCACGGCTACCTCCCGGTCAAGCCGCAGGAGCGGGATAAAAAGATCAGGGAGCTGGAAAAAGACTCGGCAAGAAATCATCAGACACAAATCTTTATTGAAACACCATACAGAAACGCAACATTGTTCCGGGCACTGGTAGCCGGCTGCAATCCCCGTACCAGGCTGACTGTTGCCATAGACCTTACCATGCCGGATGCTTTTATAGGAACGCGTTCCATAGGTGACTGGCGAAAAAATGAACCCGATTTTGAGGGGCTGTACAAGAAAAAACCTTGTGTATTTTTAATAATGGCTGATTGATTATGGCTACCATTGCTTTGCATGATTTGATGTTTTATGCGCATCACGGATGTTTTGAAGAAGAACGTCTGATTGGGACCCGGTTTAAAGTGGATGTTGAAATGATTACGGACGGATGTAAAGCGGCTTTAACCGACTCTTTGGAAGATGCGATAGATTATTCACATGTTTACGAATTGATATCCGCAGAAATGGCAATTTCCAGTTTGTTGCTGGAACATGTGGCAGGAAGGATCCTGCGACGTCTTACGGATGCTTTTGCACTGACAGAATGCCGGATTACGGTATCAAAACTGACACCGTCCCTGGGAGGGGAAGCGGGCAGGGCTTCCGTGACACTTACCCGGAAGGATTTACAAAATGAATGAGAAAAAGACTTTTGCCGTCATTACACTTGGCTGTAAACTGAATTATGCGGAAAGTGCAACCATAGCCCGCGATCTTATGCAACAGGGTTATGAAAAAATCAGTTCGTCAAAAAAGGCGGATGTATACCTGATAAATACCTGTTCTGTAACCGAACACGCAGATAAAAAAAGCCGCCAGGCAATTCGCAAGGTGTTGAGGATCAATCCTTCGGCGTATGTGGTAGTAACCGGCTGTTCTGCCCAGTTAAGACCCGGGAGCCTGGGCGCCATAAAGGGAATTTCATCCTTGTTCGGCACCGGTTTCAGAGACCGGATAATCCGTGCTGTAGGGGATTTGGAGGCAGGGAAAGTTTATATCAGGCCGAGTGAAACAGAAGATGGCTTTTTTCGTGCTTATTCGGCAGGAGAGAACAACCGGGACAGAACGCGGTCTTTTCTGAAAGTACAGGACGGATGTGATTACCATTGTACGTATTGTACCGTTCCCCTGGCCAGAGGCAGAAGCCGCAACATCCCCATAGCAGATGTTGTGAGCCAGGCAAGGGAAATTGCAGCCAAAGGCGTCAAAGAGATCGTATTGACAGGCGTGAATACGGGGGATTTCGGCAAAACCACCGGCGAGTCCTTTTCTGATCTGCTGGATGCTTTGGCAACCGTTTCCGGAATCGAAAGGTACCGTATCTCGTCCATTGAACCGAATCTTCTGACCGATGGTATAATTGAGAAAATTGCCGCAGGAAAGCCTTTTTTGCCGCATTTTCATATCCCGTTGCAGAGCGGCAGTGATCCTGTTCTTAAAAGAATGGGAAGAAGGTACCGGGTTGACTTGTTCGCCCAAAAGATGCAGAAGATTCACTCCCTGATGCCACATGCTTTTACCGGAATAGATGTGATAACCGGGTTTCCCGGGGAAAGCGAGGAGGATTTTATCAATACATACAATTTGCTGAAAGATCTGAAACCCTCTTATTTACATGTGTTCCCGTTTTCTGTGAGACCCGGCACACGTGCGGCCTCCTTCCCGGTTAGCGAGCGGGTAAGGGATGGAATAATCACCCGGAGGGCGCATGAATTGGGGGAATTGTCCGATATGCTGCACCGGGATTTCATTCTTGCCAATAAAGGCAGGCAGGAGGAAGTGCTGTTCGAGGGAAAGACCCGAGACCGGAAAATGCATGGTTATACAAGGAATTACATAAGGGTTGAAAGACCTTACCAGCGTGCCCTGATCAACAGGGTGGTGGAAGTAATACTGGATTGATTATGTATAGGGATCTGTTTTCTGTTTTTTTCAGGATCGGCGCGTTCACCATTGGCGGTGGTCTGGCTATGCTGCCTTTGATTGAGGCCGAGGTGGTAGACAGGAAAAAATGGATCACAAAAGAAGATTTTACGGATCTCATAGCTGCTACTCAGACACTTCCCGGAGTGATAGCTGTCAATATAGCTGTGGGCGTAGGGTACCGCCTGAAAGGTTTGAAGGGGGCCCTGACGGCTGTTACAGGTGCGGTGATCGCTCCTTTTTGTGTTATTCTGGCGCTGGCTCTGTTTTTTAAAAATTTCCGTGATAATCCGGTTGTAGAACGGATATTTTTAGGGATGCGTCCCGTAGTAGTAGCCCTTATTGCGGTTCCGGTTATTACGACCATGAGGGCAATAGGACTGACTGTGGTAACCGGGTTTATTGCCGCTTCGTCTGCTTTGCTAATCTGGCTTTTTGGGATTTCCCCCGTATGGGTGATACTGGCTGCCGGACTGGGCGGTTATGTGTGGTACCGTATTGATATATACAGGAAAAGGAAAAAAGGCGTATGATCTATTTGCAACTTTTTCTGACTTTTTTGAAGATAGGCCTGTTCTGTTTCGGAGGCGGATATGCCATGTTGTCCCTGATACAGGACGAGGTGGTTGGACATCACGGCTGGCTTACCATGCAGGAATTCTCGGATATTGTTGCCGTATCCCAGATGACACCGGGACCCATAGCTATCAATACGGCCACTTACGTGGGTTATACCTCTTCCGGCGGCAATGTTCTGGGGTCTGTCATGGCAACCATGGCCCTGATAATCCCTTCTGTGGTACTGATGATCCTCGTGAGCCGTGTGATCATCAAATTCAAAAACAATATGACTGTTCAGGGAATCTTCCGGGCCATCCGTCCTGTGGTGGTAGGGTTGATAGCATCTGCCGTTCTGGTTATGGCTACTCCCGAGAATTTTGTGGATTACCGCAGTTACCTGTTGTTCTCCCTGGCATTCCTGGCTGCATATTTTTACAAAGTACATCCCATACTGTTGATGTTTATGGGTGGTGTGGCCGGTTTTTTAATGTACTGACAGCTCCTGTAACAGCCACTCGCTATTTTTTCCGTAAATTTGTCATCCGGAAAATTTTCGTATGGAATTCAATCTTAAAGCACCCTACAAGCCTACGGGAGATCAGCCGCAGGCAATAGATCAGCTGAGTGCCCTCTTCAGGGATGGTACCGGAGCTGCCGTATTGCTGGGTGTTACGGGATCCGGCAAAACCTTTACCATGGCCAATGTGGTGGAAAAATTGCAAAGGCCCACGCTGGTCATCAGCCATAACAAAACACTGGCAGCACAGCTTTATTCGGAATTCAAGAGTTTTTTCCCCGATAACGCGGTGGAATATTTTGTATCCTATTACGATTATTACCAGCCGGAAGCATACCTTCCCGTTACAGATGTATATATTGAAAAAGACCTGAGTATAAACGATGAAATAGAGAAGCTACGTCTAAGCACTTCATCTGCGCTGCTTAGCGGCAGGCGGGACGTGTTGGTTGTATCCAGTGTTTCATGCCTGTACGGGATAGGGAATCCGGACGATTTTCACGCCAACACCATAACCTTGAAAACAGGACAGGCGCATGATTTCAACCAGTTGTTGTACAGATTGGTGGATGCCCTTTATTCACGTAACGAGAACGAGTTCAAAAGGGGTACTTTCCGGGTCAGGGGAGATGTCGTTGATATATACCTGGCATATGATGATATAGCTTGCCGGATCGCCTTTTGGGGCGATCAAATTGAGTCCATAGAACGTTTTGACCCGGTAACAGGCGGTATTTTGGAAAGGATTGAAGGGATTGCCATCTATCCTGCCAGTGCTTTTGTGACCACAAAAGAAAGAAAGGAAAAAGCCATCCGGAACATACAGGATGATCTGACCGAACGTGTGGCATACCTGAAAGATGCGGGGAAACATTTGGAAGCAAACCGGCTGTTGCAACGTGTGGAATTTGATATTGAAATGATCCGGGAACTGGGTTATTGTTCGGGTATAGAAAATTATTCCCGGTATTTTGACGGAAGACCCCCCGGCACCAGACCTTTCTGCCTGCTGGATTATTTTGCCGGCGATTTCTTGACCATTATTGATGAAAGTCATGTCACCCTGCCCCAGATCAGGGCGATGTTCGGAGGCGACCGTTCCAGGAAAGAGGTGCTTATTGAGTACGGATTTCGCCTGCCGGCTGCCGCTGACAACAGACCCCTGACTTTTGAGGAATTTGACTCGGTCATTGGCCAGCGCATGTACGTCTCTGCCACCCCGGCAGATTATGAATTGGAAAAATCCGGCGGTTTGATAGTAGAACAGGTAGTACGTCCAACGGGTCTGCTGGATCCGCCAGTGGAAGTAAGGAAAACCGAAGGACAAATAGATGACCTGATAGAAGAGATCCGTATCTGTGCTTCCAAAGACCAGCGTGTATTGGTTACCACCCTGACCAAACGTATGGCTGAAGAATTGGATAAATTTCTGCAAAAAATTCAAATCCGTTGCACTTATATTCACTCGGATGTGGAAACCCTGGAACGAATCAGGATCCTTGAGGAGTTTCAGAAGGGGTATTACGATGTGCTCATAGGAGTCAACCTTTTGCGTGAAGGTCTTGACCTTCCGCAAGTATCGCTGGTTGCCATACTGGACGCAGACAAGGAAGGATTCCTAAGGTCGGAAAGAGCGCTCACACAGACAGCCGGAAGGGCGGCACGTAATGTAGACGGAAAGGTAATTATGTATGCTGACCGCATAACAGATTCCATGGAGCGGACGATCCGGGAAACAGAAAGAAGACGCAAAAAGCAGATACAGTATAACCGTGAAAATGGGATAACTCCCACACAAATAGCTAAAAATGTACGGGATACCTTAAGGCAGGGTAATATATACCGGGAGCAATCAGATATGGCTTCCCTGGTTGCCGCGGATCCCGTTACACTTTCCATGACCCCGCTTCAACTGGAAAAAGCAATAGCCATGGCCAGGCAAAGAATGGAGGATGCCGCCTCTAAACTTGATTTCATTACGGCTGCCGGCTTCAGGGACGAGATGTACGCATTGGAAAAACTACGTAAATGACAACCCAGGGAAATATTCAAATGATTGCCCGGGCGAAAGACTATGCACGGGAAAAGCTGACCGGTCTTGAAAGGGGTAACGGAAAGCCGTTTATGAACCATGTAGATGCCGTGGCGCAAATTGTAGAAAATGAGATAGGCCTTACATGTGAAGCGATAGCAACCGTATACCTTCATGAAGCCAGCCGTAAGAATCCGGAATTTTTGGATGAGATAGGAAGGGATTTTGGGAGTGATATTGGTTTAATGGTATCCGGACTGAACAAAATATCGACCATCAATCCAAAAGACACCCGTCTGCAGGCAGATAATTACCGGAAACTGATCATATCCTACTCGGCAGATCCACGCGTAACACTCATTAAACTGGCAGACAGGCTGGAAGTTATGCGTTCATTGACCGAATGCTTTCCCCGGGGTGAACATATTAAAAAAGCTACCGAAACACTTATGTTGTACGCTCCTCTGGCACACCAGCTGGGATTGTACAGAATAAAAAGCGAATTGGAGGACCTCTCTTTCAAGATCATTCAGCCGGAAGATTACCGTCTGATAACCAACAATATAAGGGCCACAGAAATTGAGCGTAAGGCACGGATAGCGAGGTTTGTCAGGCCTTTGGAGAAAGAATTGAAAACGGCCGGCATACTATACGAACTGAAAAGCCGTACAAAAGCCACCTATTCTATATGGCGCAAAATGCAGGCCCAACAGGTAGATGTGAACGAAGTATACGACATTCTGGCCATTCGTTTCATTATTGATACACCTCCGGAAAAAGAAAAAGAAGTCTGTTGGCAGGTTTATTCCATGGTAACCCATATCTATGAACCGATCCCGGAACGTATGAGGGACTGGATCACGGTCCCGAAAGCCAGTGGTTATGAGTCACTGCACATTACAGTCCGTACCCCGGATCAATGGGTGGTAGAAGTCCAGATCCGCAGCCGGCGCATGGATATGATTGCCGAGTACGGGGTCGCTGCGCACTGGGCATACAAAGGGATGCGGAACGAAGAAGTCCTTAACGACTGGTTGGGGAATGTGAGAAAAAGGTTGCAAAATCCTGCCGAAGAGTTCAAATCCGGGGAAGATGCCGATCTTTTCAAGCCCAATGAAATTTACGTGTTTACCCCGGCAGGAGATCTGAAACGTTTGCCGGCCGGATCGACTGTCCTGGATTTTGCCTTTGAGGTACACAGCAACGTGGGAATCAGATGCACGGGAGGTCGTGTGAACGGAAAAATGTCCCAGGTAAGGGATATCCTCAGTACGGGAGATGTGGTGGAGATCCTTACCTCCAAAAACCAGAAACCATCCAGGGACTGGCTGAATTTTGTGGTTTCAGGAAAAGCCAAAAACAAGATCCGCCAAAAACTGCGTGAAGAAGCCGGTGTCCAGGATGCAGCCGGCAGGGAGATTCTGGAAAGACGTTTGAAAAACTGGAAAGCCGAACTTTCCGCGGATGATATTGCCCGTCTAATGAAAAAGTTCAGGATCAAGCAAATAAGCGATTTTTATGCAGCTATTGCCCGGGAAGACATACCCCTCCAGGAAATAAAATCTTTTTTGACACAGGAAGACGCAGAAAAAGAAGAAAAACCAGCAAAGCCATCCCCGGAAACCGTAACGGCGGAAAAGGAAGAAGACCATACTCGTTACGGGGAAGGTGATTACCTGGTCATTGACGATTCTTTCGGTCGTATTAAATATAAACTGGCAAAATGCTGCAATCCCGTTATAGGAGACCCTGTCTTTGGATTTGTATCAATTAAGGAAGGTATTAAAATTCACCGTATGAGCTGTCCCAATGCTGCCCGTTTAATGGAACAATATCCGTACCGGATACAAAAAGTAAGGTGGCGCAATACAGTGACTTCTGCCGTCTTTCAGGTGGGAATTCGTGTAACGGCTTATGAGGAGATAGGACTGGCCGGTGAGATTGGAGAAGTGATGAGAAATCTTTCTCTGAACATGAGAAGTTATACGTTTTCGGGCCATGGAGGGAAGATTGTGGGGCGTTTGCAGGTGGCCGTAAATTCCAATAAACAGGTGGATCTGCTGTTGTTCCACCTGAGAAAGATCAAAGGGATCATAAAGGCCGTGAGGGAATGATGTCATGAGTGAAGAAAAGATTGTAGTAAAAGGGGCACGGGTTCATAATCTGAAAAACCTCTCCATTGAAATTCCCCGGGATCAATTCATTGTTATCACCGGCGTATCCGGCTCGGGAAAATCTTCCCTTGCCTTTGACACCCTTTTTGCGGAAGGGCAGCGGCGCTATGTGGAAAGCCTCTCGGCATATGCCCGCCAGTTCCTGGGAAGGATCAAAAAACCGGATGTGGATTTGATTGAAGGCATACCGCCGGCCATAGCCATTGAACAAAAGGTTAATACGCGCAATCCCCGCTCTACGCTGGGAACATCAACAGAAATTTACGATTATTTACGTCTGCTTTACGCCCGGGTAGGCAGGACCTATTCTCCCGTTACCGGAAAAGAAGTAACCCGTCATACGGTGGAAGATGTACTGTGTTTTTTGTTTACCCTGCCGGAAGAATCCCATGCTTTGCTTCTGGCGCCTTTCGGCTGGGATGACCGGCAACGTCGTGTGGAAACGCTCTTGCAGCTTCAACAGGAAGGATATGTGCGTTTCTGGGATGGAAAAGAAATGGTCCGGATTGAAGATATTTTGCAACAAAGAGACAAATATGCAGACCGGCAGGTCTATCTCCTGACCGGACGTGTGAGTCCGGTGGATAATCCGGATAACAGGGCCAGGATTACCGAATCTGTCAATACGGCGTTTTCGGTGGGCGGGGGAACTTTGTTTGTTCAGACAGAAGAAGGTATGGTCCCGTTTTCAACACGCTTTGAAGCCGACGGGATCACTTTCATGGAACCCAATGAATACATGTTCAGTTTCAACAATCCCCTGGGAGCCTGTCCCCTTTGCGGCGGATACGGAAAAATTACCGGAATAGATGAATCGTTGGTTATTCCGGATAGCGGCCTGTCCGTTTACCAGGATGCTGTAGCGTGCTGGCGGGGAGATGTCATGAAAACGTTCAAGGAGGAAGTAATAAGGCATGCATCTGCAACCGGTTTTTCCATACATAAGCCTTACAGGGATCTGACAGACCGGGAAAAAGACTGGTTATGGAACGGAGACAACCGGACAACAGGAATTAACCCGTTCTTTAAACAATTGGAATCTGCACGGTATAAGATCCAAAACAGAATCATCATTAGTCGTTTTACAGGAAAAACAACGTGTCCGGAATGTGCCGGTACCCGTTTGCGGAAAGAAGCTTCATACGTTCGTGTCTCGGGGAAGCGGATAGACCAGCTTTTGGATATGCCTGTTTCACAGTTGGGTCAGTTCATGGACAATGTCAGCTTTAGCCAAAGAGAGCTGGAAATTGCCGGCAGAACGTTGGAAGAAATTCGGTACCGGTTGCATTTTCTGAACCAGGTAGGGCTGGGGTACCTGACCCTGAACAGACGTTCTGCCACCTTGAGCGGAGGTGAAAGCCAGCGGGTAAACCTGGTCAGTTCGCTGGGAAGTTCGCTGGTCGGGAGCCTTTATATTCTTGACGAGCCGAGTATCGGGCTTCACCCGCGCGACACTCAGCGGCTGCTTGCTTCCCTGAAAGCACTTAAAGAGATGGGCAATACCGTGATGGTGGTGGAACACGACGAGGAAATCATGCGGGCTGCCGACCAAATTATTGATATTGGACCTTTGGCCGGAAAAGACGGGGGTAATCTGATGTACCAGGGACCGCCTGTCAGGGCGGGCCGGAAAATAGATACCGGAGAAAGCCGCACCCTCCGTTTTTTAAGCGATCCAAACGTCATTCCTGTTCCCGAACGTTCAAGGACCTGGAATTCCTATATCATGGTTCGGGGGGCTTCTCATAACAACTTGAAAGGCATTGACGTAAAATTCCCTTTACAGGTCTTTACCGCAGTCACCGGAGTCAGCGGTTCGGGCAAATCATCCCTGGTCAGGGATGTTTTGTATTATGCCCTCAGCCGGCATTACAACCAGGGCAGGACTCCGGCTCCGGGAAAATTTACAGGCCTTGAAGGTGACATGCACAGGCTGGCAGGAGTGGAACTGGTAGATCAGAATCCCATTGGGAAGTCTTCCCGTTCCAATCCGGTTACTTACATTAAAGCCTATGATGATATCCGTAAGTTGTTTTCCGAGCAGCCTTACGCCAGAATGAACGGTTACGGGCATTCGCATTTTTCGTTTAATATTGAAGGAGGCCGGTGCCCTGAATGCCAGGGAGAAGGTGTTGTAAAAGTAGAAATGCAGTTTATGGCAGATGTGGTGCTTACGTGTGAATCCTGCGGGGGCCGCAGGTTTAAGCCCGATATCCTGGAAGTCAGGTATAAAGACAAAAACATATATGATGTTCTGGAAATGACCGTAGAAGAAGCGATTGCTTTCTTTTCTTCCCAAAAAGAGCCTGCAGCCTTGCGGATAGCAGATAAGCTCAGGCCTTTGGATGAGGTGGGACTTTCCTATATCAAACTTGGGCAAAGCAGCAGCAGCTTGAGCGGAGGTGAAAGCCAACGGGTGAAACTGGCATATTTCCTGTCCCGGGAGAATTCGGAAACAAACAGGATGTTTATTTTTGACGAACCTACTACGGGATTGCATGTGTTTGACATAGAAAAACTGTTGAAATCTTTCCAGGCACTTATTAAAAAAGGACATTCCGTGCTTGTGGTGGAGCACAATATGGATGTGGTGAAATGTGCCGATTGGGTCATAGACATGGGACCGGATGCAGGTGAAAACGGCGGGACTTGTTGTTTTTGCGGAACCCCCCGGGCTTTGGCAGAAAGAACGGATTTGCCCACCGGAAAGGCTTTGCGTTCAAAAATTGTACTATTTTTGCCAAATGGTCCTGAAAAATAAATTTTCTTTCCTGATTTTACCACTTGTTTGCCTGGGGGTTCTGTCGGGTAATTCGCTAAGAGCACAAGATAATGCTTCATTTGTACCATCATTTTGTATAGCTCCCCAGATAGGGACCGATATTGGCGGGGCCCTGCCTGTGCCCTTTGATGCAGTAGGAGGATCTTTTAATGCATACCCCAAACTGAATGCAACACTGGGTGCCCGCTTTTTTCTGAACTTACATGACCGCTGGACATTGGGTGCCAATCTCAATTACAAAACCATAGCCATGGATGCGGATGCGCGTGTCACCAATCAGAAATTCAAAGGAGAAAATATGGTGCAATATTTTACGGGGACCTCCCAGATGTCAATGGGTTTTACCTTGCTGGAACTTCCTGTATATGTGGAATTTCTTGCCGGTAAAAAAAGACAGCATGGTATTCAGCTGGGTTTTTTTGGAGCCTATGTCTTAAAGTCTCATTTTATCACTAATGCCATAAAAGGTTTTATAGGGTCTGAACCCGACCGTATTGATTCAGAAATTACTACCCCGCAGGTGATGGATTTTTCCTCATTGCTTGACTCCTGGGACAGCGGGCTGTTACTGGGTTACGATGCCCGGATATTTCCGCGTATACGGATGGGATTGCATGTTATGATGGGTTTAAAAGATATATTTCAACCCGGGAGTGATTTTTTTGATTACACCATGAAACAAATGCGGGGCAGCGTTACCGTGTCTTATGATTTGATACGGTTCTATAAACGCTGAAGCAGATCCCAAAGAGTAAAGAAAAGCCATCGTGTTCTCAGTTCCAGAACAGGCAAATCTATGATATCCGGTGTATCCCGGGGCTTATAAGTGTGATCGTTCACCCCGGAAGTGATAAGCAGGGAAGGTATATTCTGCAAAGACAAGAAATACTGCTCGGTCATTGTGAAAAATATTTCCGCAAATTCAGGGCTTTGATAAAAAGTGTAATCCAGTTCCAGTCCTGTATTGTAGTATGCATTGTTGTTGTTCATTGACCGGACAATATGGCCGGGTACTTTTTCCGCTCCCACTATGAGCATGTACTTTTGCGAATCCCCGGGGGGAGCCAGGGTCGTTCCCATCTGATCAAGATTAATATTCAAGACTACCTGTTGGGGCGGAATTCCCAGGGACAAGGCAAAGATCCTGGCTCCGGTCATGGAAAATTCTTTGGCATCGTACGCCACAAATATGAGGTTGCGTGAAAGTCCCTGTCCGTCGTTGACAGCAGCCCCGAAAGCTTCGGCCAGGGATAACAAAGCGGCGACCCCCGAAGCATTGCTGTCAGCTCCGGGATAAAGAATTCCTTCTATCACCCCCAGGTGATCGTAATGTGCAGATATGATTATGTATTCGTTGCTCTCCTTTCTTGTTGCCGGTATCCATCCTATCACATTCCGCCCTCTTTGACCGGTAGGACATACAAACCCCTGGATGTAAGATGTATTGTACCGGTAAGGATTTGCAGTGCCCAGGGGATGTAACCCGAATTCCTTGAATTTGCTGTCGATGTATTGAGTTGCCTGAGAACCGCCAGGCGACCCGGTTTCCCTTCCCTGTAACAGACTGTCCGATAAATAGCGTATATGGTAATCCAGAGTTGTTTGTGTAACCTTACGGGCATAGTCTTCCGGATAGGCTTTTTGTGCCTGCAGCGATATAGCCGGGAACAGAAGAACTATTGAAAGGTAAGGCACAAAAAGGAAAAGGCGCGGCATATTTTTTGTTTTTCAATTGCAAAGGAACAAATTTTTCCTCTCAAATTTCATACCTTTGAAAAATGGTATATAAACACCGCCTGTATATAGTTCTTCTTTTTTCCCTTTTGTTATTACCGGGAAAGGCGGAAGCCCAATACGATAAACAGCAGTTTTTTTACCGCGGACAGCATTTGCTGTTCGAAGGACGGTACCAGCAGGCCATTGATAATTTCAACAAACTCATTCAGCTGGATCCTGCTTTGCATGAAGCTTTTTTTTTCAGAGGGATAGGGAAGTACAACCTGGGAGATTTCATGGGAGCCCGATCGGATTTTGACCGGGCCATATCCATTCATCCCATATTTACCATGGCATACCATTACAGGGCAATCACCTATTCACGTCTGGGTGAATACGAAAAGGCCCTGGAAGACCTGCAGGAAGCCATAGACCTGCGTCCCGGCTATAACGGACTCTATTTTAGCAGGGGAGTTACCTACTTGTTATCCCAGCAATTTGAACTGGCGGAGCAAGATTTCAACCGTTTTATTCGTCACGAACCACGTGTGAGCGAAGCATACCTGAACCGTGGTGCCTGTTACCTGTACCTGAAGGATACCGTAAAAGCACTGCATGATTACGATACCGCCGTATTGC
This sequence comes from Bacteroidales bacterium, assembly GCA_035380845.1. Lineage (GTDB taxonomy): Bacteria > Bacteroidota > Bacteroidia > Bacteroidales > UBA932 > DMER64. The sequence continues at coordinate 17,290 of DAOSXZ010000001.1, read as the reverse complement.
TGAACAAATTCGATCCGGAAGGCTATATCCGCAGATCGCGTGTATATGCCATGCAGGAGCAATATCCGGCAGCCCTGGAGGATCTGGACCAGGCATTATCTCTGGATCCGGAAAATTCATTCGCTTATTTCAACCGCGCCCTGATCCGCTATAACCGGAATGACTTAAACGGGGCACTGGCCGATCTTGAAAAAGTACTGCAGGAAGATCCGGGGAATGCCCTGACTTTGTACAACCGGGCCTTGATACGAACACAGATTGGAGACTACAACAACGCCCTGGAAGATTATGACCGGGTTATTTCCATCAATCCCAACAACGTATTGGCCTATTACAACCGGGCGGCATTGTTCATACAAATGGAACGTTACAGAGATGCCATGCGGGATTATGACAAAGCTATAGAGTTGTATCCGGATTTTGCAAACGCATATATGAATCGTTCGTTTGTCAAGAACAGACTCGGTCTGTTTGCGGCTGCCGAGCTGGATTACCAGGTGGCTCAGAACAAAGTCAACGATTACAAATCCAGGCTGGGAGATACTACATACTCGGCTTTTGCAGACACAACGCAGCGTTTTGACCGTCTTTTGGCACTGGATGCCGACTTTGCAAAAAAAGATTTCAATAACGAACTGCTTCAATACAGGGATGTGGACATACGTCTTAAACCCCTCTATAAATTGCTGACCGGGCCTGCGGAAAACACCATAGCGCTTGAACAAAGGTATTATTATGAGGACCTTGAAAAATTTACTATGCGTCAGACAATCCCTGTCAGTTTGTTCAGCCAGGAACCGGAAACTGATCCGGAACGCATTGAATTTCAAAGAGAACAGGTTGAAAAGCTGATCCGGGATGACGGAGATTCTCCGGATCTTTACTTCATCCGGGGTATTCTGGATTTCCAGAGCAAATTGTTCAATGCTTCCCTGGCATCCTATAACCGGGCTATAGAAAAAGATCCCGATAACGTTTTTTATTATATCAACCGGGCTGCATTGCAGAGTGAGATGATAGATTTTATCTCTTCTATGGAAAATAACGTACAGATCCTCACCCTGGACCAGGCCGGGACTACACGAACACGTGTCCAGGAACAGGGCCGTCATCAATACGACTATTCAGGAGCTATTAACGATCTGGAAAAAGCAGCCCTTCTGGCCCCGGATTTTGCCCATATATATTATAACCTGGGGAACCTTTATTGTTTATCAGGTGATTTTCCCCGCTCTATCGGCAATTATTCCAAAGCACTGGAGTTGTATCCGTACCTGGCAGAAGCCTATTACAACCGGGGCCTTATTCAGATCTACCTGAAGGAGAAAGAAAAGGGGTGTATGGATATCTCTACTGCCGGGGAGTTGGGTATTCAGGATGCTTACAGTGTCATAAAAAAATTCTGTGTCACAGAAGAGTAACACAGAATCTTTCTTAATACGAAACGTTTACATAGTCCGCATTGTTCAAATAGTCATATGAAGCTTTAATACTTTCAAAAGGAGCCAAATCAAATGCTTCCTGTTCCACAATGGCATATTTAAGCCCCGACATTTCTGCTTTTTCATAGATGGCGCGGAAATCGATCTTTCCGGAAGCGCCAATCTCCTTGTCATCTTTAACGTGCCACAGGTCATACCTTCCGGGATATTTTTCCAGGTATTCGACAGCAGGTGCTCCGCCTACCTGGCTCCAATATACATCAATCTGGAAGAAAACCTTTTCCGGATCTGTATTCTGAAGCATATAGTCGTACAGGACCACATCATCAAAAACAGTCGTGAACTCATTTGCATGATTATGGTATCCAAAACGGATGCCTGCGTTGTTGCATTTTTCACCAACTGCATTGAACAATTCACAATACCTGGAAAGTCCTTCAACGGATTCGTAAGCACTTTTCCACATGGAGGGCTGAACAATGTACAGAACACCTGTAGACAGGTGATCTGCAATGGCTTTGTCCCACCAGGCCATACATTCTTCCCATGGAGTGACATTCGGATCCGGTCCGTTAATATGTGAGGATATCACTTCCAGTCCTTTGCTATTACAAAGCTCCGTAAAAGCATTGCCTGACATGCCGTAGAAAGTACCTTCCGCGGCATTGTAACCGGCCATTTCCACAAATGTATAGCCGGCTTCGGCTACGGCATCCAGTGAAGTGTTAAGATCTTCATTAATCTGTTCCCTGATGGAGTACAATTGAAGACCGATCTCTTTTTGTACGGGTTCTGTAGCACAGGATACCAGGCTGAAAGCAGAAACCGTTGCCACCATAATTGTTGTCAAAAAATTGCGTACCATTAGTCAAGGATTTTTACTTTGATGTTTCTGAACCATACATCATCGCCATGATCCTGCAAACCAATGTATCCTGCTTTTTCTTCACCACCGCAATTCAGTAACAGATCGTAAGCGACAGGCCATTTTTCTTTGCTGAATTTGCTGTTGTCCAGCATTTCCTGCCATTGGGGAGTCCACAAATGGTATTCAAGAACCGGTTCTCCGTTTTGGAAATGAGCCACGGTGCCTTTATAGACCAGGATTTTCCCTGTGTTCCACTCGCCAAAAGGTTTGGAGTTCTGCGGTTTGGCAGGGATCATGTCGTAAAGGGAAGCAGATTGGCGGTTGCCGTCTATACCCAGCATGGCATCGGGATGATTTGCGTTGTCCAGAACCTGGTATTCCGGAGCCGAGATGTAAATGGGCTCTCCGGGAACTTCCTGTGCCAGGTAAAAAATACCCGAGTTGGAGCCTTTTGCTACTTTCCATTCAAAAGTAAGTTCAAAGTTTCCGAATTTGCAGTCAAAAACAATGTCACCGCCGTTTTCAGCACCGGCCTCACCGCGGCCGGAACCGTTGATCTTGATGGCGCCTTCTTCTATGGTCCATGCTCCGGGAATATCGGTGCCGTTGTAGGCACGCCAGCCTTCAAACGTTTCTCCGTCAAAGAGAATAACAACGTTAGGGTCTTCTTCCTGTACTTCCTTCTTGTTGTTATTACAGGAAGCACAAGAGCTTGCGATTAACGCAGTCATGAGAATGGGGATTATTAAAAGTTTTTTCATATTATGTTGAGTTTAAGTTTACGGCATTTCAGGCAAAGAATAACCGGCCCTGTATGTATGGCGGATCAATTCGTTTGAAAATTCCAGGGCGTTGATGGGATCTGTATATTCATTGTTGAAGGTGGGGTGACCGTCTTTAATGGAGAAGCCGTCCTTAACCTTCATTCTAAGGCTGTCGTTGGGAGAAATGTTGGTGAATTTCATGGCATCTCCGTCCCACAGGAGTTCACGGTTCAAACCTTGCAGACGCACAGCCAGGACACCCATGACAACCATTTCATTCAGAGGTCCGGCCTCGGAAAAATCAGAAGCAGTCTTTATCCGGCTTTCAGGACTTTCCTTGCAGGCACGTATAAAATCCGTATAGTGATTGTTTTCAGGAACTTCCCTTGTCATGGAAGGGGTAGGTATTTCTTTGCCAGAGATCAGCCAGGGGTTTACTCCGTAACATCCGCAGATTAGAGTGTCCTTTGTTCCGTGGAAAATAACCGCACCGCCGCTGTCATTCATATTGCGTCCTGCAGGCCATCCTTTCGGATATTCGGGAATGAGTCCTCCATCGTACCAGGTAACTTCCACGCGTGGCATACCTACTTTGGGCATATTGTCACGTGCCGGGAAAACAAATTTGGCTATCTGTGCGTTAGGGGCACAATCTGTCATCAGGGAAGTGGAGCTGCCCTGAACGGCAACCGGAGATTTCAGATTCAATGCTTTAACCACGGGTTGAAGGATATGGCAGGCCATATCTCCCAGGGCACCGGTTCCGAAATCCCACCATCCGCGCCAATTCCAGGGGTGGTAGATTTCGTTGTAAGGACGGTAGGGGGCAGGTCCAATGAAAAGGTCCCAGTCCAGGTCGGGATGAGGGGTATGGGCTTCCGTGGGAGTTTCCAGCCCTTGGGGCCAGATGGGTCGGTCCGTAAAGGCTTCCACTTTGGTTACTTCTCCTATCATGCCGGACCATATAGCTTCACATATTTGTCTTACCCCGGCGCCTGAAGCACCCTGGTTTCCCATTTGAGTTGCTACTTTATGCTTTGCGGCCAGACGGGTCAGCAATCTGGTTTCGTATACGGTATGTGTAAGGGGTTTCTCACAATAAACATGTTTTCCCATGGAAAGTGCCTGTGCGGCGATAACGGCATGGGTATGATCGGCCGTACCAACAACAACGGCATCGATCTTGTTCCCCATTTCATCAAACAATTTGCGAAAATCTTTATATTTTTTCGCATTCGGGTATGTTTGAAATTGTCCGGCAGCGTATTTCCAGTCAACATCGCACAAAGCGACAATGTTTTCAGAACTCAGTTCACGGATAACTCCGCCTCCTCTTCCTCCAATACCTATTCCGGCAATGTTGAGCTTGTCGGTAGCTGCTGTTTTCTTTTTCTTCTGTGAATCCAGAGGAACTTTAGCCATCAGCGGAGAAGAAGCAACAATAGCACCGGCTGTGGCCATGGCGCTTTTTTGTAAGAAATTTCTTCGAGAGATGTTTTTTTCCATAAAATTTATGTTTTATCGTTTAATGAAATAGATAGATTACTATAATTTACGAAGATAATAAAAAAATCACTTTTTACCCTTCCCTGAACGAAGTCTGTTATAGGATTGCACCAGGGCTTCATCACTGCCAATGGCGCGAAGGGCCAGGATTACCAAAATGATACATACAAGAGGAAAAACCGTAGTAACAGGAAAACGCAAACTGGCCATATTTTTGAAATAAACGGCGCCCATCCATATCTGGAGACCCAGCAAAATCAGGGAGGTATATATACAAAGACGAATCTGGATTTTTCGGGCTTTGAAAAGGAATATGGTGATTGCCAGCAATGCACATACCGCTCCTGTCAGGACGATGAAAGGGATGTAAGTAGCGTATACTCCAAAGAATAAAGAGATCATAAGGCCTAAGGCCACAGTCAGGTATAAAGTCTGAATGCGTTGTATCATAAGTCGATTGTTTTATTGGAACAAATTTAGAGGAAAATCACGGATTTTCCTCTAAATTTGCAATATGAAAATTATTGAACCTTCAGAATTGGTTATCAACAGTGACGGGAGTGTGTTTCACCTGCACCTTCGTCCTGAACAGCTGGCTGACAAAGTTTTGCTGGTAGGGGATCCCGATCGTGTGGCTTTATTGCGCGAACTGTTAACGGATGTGGAATTTGTTTCACACAGCAGGGAATTCGTGGCGGCAACAGGTTTTTTCGGTCGTAAAAGACTGACCATATTGTCCACCGGGATTGGGACCGACAATATTGACATAGTTATGAATGAACTTGATGCGCTGGCCAACATTGATTTCAAAACCAGGACATTCAGACAAGAACACCGTACACTCGATATATTACGCCTGGGAACTTCAGGCGCCATACAATCTGACATTCCTACCGGCACGCTTATTTTTTCAAAATATTCGGCAGGCATTGACGGATTGCTAAACTGGTACGAAGGAAGGGATGAAGTATGTGACAAAGAGATGGAAAAAGCTTTCATGCAACATATGGAATGGTCTCCGTTGCTGGCTACTCCGTATTTTGTAAAAAATTCTGAAGAAACAGGAAAACGCTTTATGGATGCCGAACAGGGAATCACACTTTCTGCACCTGGTTTTTACGGACCTCAGGGACGTGTAATCAGACTTCAGTTGTCTGACCCTGATTATTTGCAAAAATTGTCTTCGTTCCGTTATAAAAACCTGAGGATTACTAATTTTGAAATGGAGGGATCTGCTATTGCCGGCCTTTCACGGCTTATGGGACACCGGGGAGCAACGGTTTGCATGATTATTGCACAACGGAGTAGTAAAGACATGAATGTGGATTACAAAGGACTGATGGTAGATAAAGCCGCAGTTATCCTGGAAAAATTTTGTAATGAGCATGGTTCGTAAAACGGAAATATTAGATATTGTACCCCTTCTGGATGATCCCGATCAATATGTAAGGGATGCTTTGTTCCGGCAACTCAAGAATATGGGACGTCCGGCCATTGAGGAACTGGAGGGCATTTGCAGAGATGAAAATGAAGATAAATATCCCGGCGTAGAGGATATGTTGTCGGCTTTAAGGGAAGAACTGAAATTTGAAGCTTTGCGCAACTGGATTGGTAATACAAAGGACGATCTGATGACCGGTCTTTGTTTTATACAGGATCTCCTGAGTAATGATGTAGATAAGGGAGTGTTGCATGATATACTGATGGATCACGTAAATGAGATTGTTGTTGAGATTAACGACAATCAGACATTTATGGAAAAGGTGAAATTGTATAATCATGTTTTTTTCAACAGATTGCATTATAAAACGGTAGATCCTATGTTCTCTGATCCCGGGAATACTTATATTCACAGAGCGCTAAAAAACAAAACAGGAAGCCCCGTCATAATAGGTATAATTTACTTATTGATTGCATACCATGCAGGAATACCTGTCAGAGGAAGGGTCTTTAAAGGCGGATTTCTGCCGGCGGTTACCGATACCTCAGGAAAAGTCTTGTTCTACGTAAATGTATATAAGAACGGACACTTATTTCCCCATACCGAACTACGGTCGTTTTTAAGTGACATGAACCTGCAAATACCTGCTGACTCATTTCGCGAAGCCCAATCGGAAGATTTGGCACAGATTTATACCGAAACATTATACTATAGTTTTTCTGCCTTGGAGGAAAACGCAGATAACCGCATTGTTTCAAAGCTGGAAAAGATTATGGAAATGTTTGGGAAAGACCATTCCCTGCTCATAGAAATTGACGAGGATGACGAATAAAAGTCAGGTTTCAGGTTTGGTTTTGAGCGGGAAACGAGGTTCGAACTCGCGACCCTCAGCTTGGGAAGCTGATGCTCTACCGACTGAGCTATTCCCGCATTTCAAACAGGGGAGCAAATATAGCGAATAATTTTTTATAAGCAACATGAATATCGCCGTTTATATAGCCGGGAAACTTAAGGGCGATGCTACTTCAACTGGCCGGGTAAGCCGCATGGGAAACCGGATAGCCATAATAAGTGTAGCTGTCAGTGTGTTTACCATGATACTGTCTGTTGCTATTGTCAGAGGCTTCAGAAACGAGATTCAAAAGCGCGCGGTTGGGTTTACAGGCGAGATACTTATGGAGGCTCCGGGTGCCGGCTTTGTAACAGAAGACATACCTGTGTCAACGAATCTGTCGTACCTGGAAAATTTGAAAAATCATCCGGCTGTCGATCATATTCAAGAGTATGCTGTGTCATACGGAATTATTAATACAGGGGAAGCCATACAGGCCGTATCATTGAAAGGTGTGGGGGCCAATTACCGTTGGGATTTCTTTGAAAGACATCTACAGGAAGGAAACATACCGGTTTTCACTCAGGATGCTTCCTCCAGCGAGATCCTGATATCACGTCGCCTGTCAATGCTTCTGCAGATAGGGCTTCAGGATGTGGTGACCATGTATTTCATCGGGGACAATGTAAGGATGCGACGGTTTATTGTATCAGGAATATATGATGCCCAATTGGAAGATATAGACAATCATTTAATCATTGGTGATATTAGACACACTCAAAAATTAAACGGGTGGCAGGATGACCAGGTAAGCGGTATGGAACTCTTTTTAAAAGGTAAAAACCGGATTGAAGCCGGGCAGGAGAGTATTGAAGATTTTATCATTGCCAACAGTTCAGATACAGATGACGGAGTTGTTTTGCGCAATGTGAAAAGGGTCTATTCGCATCTCTACGACTGGCTGGATTTGATGGATATAAACGTGGTCATTTTGCTTGCCTTGATGGTTCTTGTGGCCGGGTTCAATATGATGTCCGGGTTGCTGATCCTGTTGTTTGAAAAAACGTCTTCCATAGGATTGTTTAAGGCTATTGGCATGAAAGATCGCAGTATCAGAAATAGTTTTCTTTACAATGCGGCAGGTGTGGCTCTGAAAGGAATTGCAGCAGGTACGATTCTGGCTGTGGTATTTCTGATCATACAAAAGACTACGGGATTGATACCCCTGGATCCATCTACCTATTTTGTGGAAAGTGTGCCGGTAGATCTGTCCTGGTATCATGTTTTATTGATAGATGCAGCTGCGCTGGGACTACTTTTGGGCATTCTTATGCTTCCTTTGAAAAGTATTATCCGGATCAGTCCGGACAAAGCTATTCGGATGAGGTAACCCAGTCCAGGTACCTCTTTTTTATTGTTTCTACATAATTTTGAGTTTGTGAAGGCGTGTAAGGAGCCACTTCTGACCAGCTATCCGGATTCTTGCCCTCTGTGGCAGCCTGTTCCCTGTCTTTTTGAATACGAGTCATTCCTGCATTGTATGCAGCCAGCACAAAATGGATCTCTTCTTCTTCCGGCAAATGCGTCAGATGCATATTTCTTTTCAGATATGCAAAATACCGTACAGCTCCTTTAACATTATCTTCAGGATTATAAAGATCCTTGACTTTCATATCCCTGGCAGTAGATTCTTTCATTTGCATCAAACCCATAGCACCTGCAGCTGACCGGGCATTCATCCTGTATTTTGATTCCTGGTACATGACTGCTCTCAGGATACGCCAGTCCCATCCCAGGGGCCTGCTTACTGCTCTTAGCAACGAATCGTAAGGACATCTGTTGGGGGAAGAGGGAAGAAAACGGCTTTGAAATCGGGAATGTTGCGGATTTTGTCTAAATAAAATGAGCCAGTGTACCAGGTTCAAATGCCAGGGACACCTGCTTTTCATCATGACCCAGACTTCACCCAATGGTGTGATTTTTGGTGTAATGCATAATTTACCTGTCAGAGATTTTGGAATGGGATCACGAATAATGTTCACGGCCAGAATATCTGTTTTATCTTCTGTAAGCAGCTCCCATACCGAAACCGTATCGTTTGCGGGTATGTATTTTAAAGAAAGATCATGGGATTGCGAAAAACGTCTCATGATCTCGTAATGATATCCAACCCGCGTCCCGGCGTGAGAGGGAAGGTATATGGTACTTCTAAGCGTATCGTTTTGTGCCTGTATGATTTCTCTTTTTGTTCTCATATCGGATGAAGAGTGCGTCACCCGTGAATAGTATTCCTTATACAGGAACGATATGACAAAAGCTGCCAGCAGCGCTATGAGAAATTTTTTTCTGGACATCAGCGGGCGGTGTTTCCTGCTGCTCTCACGGGAGATCCTTCGGAAGAAGAAGCCTGAGCAGCTGTCTTTCCGGGTTTAATGTAAAACGGCCACGTCATTCCCAGTTTAAATACGCGTTGTGGACGAATGTAATGCGGCGCTGCAAAATAATCACTATTTGGCCATCCCTGGGCGGCATTGACATATTTTACAAAAATGGTTGCCCGTTTCCATTTCATATTTATAAATGCGTCTATATAGGGAGTGTTGCCGTATTTCTTTTCGTTTTGCAGATGGAATACACCCAGCGCGGGATTATAGGATTCCATATGGTAAGCTGTGTGAAAAGTAATATCGGCCCCAATTTGTGCTGTCATTACATCTTTAACGATGGGTATTTCCAGGTAATACCTCAGGTTGGCACTGAAAGTGGGTAACGGTACAATGTCTTGCCTGGAAGATACCTGGAATAAGAGTCTGTGATCAAGCCTGACATACCAAAAACTGAAATTCTTAGTCAAGGTGGCAGTCATGACGTTAACCAGGTCTTCTGACTGTCTTACTGTTCCCAGTGTATCGTAATAGATACGGTTTCCCAGTAATCCATAAGAAAATGTGGCTTCAGTTTTCCAACCGGGTATGGAAAGCCGGGCTTCTATCCTGGTTTGGTTTGTCTTCTGGAAATCATTGTTCCAGATATAATGGTTGGAATAATAATGCTGTGTATACCAATCCGGTGTCTGCCTGGTGAAAAGGAATCTGCCTGTAAGATGGATCCCGGATTCCATGGGATAAAAAGAAAAACGGACGTTGGCATCCAGAGATACGTCTCCTGCATAATAACCGGCATAGTCCAGTTTCCCAAGGGCGTTCCACCGGAAATATTTTTTGAACATACCCGAGGCTCCGGCATATACGTACATATTATTCTGCCATAGGTTGGAAGTCCCTTCCGTATAGAAATCCGGATTAAAGCAATAATTGGAAATGAGTTCATAGCCCACGCCTCCTTCTATCTTGGAAACGATAGCCGTGTTGGACCATGGTTGCAAGCGCAGGAAAAACCGGTTATCCACGATCATGGTTCGTAAAGAATCTGCCGTACGGGTCGGATGCATAAAGAACCGATCGTAGTAGAAGGCGCGTCCGGCCCTGTCTGCCAGGCCTATTTCATCATTATAGTTGCGTGTCATTGTGGTCCATTCTCCCGAGTGTCCTAAAATCATCATGGTCCCTTCTCCGGTGTCCAGAGAGTCTCTTTTGAACAGATTGATAGGAATTCCGTAACTCTGGGTGATGAAAAGCTGACTGCTTTTAAGCAGGGATGACGCATTGGAAAGATTAACCGGGATAGTACGAGCTTCTACCAGGGTGTCCAGTATGAAGCTGTCATCCTGAATACCTCCGTTTTCACCTTTTTGCAGGGAATTCCGAATGTAGCCTCCGTGCACGATGTATTTCTTTCCCAGGTAATCCGCGGTTACGGCCAAAGTCCTTGTATTGGTACTCTCATTTTCCAATAATCCGGCTGTACCTTTCTTCTGGTAAAAAAACTGTACGTTGGTTGAAGGTGAAAGATTCTGAGTGTGAAGAAAGCCTACATTCATTTCTTCGGTTTCCTTATTAGCGAACAACGTCCCGGTATAGGACATCACCGTAAAAGGCGATTTTGTGTTGTAGAACGGAAGGGTGTTCCTGTCATACGCTTCATACATACCGGGGCTCCAGAAATCAAAACGTTCTTTCGTCTCCCGGATAAAGAAGTTGAACGGGAGGGCAGGAGATCCTGCAGTCCCCAGGGAAACAGCTCCCACGTCCTTTTCCAGGTAGGCATAATCGTGAAAGTTGCTATTGATATTGGTGTCTATCTGCTTAAATTTCAGATTATTAAAATATTCATCATTAGTCCAGGAAATAACCCTCCTGTATAACAGGGTGTCCGGTATAACATATGTTTCAAGTGGATGAAACGTACTGTTCCATATGGAATCTGCTATGGCTTTTTCCTCCTTTCTTTTTTGGCGGGCCATTTTCCTGAGTTCTTTTGTGGTGTAAGTTGCCAGTGAATCTACCAGGAACGATCCCAGGCTGTCCAGTTTGATCAAACCGGTACTGTCTGTCTGGTAAAAGAATCCCAGGGTGTCCCGAATCTGTCTGCCCGCGGAATCAAGTACCGGAATTCGTATTGTATCTTTGAGTGGCAAACCCAGGCTATCCATAAACGACATCAGGGATAACGTTCTGGCAGAAAAACTTTTCAGGGAATCTACCACAGGATTCCCTTTTTCATCCAGAATAAGAAGCCCCAGGCTGTCTAATTTGTAAAACAATCCTTTTTCATCTGATGTGATACGCAGCATGGAGTCAAGTGTCGGAACACGATGGGCCTCGGTATAGGGAATACGCAAACTGTCCAGATAGATCATAGTCAATGAGTCAGGCAGCGCGATTTCCATAGTGTCGCGTGAAATCTGGCCGGTCGTGTCAGCTGTCTGGCCTGCAGTTTTTCCGGGAAGGAAGAAAAGTATGGCAAGTATCAGTATGGTTACCCGTTGGTTCATGTTAGTCCGGAGTAGATGAGGCGCAAAGCTACAAAAAATATGCCTGTTGCCTGATGGCATCTTCCAATTGCTTAACAGACAGGGCGTCTTTTACCAGGACACGTTTGTTCTTATCCAGAAGATACAATGTGGGAATGGCTTTCAGATCGTATATGGATCCGTTCCTGATCTCACCTTCCGGGTTGTAACTGTGGATCCATTCAGCAGGGAGTTCCGGTAAATGTTTCTGCCAGCCTTCCATATCTTTGTCCGGATAAACAGTAAGAATGGTAAGTCTTTTTTCTTCAACCATCTTTTTGACAGGTTCAGAATGAAGGATCTCTTCCTTAACCTGGTTGCAGGAAGGACATCCCAGGTTGATGAACATGATCAGGATGAAATCTGATTTCAGATCATGTAAATTTTCAATATTGGACGGGTCATCGGTAAAAGGGAAATTCCTGACTGCACGGATAAAAGAAAAATCGCCGGCTATATCTCCCGGTCGGTTTTTGCGAACGATGTCCAGCATATACAAGGGGCGTTGTATTTCCATGGAATCCAGTAAAGGAGCGGCAACCACCACTTCCAAAGCCGGAATCAGGATGTCATCGTTCCTGTAAGGAGAATTCGGATGATAGAAGAAATATTCCGTTAAACTAAAAAATTTTAAAAGGATCTTTTTTCTTGCCGCCGGATCTTCGGCCGCCGTACCTGCTTTTATCATCATGCGCCTGATACTCTCCCGCGCATCTTTTATGTCAGCTTGTTGGAGTAAGTTTGCATATCCCGTAAAAACCTGGTCCGCAAATCCTTCTTGTATGATACACAGGGAATCCTCAAAAGGAAAATGATCCCAGTAATGAACTGTTTGGTAGTGAATGGCTTCTTCCTGTGATCCAATTACTACCGGTACGGAAGGCGGCTGGAATATCAGTGGTTTGCTCTCCTTCTCTTTGTTTCCCCGGATGCAGGACGTCGTGATGATTGCCGCAGATATTAATACAAGACGGAGGAAAAGAAGCTTCATAAAACAAAAATACAAAATTTTATTACATTTGTGAGCCATGAATATTTCCCTGAATACCTTTCACCTGTTTTTATTGATTATGGCGGCTATTGCAATAGTTGTGTTCATAGCATTGTATCATGTGAAAGCCGGTTACGGTATTCTTTTTGACAAAAGCTGGGGGATAACCTTATCCAACAAATGGGCGTGGATGATCATGGAAGCGCCGGTTTTTATTGCCATGTGCTGGTTTTGGGTTATGTCTCCCAGGAAATGGGAACTTATACCTTTTGTTTTTTTCCTGCTTTTCCAGACTCACTATCTTCAGCGTGCATTTATTTTTCCGTGGTTAATTAAGGGAAAAAGTCGGATGCCTGTTCTGATCATGCTTATGGGTATTGTCTTTAATCTGGCGAACGCATTTATGCAAGGTCAATGGATCTTTTTCCTGGCACCTCCGGAAATGTATACGGAATCCTGGTTGGGAGATCCCCGTTTTCTTGCAGGAACCGCATTGTTCATAACAGGACTTGTGATCAATATCCGTTCGGACGGAATTATTCGAAACCTCAGACATGAAGGAGATACAAACCATTATTTACCGGATAAGGGATTATTCCGGTATGTAACATGTGCCAATTATTTTGGCGAAATCATTGAATGGATGGGTTTTGCCGTTTTGACCTGGTCCCTGAGCGGATTTGTTTTCTTTTTGTGGACTTTTGCCAACCTGGTTCCCAGGGCTCACGCCATATATAAAAGATATGAAAATGAGTTTTCTACAGAAATGACAAGGGATCCCCGAAAACGTATTTTCCCTTTTATATATTAAAATATGATCCACGATTCTCTATTATTCACACCATCGTCCATAGGCCCTCTTACTTTACGCAACCGTACCATCCGCGCGGCTGCTTTTGAAGGGATGTGTATAGCTAACGGACCTTCAGATGCCCTTTACCGCTATCATACTTCTGTTGCAGCGGGTGAGATTGGAATGACTACAGTCGCTTATGCAGCTGTTAACAGGAGTGGACTTTCTTTCCCAACACAGTTGTGGATGCGTCCTGAAATCGTTCCAGGGTTAAAGCATCTCACAGATGGTATTCATAAAGAAGGAGCCGCAGCATCCATACAGATGGGCCATTGCGGCAACATGAGTCACCGGAATATTTGCGGTTGCACACCTGTATCGGCAAGCAGCGGATTTAATATGTATTCTCCGACGTTTGTCAGGGCTATGAAAAAATCCGAAATACTTGATATGGTAAAAGATTTTGGAAAGGCTACAGAACTGGCATACGAATCCGGATTTGATGCGGTAGAGATTCACGCCGGTCACGGATACCTTTTGAGTCAATTCATGTCTACCTGGCTGAACAAAAGAAAAGACGAATACGGAGGCAGTTTCGTCAACCGGTTGAGATTTACTTCTCAGGTTATGGAAGAAGTAATGGAGGTGGCAGCCCGGCGAAAAATGGCTGTGTTGGTGAAAATGAATATGCGGGATGGATTCAGGGGTGGCATGGAATTGGATGAATCCCTGCAGGTGGCCGCACTATTGGAAAAAGCCGGAGCGCATGCACTGGTGCTTAGCGGCGGTTATGTAAGCCGGGCGCCCATGTATGTTATGCGCGGTGCCATGCCCATTAAAACTTTGACGTATTACATGCCCTGGAATTATGTAAAGATTGGAGTAGGCATGATAGGAAAATGGATGATTCCCCCGGTTCCCTTCAAGGAAGGATATTTTCTGGAAGATGCACGAATATTCAGGAAGCACATCCGTATACCGCTGGTATGCCTGGGAGGTATGTTCTCGCGTTCTGTCATAGAACAGGCTCTGGACGGAGGTTTTGAATTTATTGGACTGGCGCGACCCCTGATCAATGATCCAGCCTTTGTCAAACATATGAAAGAAGCGGAAGAGAAAGATCCCGGATGCGCTTTCTCCAGTAGTTGCAAGCATACCAATTATTGCATTGCCAGGATGTACAGTATAGATATGGCATGTCACCAGCATCTGGATGGTATTCCCAAAAAATTGCTGAATGAACTCAAATAACCGGAAGATAGCCCTTGTGACAGGGGCTAACGGAGGTTTAGGCCGCGTTATCAGTCATGAATTGATTCAATCCGGTTGCAAGGTCATTTTATCTTGTCGTCCCGGAAGTGAGGGTATGCAATTTTGCCGTTCCCTGGTTGATGAATATGGTGCAGAAACAGTCTCCGTCCTTGAAATGGATCTTTCATCCCTGGATTCTGTCCGCCGGGCTGCCCTTGTTCTAAAAGACAGAGAGGATCACCTGGATATTCTGATCAACAATGCAGGAATGCTGGGATGGAAACCGGAAATTACCCCCGAAGGATATGAAATGCATAATGTGGTCAACTGCCTGGGTCCGGCAACATTTACATGGCTTATCAAACCGTTGTTGGGAAAAGGCAGCCGTGTGATCAATACCGTATCTATAATGATCAGACAGGGGGGAATCCCGGTTTATTTCCCTATGCCATCTCCCAAATTCAACCGTTTTGAACGTTATGCCTGTTCCAAGCTTGCTTTTGCCTTGTGTTCCATACGCATGGCCTCTTTATGGAAAGATGAAGGAATTAGTGTTAATATGGTAGATCCCGGGATAGTAAATACACCCATAATTAAAATGCATAATTGGATTGACCCTCTTACAGACTTGTTTTTCAGGCCCGTTATAAGACAAGCTCCCAAGGGTGCTTCTACTACCGTATTTCTGGCGCTGGATGCTTCTGTGGAAGGAATCTCCGGGAAATTATTCAAAGACAAGAAACAGGTAAGATTACCTTCTTACCTGTCTGCCAAAGAGTCTCTGGACAGCGTATGGAGTTTTTTTATAACTTTGAACACTTATGGGAATAAGCAATAAGATTAATCTGGGTTTTCTGGTAGTAGGCTTTGTTCTTTTCTTATCCAGCCTGGTCAGTATCTTTGAAATCGGAAGGATCCGCCGTTCCGTAGGAGACGTTATTTCAGTCAACGTGGAAAACATCAATATATCCAGCCAATTGCTGGAAGTAACCGATCAGAATATTTTTGCATTGCTCAGCCAGATTGGAATAACAACGGATTCCTTATTGGAAATGGAATCCATATATGATGATGCACGTTTTAACAATTATCTGCAGGCAACAAGGACTACATTGACAACTGATCAGGAAATGGCATTGACCGATTCCATTGTTTACGCTTATGCCGCTTATATGCAAATACTGAACGAAGCCCGGTCTGTCTGGCAGGAAAACGAATACGTTCAGAGAAGGGGATGGTATTCTCAGAGACTGTATCCTACTTATTCCAGGCTGCGTAAATACGTACAGGATCTGATCTCTCTGGAACAGGAATTACTCCATCAGAACACGCAATTGATACAGGACGGATTTTACCGAAGCCTGATGCCTGGTGTCATAGCAGTGGCAAGCAGCATTCTTTTGTTGTTCCTGTTGTCCTATTTTATTCGCATATACCTGATCCTGCCGCTCAGGCAAATTCGTTTGGGTGTCAAAAACACCTTGTTGTTTAAAACAAAATACCAGGTCAAACTGCCTTCCGATGACGAATTGGCGGAATTGAACGAATCCATAACTAAACTTTGCGACGAACACAATAAGCTATGAGGATCCATGTGATAGCAAGGAATATGGGCCTGGTTCTCCTGGTCAATGCCCTGTTCATGTTCATTGCCGTCTTTGTCTCGGCAATAAATGGATTTGATACCGGGTTTTCTCCATTGCTTCTTACGGCCATCATTACGGCGACAATAGGGTCTTTTCCGTATATATTTGTTCGGAGTAGCGGGGAAGTAGCTACCCGTGAGGGATATGTCATCGCGGTTCTTTCATGGGCAATATCGTGCCTTTTCGGTATGCTGCCTTATTTATTGTGGGGAGGCGAGTTTACGTTAATTAACGCATGGTATGAAAGCGTAAGCGGTTATACTACTTCAGGTGGTACAATTTTAACTGACGTTGAAATTTTACCGAAATCATTGCTTTTCTGGCGGGCATCCACCCATTGGATCGGTGGTATGGGAGTCGTCATTTTTATGTTGCTGATATTACCGGAAGTCAGCTCCATCCGGTTGAAATTATCCAAGATAGAGATCAGTGCTCTTTCACAGGATTATTTTCGTTTCAGGGCAAAAGAAACAGTTCGTGTAATAGCTATTATATATTTTGGCCTGACGTTCCTGGAAGTATTTTGCCTGACTTTGGCAGGTATGGATTTTTTTGATGCCGTTTGTCATTCTTTTGCTACCATTGCAACAGGAGGCTTCAGTACTAAAAATCTCAGTATAGCAGCATACGACAGCCAGCTGATTGAAGCCATAATAATGGTTTTTATGTGCTTGTCTGCGTTGCATTTCGGAATGATCTTCTTACTGGTAGCCAAAAGATCTACCTCGTTATTCAAATCTCCGGTAACACGCTATTTTATTTCTGCTTTACTTTTAGGAAGCTTGTTTGTTTCACTGAGTTTAAAGCTGACGGGGACTTATGATACTTTTGCGGAATCTTTCAG